>DATAXS010000020.1:0-21780 GCA_036266715.1 Minisyncoccota bacterium
AAAGCGGAAGTGAAACGGCAAAACCCTTACTGGGTGCAAGGCCGCGCTCCCATGGATGCCGCAAGGCGTGCCACGGGAGAGTGCCGCACCGAGCCCGCGAGCGATCAAGGGCCCAGAGAAATGACCGTCCATCGTCCGGCAATTTGCGCGCAGCAATGCGCCGGATGATCGACAGAATCCGGCTTACGGATTGCCAACTACAAGCCCCGCGAAAGCGGGGTTTTGTATTTGTTAGAATAAAGGCAATGCCCGAAGTTACCGACCTTAAAGCACTCTCGTCCAAAACGCCGGACGAGATATTTCGCACGCTGAAAACGACAGAAAAGGGACTTGCACCCGCAGAGGCCGCCCGGCGGCTGAAAGAGTTCGGCCCGAACGAATTTTCCCAGAGGAAAAAACTCCAACCAGTCCTGATCTTCTTCTCAAAGTTCAAAAGTCCGCTTCTTTTGCTTTTGATACTCGCCGCGCTCGTTTCCGGTGCGCTCGGGTCCCACTTTGAGGCGAGCATCATTCTTATCATCGTTTTTGGAAGCGCATTCATTGATTTCATAAATACGTACAAATCTGCCAAGGCCGCGGAAGCGCTGCAGGAAAAAGTGAGCATCACGGCGGCCGTCCTGCGCGGCGGGGAGTTAAAGGAAAGGAATGTGCGCGAGGTGGTTCCTGGCGACGTGATCGAGCTCGCGGCCGGCGACCTTGTGCCTGCGGACGCGGTGCTTTTTGAAGGGAGGGATCTCTTTGTGAACGAAAGTGTACTTACCGGTGAATCATTGCCCACCGAAAAAGATCCCACGAAGCCGGAAGGAAAGATCTTATATCTCGGCACGAGCGTCGTTGCGGGCAAGGGGACCGCGGTCGCGGTCGTTACCGGCACAAAGACAAAAGTGGGGAGCATTGCGGATAAATTAAAGAGGCCTGATACCCCCACCGAATTCGAAAAGAACCTTAAGGATTTCAGTTTGTTCATTTTCCGCACCACACTCTTTTTGGTGCTCGCCGTTATTCTTCTTAATATATTTTTTATTCACCACGACCCGCTCCAAATATTCCTGTTTGCCGTCGCAATCGCGGTCGGGCTCACTCCGGAACTCTTGCCGCTTATCGTGACAAGCAACCTTGCAAAAGGTGCGTTGCGGATGTCGGAAGGCGGCGTCATCGTGAAAAAACTTGCGGCCATTCACAATTTTGGGAGCGTTGACGTGCTTTGCACCGACAAAACAGGGACACTTACCGAGGACCGCATTGCGCTCGTAAAGTCGGTGGACGAAAAAGGTGCCGAGAGCGACAAAGTGCTCTTTTGGGGATATCTGAGCAGTAAAAACCTCACGAGCATCCATGGCACGGGCGTGCTTGATCGCGCGGTCGTGGAACACAAGGAAAAGAAGGGGACCATAGATATCGCCGGATGGGAAAAGGTGGATGAAATACCTTTCGACGCGGAACGGCGGTTGGAATCCATTGTGGTCAAAAAGGGAACAGAAACGATGCTCATCGCAAAAGGCGCGCCGGAAGAGATATTAAAGGCTGCTACTGCGTGCGGTGGTCCGGATGCGGGCGCGCAAAAGCTCACCGACGCGCTGCGCACGGCTATTAATAAAGAATATGAATCTCTTTCGAACGACGGGTTCCGCGTCCTTGGTGTGGGGGTCAAGAAAGTAGCGTTCCGGAACACGCCATACACGAAAGCGGACGAAAAAGAATTGTCTTTTATGGGCTTCTTGGCATTTCTTGATCCTCCCAAAAAGACCGTTAAAGAAACATTAAAGAAAATGGCCGATTACAACGTGGCGATCAAGATCATCACGGGCGATAACTTTCTTGTGACAAAACACATCGCGGAGGAAATTGGTCTTACGATCGTAAATCCGCTCACGGGCGACGATCTTGCAAAACTCGACGAGCATCACTTAAAGATGAAGGTTGAAGGGACGAATGTCTTCACCCGCGTCACGCCGGAGCAAAAAGAAGCCATCATCCATACGCTCCGCGAAAACGGTCATGTGGTTGCGTATATGGGCGATGGCGTGAATGATGTGCTCTCTATTAAAGAGGCAGATGTGGGCATTTCCGTGCAGAATGCGGTAGACATTGCCAAAGAAACCGCCGACATCATTTTGCTTAAAAAAGGACTCCACGAGATCATTGAAGGCATCGTGGAAGGCCGCCGCACGTTTGCGAACACGTTCAAATATCTTATGATGGCGCTGAGCTCCAATTTCGGCAACATGTTCAGCATGCCCATTGCGTCCATTTTTCTGCCCTTTTTACCGATGACGGCGCCGCAGATCTTGCTCAACAACTTTCTTTACGACTCATCCCAGCTCGCCATTCCTTTTGACAACGTTGAGGCCGAATTCCTTGCACGCCCAAAAAAGTTTGATATCGGCTTCATGAAAAAGTTTATGATCATTTTTGGACCGCTGAGCTCCTGTTTTGATTTTGTGACGTTCGGCGTGCTGCTGTGGCTCCTGCACGTTTCTCCCGCCGGCTTCCAAACGGGCTGGTTCCTGGAGTCCATTGCCACGCAGACGTTTGTTGTGGGCATTATCCGCAACCGCAGCAGTTTCTGGAAGACGCCGCCGAGTTGGGAGCTTGCCACAAGCACGGTGCTCGCCGTCTTGATCGGCTGGATAATCCCGTACACGCTCCTCGGCGCGCCGCTGGGCTTTATCCACTTTAGCTGGCTCCCGCTCGTGCTCATCGCGTGCATCGTGGCGCTCTATCTCTTTGCGGTAGAGATCGCAAAAAGAATATTCTATCGGAGATATGGAAAGCTTATAGAAAAATAAAATACGCCCGCAGGCGTATTGACCTCGCCCACGAGGTGGTTTAATCCGGCGTCCCCGGGTGCCGCTCCAGCTTTTCTGAAATATTGAGCTTCCGCAAGATATAAAGCGTGAATGCAAAGATGATCGCTGCCGCGGTGGCGAATGCAAAAAGGCCGATTCCCGCAAGAATACCGATTGCCGCCGTGGTCCACACGAGCGCCGCGGTCGTGATGCCGCGCGGATGATCGTTCATCTTGATGATGAGTCCGGCGCCAAGGAAGCCGATGCCTACCACCACGTTTGCAATGATGGTAAACGCGTACGCCTGCGCCGAAAGGTCAACCACTGTGCCGGACATCTGCGCGGCGATGTAGGGGAGTGCGAGCGCGATCATGGCCAAGATGGAAGCCCCGCCCGAAACGATCATCTCCGTCCGCACGCCCGCTTCCTTACCCACAAGTTCTCGTTCCACACCCAGGATCGCGCCGAGGACGAGGGCGACGATGAGGCGACCGAGCATTTGTTCAAACGTCAACATTGTAATAATATTAGCATATTGTGGATCGGGTGGATGTTCTGTTTCGCCGCCATGCGAGAGACGAATGGCGTCAAAACAGAACATCCACCCGCCCAAATATGACAAGTATTATATGAAAATCGCAGTTTCTGAAATTACTCAACACGAAGGCGAAGAAGTGGAACTTACGGGCTGGGTGCACGCGCGCCGGGACCATGGGAAGTTGCTTTTTATTGACCTGCGTGACCGGAGCGGTCTTGTGCAGGTGGTTTTTGGGCCAAAGGTGGAAGGCGCCGCAGATTTGCGTTTGGAATACGTGGCGAGCGTGAAGGGCGAGGTAAAAAAACGCCCGCCCGCAATGGTGAATGACGAGATGCCGACGGGACATTATGAAGTGAGCGCTGCGGAGCTCAAAATAATCAACCCCTCCGAAGCATTGCCCTTTCCGGTGGACGGCGTTGGATACGAGATCAACGAGGAAACGCGCCTCACGTACCGCTACTTGGATATCCGCCGCCCACGACTCAAAAATAATCTGGTTGCGCGGCATCATATCATAAAATTTATCCGCGATTTTCTGAGTGAAAGGGGATTCATTGAAATTGAGACGCCGGACCTCACCAAATCCACGCCCGAAGGCGCGCGGGACTATCTCGTGCCGTCGCGCATCCAAAACGGGAGTTTTTATGCATTGCCGCAGTCGCCTCAGCAATATAAGCAGCTCCTCATGGTAGGCGGCATTGAGAAATATTTCCAGATCGCGCGGTGTTTCCGTGACGAGGACACCCGCGGCGACCGCCAACCGGAGTTCACACAGCTGGACCTTGAGATGAGCTTTGTGGACCGGGAAGACGTGATGCGCTTGAACGAGGAACTACTGATCGCCATCGTAAAAAAACTTTATCCGCAAAAAAAGATACAAGAAGTGCCGTTTCCCCGCTTGAACTACAAGGATGCCATGGAAAAATATGGCACCGACCGCCCCGACCTTCGCAAAGATAAAGACGATCCGAATCTCCTCGCGTTTTGCTGGGTGATAGACTTCCCGTTTTTTGAGAAGTCGGACAAGGGCGGCTGGACATTTACGCACAATCCTTTTTCCGCGCCGAAGCCGGAATTTATGCAGGACCTTCTCGGCAAGAAAAAGATTCCGGAAATTTTGACCACGCAGTACGACGTGGCAATGAACGGTCTCGAGATCGGCGGCGGCAGCATTCGCAACCACGAGCCGGATGCGCTTGAGGCGGTTTTCTCTATCATGGGATTTGAAAAGGAAAGGATACGCGCAAATTTTGGCCACATGCTGCAAGCACTGCGTTATGGAGCACCGCCGCACGGCGGCATCGCGTGGGGCTTGGATCGTTTGATCTCTCTTTTACAAAACGAACCGAACATCCGCGAAGTTATTGCGTTCCCCAAGACGGGCGACGGCCGCGACCCCATGATGGGTTCGCCATCCCCAGTGGACAAAGCACAGCTGGATGAGTTAGGATTGGAACTCAAGTCAAAAAAGAAATAATTTCAAAATAATTTTATCCATGCCTGCAAAACACCCCAAACACGAACGCACGCTCGTTGTCGTAAAACCCGACGGCATCCAGCGGTCGCTCATCGGCGAGATCGTCAAGCGCTATGAACAGAGCGGCCTCAAGCTCGCGGGCCTCAAGATGCTCGTGCCGACGGTTGAACTGATAGATAAACACTACCTTATTGATCCCGATTGGCGCGTAAAGACCGGCATGAAGACCATCGAATCCTATCGTAAAAAGGGCAAGAACCCGCCCTCGGAAGACCCGCTCAAGATCACGGAGATAATCTTGGCAAACCTCAAAAAATATATGACGAAGGGTCCCGTTGTTGCAATGGTTTGGGAGGGGATGCACGCGGTGGGTGTGGTGCGCAAGATCACCGGTGGCACGGAACCGCTTACGTCCGACATGGGCACTATTCGCGGCGACTACACGATTGACTCGTATGAAGTCGCTGACGTGGACAATCGCGCCGTGCGCAATCTCATTCACGCATCCGGCTCGGTGGACGAAGCAGAAAAAGAGATCCCGCTCTGGTTCCACGGGCATGAACTTATTGATTATCGACTTCTCAACGAGGCGATGCTCTACGATCCCGAGATCAAGAACATCTTAAACTAGCTGCCTCCGGACTTGCAGGTGTGGGTGTTCTTGACGGCGTACCGGTGAGGATGATATGCTCAGTTTCGGCGTTCAATTCTCCTTTGGAGGGAGATTATGAAATATGTGGTGATACCGCCGGGGCAATCGGCGGGAGCAAGCGGTGATGGAACCGGCTCATCAATTGAGTTTTCGGCAAAAAACAACGGCCGCGCGCGAGAAAAAATTCACGCGCTTGCAAAAGAGCAGGAGTTCGGTCTTCCCGACCACTTCGAGAAGATCAAACAAGACGGCACGCGGAAAACAATCCGCCTTTTCTAACAACAACCCCACACTCCTCCAACGACATCATGTGCGCATCTTCACTAGGTGAGGATGCGCACTTTTTTATGATATAGTTTTGGTATGGAAAAGCCTCTTGATCCACGTGTCCATTTTGTCGTCGCAACGGCGCTCGTTGTGAGGGACGGCAAATTTCTTATTACCAAACGTTCAACGAGCGAGAAAGTGTTCCCCGGCAAATGGACCTCGCCGGGCGGAAAAGTTACGCGTGAAGATTACGAATCTTTGCCGTGGAGCGCGCCAAGCCATCCACAGTGGTACAACGTGATGGAATTGGCTTTGCGCCGGGAAGTTCGCGAAGAAACCGGCCTTGAAATAGAAAAGCCAAACTATCTGACGGATTTGGTGTTTATCCGCCCGGACGGATATCCCGTCGTCACATTTTCCTATTGGGCACGCTACAAGCGTGGGGAAGTGAAGTTGAATCACGAGATGACCGATTTCGCGTGGGTTACGGCGGAAGAGGCGAAAAAGTATGATCTCATTGACGGCATCCTGAACGAGATCATCACGGTTGACGAGATTCTCAGTTGATAGTTATTCTTTCAAGAGGGAGGATTTTATGAAACTCGGTGATGCCGTGGAGTGTCGCAATTGTCGCCATGTTTTTCCCTTGAGCGAAAGTAACAGCAAAGAAGTCAGTGAAATTGTCACCATGAGCGGATCGAGGGGAGACGAACCAAAAACCAAAATTATGTTCTCGGTTACGACACCTTGCTGTTCGCTCGTGATGCGCGTGGAAAAATAGTAAAAGGGGAGGGGCGCATATACACGCGAACCTCCTCTTATTTTATTTCTGCTTTTTCAAACGCCTCCACGATCGGGTCCATATTTCCCTCCAAGATCTTTTCAATGTTATGCCACTTCTTCCCAATGCGGTGGTCCGTGATGCGGTCGTCGGGAAAATTGTACGTGCGGATTTTTTCGGACCGGTCGGCCGTACCAACCTGCTCGCGCCGTATGTCCGCCACGTTGCCGGAGGCCTTAGTATGCTCAATTTCGTAGAGCTTGGCCCGGAGCACGTCCATCGCCTTTTCCCGATTCGCATGCTGGGAGCGTTCCTCGCGTGAGGAAACCACGATGCCGGACGGCTTGTGGAGCAACCGCACTGCAGTTTCCACCTTATTGACGTTTTGCCCGCCGGGACCGCCGGCGCGGGAGAAGCTCACTTCAATGTCTGCAGGGGAGATGTTTACCTCTTTTGCCTCAACCACGGGGAGAACGGCCACGGAGGCGGTGGAGGTGTGCACCCGGCCGGACTTCTCGGTCTTGGGAATACGCTGGACGCGGTGGACGCCCGACTCGTGTTTGAACGCGTCATAGCATCCTTCGCCGCGGACCTCGGCCACGAGCGATTTAAAACCCTGCAAGCTAGTAGAATTTGAGTCAAGTATGGAAAATCCCCAGCCGCGCTTGGCCGCGTAACGCTGGTACATGCGCGCGAGGTCTCCCGCAAAAATGGCGGCCTCATCGCCGCCTGCGCCTGCCCGTATTTCAAGAATTATCTTATTTACTGTCATTTTCAATATGGTATCATAATAGGAAATCGATGGCAGAGCAACCGCTTATTTTGATAGTAGACGATGAAGCAAATTTTCGGGAGATCTTTAGCGCAAAATTAGGCGTCGAGGGCTTCCGCGTGGAAACCGCCGAGAATGGCCAGTTGGGCGTGGAAAAGGTGAAGAAAATTAAGCCCAGTCTTGTGCTCATGGATGTAAACATGCCGGTTATGGACGGACCTTCGGCCGTGCTCCAGCTTCGCGCCGACCCCGCCACCAAGGATACCAAGGTGGCATTTCTTACAAGCTTGGGCGATCCCCGCATGGAAATGCAGGAAATGAACCGCAAATTCTCGCAGGATTTCGGCGCGCAGGGATATCTCAAGAAAACGGATGACCTCGATATCTTGGTCGGCCAGATCAAGGGCTTCCTAAAATAACATGCGCGAAAAGCCTCTGATCCTCATAGTAGACGATGAGCCAGACCTCTTGGAAATAATGTCCGAAAATCTCCGGAATGCCGGGTTTGAGCCGGTAGTGGCGCACAACGGAAAAGAGGCAATAGATGCCGCAAAAAAACTTTTGCCGGACCTTATCCTGATGGATATCCGCATGCCTGGCGAGACGGGGACCGACGCCGCACTTGCCATCAAGCAGGATCCTGTCACAAAAGATATAAAGATAGCGTTCTTGAGCAGTATGAAAGACCCGTGGCCCACCACTTCCGCGAATCGCGACAAGCTCACCAAGGAGCTCGGGATGGAAGATTACATTGATAAAACACTTGACCTCCCAACGACCGTGAAGCGCGTGAAAGAGATACTCGCAAAGAAATAAAAAAACTCCCCGCGGAATGCACGGTGCATTTGCGGGGAGTAAAACTTTGAGAGGGGAGGGACTCAGGAAGTTTGCGGTGCTATCGCAAAAACCAGTGGATGTTGTGCATGAGAAATGCAGGCGGCTTCAACCGTGAAAAACCTTCGTTGTACATCGTGAGCCTGACAAGGTTGATCCCCAAAATCCAGATACAGGCAGTGACCTTTGGGAGTTTTGTGTAGCGGGCAATGGCAACTCCCGCGAGAAAGCCGCCGATAGGAGAAAAGAGCCCAAGCGATATGATAAAGAAGTAGGGGACCCTTTTTATCCATGGTTCAAGTCGGGGATGGCGCATCATGGATTCAGAGACGCCGTGGGTGTTGTTTGCATAGTTCCCGCGCAACAGGCCGTAGCATTCAAAGGATGCGGCAACCGTACCAAAAGCTACTGCGAGGATTTGGGCAAGCGGCGGCGATATGCCGACGGCTATCCAGTACCACGCGGCATTCTCGGCCCAACCACCATGCCAAATCACCCCAATGAGAACGATGCCAAGGTCTTTCGACCATCCTGGAATAAGCACGGTTCCCCAAACGACCACCACAAACACAAACGGATAATGCCACCACCTTCGTTTCCACTTCCACCACTCGTTCCACTTCAAAATTGTTTCCATGCAGCCCCCTTTTTTCCACCCCTCTCAAGCGAAAATATTGTGAAGTACCATTTTCACTTATACTCCATGAAGTTTAAATGAGCAACCCCGCGTGTGGACAAAATGATTTAATCTAGGTAAATTACAGGCAGTAAACTTGCAATATTAAATCACACCATTTGACCGGAGGGACATGTGCCGCAAAGAGAATTTTGGCTTACCAGAAAATTTCGCTGGAACCCGTCCACGATAGCCGTTGCATCCGTCGTGGCCGTGCTCGGCGCGCTGTTCTTGTATTACTTTCTCACCCATTTTCCCAACAACAAAAGAGGGCATCCTCTTGTGGTAACGCAACCGTCTTCAGCGATCTCTTCCCGGCCGGCCGTCACGCCTAAACCAGTGGCGGCAAAACCAAAAGAGAGCGAACTTTCTCTGGCGGTAGTACCAGGAGGAATCTGCAAGGATGACGATATCGTAAAAAGCCGCGCCGAACTCAAGAAGGAGAAGAACGACCCGCTCGTCGGATATCTGTTTAAGGACCTCGATCCGGACAAATTCCATATGGAGGTTCTCGGTAACCCCGAGTCGTTTTTCACAACCTTTTGGAGGAAGGGGAAGGTTTATTGGACGGGCAAGCCCGTAAAATTCAAAGGGCACATGCGGGTATTGACTGACGGTACGCACATGTTTCGGTGTGCGTGCGGCAACCAACTTTCGGCGGTTCTGCCGCCCAGGGCAGCAGTGCTCCCGCCCTCAGAAGAACAACCAGGTCCCGGAGGATTGGGAGGCACCTCGTATGTTTCCACGCCCGTTCCTGCGGGATCGGCACCCCTCCCAACCCCCACAACTCCCGTCGTAACGGCCGCGTGCACGACGTGTTGTTATACTTGCGGCGGGGCAGGGGGAGGTATTCCGCCCGTCTACTGGCCAATTGTCGGGGGAGGTGTTCCGCCCGTCGGTCCGCCGCTTCCACCACCACCAGTTGGGACTCCCGAACCTAGTTCGTCAGTTCAATTCCTGATCGGCCTCGCTTTTTTACTCGCATTCTTTCTCGCTCAGAAGCTTTTCTTAAGAGAGAAAAAGATCGCGTCGTAAACGAGCGCAACTTCAACAACCGGTTTCACGACCAAAACAAAAAAGCGCCACCTGCATTTAGGTGGCGCTTTTTCTTTACTGCTGCTTTTTTATCCTTACCTTTTTCGGTTTCTGCTCCGCAGTCGCTGCCGCGCGCCGCGTTTTGAACTTTTCCACGCGCCCGGCCGTGTCTATCAATTTTTCTTCGCCGGTGTAGAACGGGTGGCACTGGGAGCAAATTTCCACGTGTATTTCTTTCTGGGTTGCTCCCACCGTGAACGAATTGCCGCATGCGCAGACCACTTTCGCCTGGGGGAAGTAGGTTGGATGAATATCATTCTTCATAGCTAGGTCATTATATGCGAAACTTTTTCATTGGTCAATACGTAGTAATAATTGGTACCTTATTTTCTTTGGGGGTCGCAAAATGGCTCGATGTGCCGAATGTGTCCGTTGGGGCTTCAAAAATCCTGCAAAACTTCAAAAATTTAATCACGCACTACGGAGAGGAATCTGTTATTTTCATGGCGAAGTTACCGCCTCAACCATCACGTTACGGTTAAGCGTGCTTTTCCGTCGCATTACGGGACGTTGGTCTCTGGCCATATGCCTGTTCTAATCGACCCCATAACCACGGCCCTGCCTTTTCGCAGGGCCTTCTTTTTTATAACCCCAATAAAGAGATGCTTGACACCAACCGCCGATTTGGTACAATTGAACCCGTGATGCAAACGACTGCAGCTTCACAAGTTAATAGCAGTTAGAGAGTTTTTTAGTTGTCCCAATTTATTCTTTTTTGGCGACGTTTTCTTTCGGGCCCTAGGCCCGATTAAAAATGTCGCAACAAATTCATTCGAACCCCTCTATAGAGGGTTTGAATGTTAAAGTTCAAATTCTTATAAGAGGATTTGATCCTGGTCCAGGATGAACGCTGGCGGCGTGGATAAGGCATGCAAGTCGAGCGCTTTATTTTTTGAAGTTGTTTGCGATTACATCAAGAACAGCGGATGTTAATAAGGAGCGGCGAACGAGTTAGTAACACCTTGGTACGTACCCTAAAGACGGGCATAGCTTTCCGAAAGGAAAGGTAATTCCCGATAGTGCAGTAATGCTAAAGTCGCAAGACGCTTTAGGATCGGCCTAGGCCCGATCAGCTAGTTGGTAAGGTAACGGCTTACCAAGGCTATGACCGGTAGGGGAGGTGAGAGCCTGACCCCCAACGACGAGACTGAGACACGGCTCGTACTCCTACGGGAGGCAGCAGTCGAGAATATTCGACAATGGGCGAAAGCCTGATCGAGCGACGCCGCGTGTAGGATGAAGGCCTTCGGGTCGTAAACTACGGTAATATCGTAACAATGTAAATGAGTGCGATATGGAAAGAGGTTGGTAACTACGTGCCAGCACCCGCGGTAAAACGTAGACCTCAAGCGTTATCCGGATTTATTGGGCGTAAAGAGCATGTAGGAGGTTTTGTACGTCTTGCGTTAAAGCCCAGGGCCTAACCCTGGAAGTGCGCGAGATACGGCAGAACTAGAGGAGGTTAGAGGTGCATGGAACTCACGGTGTAGGGGTGAAATCCGTTGATATCGTGGGGAACACCAAAGGCGAAGGCATTGCACTGGGACCTTCCTGACTCTGAGATGCGAAAGCGTGGGGAGCAAAAAGGATTAGATACCCTTGTAGTCCACGCCCTAAACGATGCCTGTTTGCTGTTTCGAGTATCGACCCTCGGAGCGGCGGAGCTAACGCGTTAAACAGGCCGCCTGGGAAGTACGGCCGCAAGGCTAAAACTCAAAGGAATAGACGGGGACTCGCACAAGCGGTGGAACATGAGGTTTAATTCGATAGTAAGCGAGGAACCTTACCAGGGCTAGAAATGTATGTTGACGGGTGCCGGAAACGGTGCCCTTCTCACAAGGACAATATACTCAGGTGCTGCATGGTTGTCGTCAGCTCGTGCTTTGAAGTGTTCCCTTAAGTGGGGTAACGAGCGCAACCCCTATCAAGTGTTACAAGTGTCACTTGGAACTGCCCAGCCTAAAGTTCGTGATCGTGAGAACTGTTTCGTCTCGTCGAGAGTGTCCCTGAAGGGGCTCTCGCCGAAACGAAACAGTTCTCACTCTCAGAATTTTGATCGTGAATTTCAGGCTGGGAGGAAGGAGGGGATGACGTCAAATCCGCATGGCCCTTTGATGCCCTGGGCTACACTCGTGTTACAATGGCAGCGACAATGGGTCGCCAACCCGTAAGGGGGAGCTAATCCCATCAAACGCTGCCTCAGTTCGGACTGAGGGCTGAAACCTGCCCTCACGAAGCCGGAATCGCTAGTAATCGCGGATCAGCTACGCCGCGGTGAATACGTTCTCGAGTCCTGTACTCACTGCCCGTCATTGCAAGGAAGCCGGTAATATCCAAAATCTCCTCACGGGGATAAGGGTAAGATCGGTGACATGGCAAAAGTCGTAACAAGGCACGCGTAGCGGAAGCTGTGCGTGGATCAATTAAACTATAGTCGAACTATAGCGTCGGACGGAGTTTCGCAAGAAATATCCGTCGAATAGATTTGGGCAACTAAAAAGCTCTTTGAAGTGTTGTATAATAAAGATATGGCAGATAACACCTCCCTAAAGAAGGTAATGGTCGTTGAGGACGACCGGTTTTTGTCGTCTCTCATCAAGGCCCGTCTCGAAAAAGAGGGATTTGCCGTACTCCAGGCCTTTGATGGCGAGGAAGCCATCCAGGCGCTCAAGACGGAGCGGCCAAACCTCATCATCTTGGACCTTATTATGCCCAAGGTAACGGGGTTTGAGGTGTTGCAGACGATCTCCATTACGCCGGGGTTTGAACACATTCCCGTCGTCATCCTGAGCAACCTCGCGCAGGATTCGGACATTGAGAAGGCGCGCGAGCTCGGCGCCAAGGAGTATTTTGTGAAGGTAAAGATCTCCATAGACGACCTTATTGGCAAAATAAAAGCATTGGTGGTATAATACGTTTCGTTATGGTCTCCCCAGAAATTATGAACAGAGTGCGCCCCGGCGCCAAGATCCGGGTGTTTGAAGGCAAGACCCCTTTTGAAGGGCTCGTTTTGGCGCGCAAACACGGTTCGGAAGCGGGAGCCACCTTCACCGTCCGCGCCATCCTGGCGGGCGTAGGCGTGGAAAAAGTCTATCCCGTCCACTCGCCGTCCATCCAAAAGATAGAAATTGTTTTCAGTCCCAAGAAAGTGCACCGTGCCAAGCTCTATTTTGTCCGTGGCATCTCCGGCGCACGCGTGCGGGCTAAGTTGGACGTGTCACTTTAGGCACGCCGTCATAGATTCGCTTTATTTCGATAAAAAATAAGACCCGAGGGAAAACAAGTTCCTCGGGTCTTTGCTTGAGAGGGGACTACATGTCGTCAAATGCGCACGCGCACGGGTACCGCACCGCAAGCAATTGCGCGCCGGCGGTCGAATGTCGCACGCCCATCGTCGATCGTGGCCTGCACCTGCGCCCGTTGATCGCTGAGTGGCGCACGTTCTTCGCGCGGCAAGAAGCGTTCCGTGCGATTTCCGCGCTCGAGCCGCCGCATAATGCTGCCATCCAGCGCCTGCAACTTCTTTTCGAGGTTGCGGACATGAGCTCTGTCCTTTGCCAGATCCCCGTTGATTGTGGAAGCATCCATAGCTCGCTCAATAGGGTCAGACGACAGTTCCACGTCGAACTCGGCCGCGCACGCTCGTTCTGCATCACGCCGGCACTTGTAGAGAACGGAGCCGCCGATCATTGCAAGCGCGATTACGGCGATCACCGCCATCGCGCATTGCTGTCCGGTGATGCGGTTGGCCCCCATGAGCCCAAATGCGATGAGTGCAAAGCAGCCTGCAACCGCGAGCCCGATCTTAAGGGCCAATCTGCTCGTTAAGATGCGCATAACACACCCCTTCTTCCGCGTTTTGCGGAAACTTCTTGAATTTTATACCCACCCACTAGGATAGATTATATATCATATATGGGTGTTTTGTCAATAGCGTGCACGATTTGGGCTTGAAATCAGTGCTTTTTGGGATATACTATAATCTGTTTTAGAACGCGCGGGTGGCGAAACCGGCAGACGCACTACCTTGAGGTGGTAGCGCCCGTAAGGGTGTGGAGGTTCGAATCCTCTCCCGCGCACAATTTTGCAAGTTTGATGTTTTAATTTAATATAAAGACAGCAACCCACCATCCACAATTATCCGGAGGGGATATGAAACTTCCTGAGCTGGAAATACCTCCCTTCCGCATTAATAAAGCGGCGAGGAGAAAGATCTGGAAGGTCGCACGCGACGAGGGCATCAATGAACCGATATTGAAGTTCTGCCTGGACAAGGACGGTTCGTTCGCCTCTCACCCCGATAAGCCGCTGCGCCTGTGTCGTACCATGGAGGAGATAGGCGGGTACGATGCTGCTTTTTTCCTCAGGGACCACAATGTCCCTTTCATTATCGCCGTGGAAGGAGACATCAGAACCCTTATGGGCAAGAAGCTCTCGTTCGTTGAAGAGAGTAATGGCCAAAAGGCAGGTTTTAAACTCGTTGACACTTGGCGATGGCGCTCTGTCGAGGCCATCGGCGAGGAATGGAGATTAAGCGATAAGCTAATCGAGACGGAAGCAGTTTTTGCCACGGTCATATCCGGTAAATACAAGAATTGAACTAGGCGCGGTTCCGATGATTTCTCGGACCGCGCCTTCTCTTTATGCTATATACCCCCTATGGTTCTCCGGTTAAAAAAATTTTATGATTTAAGCATGCAGGAATACGTGACCGAAGCAATTGTGCTCCACAAGGAACCAGTGCGGGATGCGGATGCGCGCTATTCGTTCCTGACCAAAAAATTTGGGAAGGTGGTGGGGAAGGCCACGAGTTCCCGGAAGATAACCTCAAAGCTCGCAGGACACCTGGAACCCGGCACCCGCGTCACGGCCCGGTTTGTGGAACGCGGCGGGACGCAGATCGTGGATGCCCTGAAGAGCGGAAAAATTGCGGTAAACCCCGCCGATCTCCGCCTTCTGGGCACGCTCCTTGCAGAAGGGGATCAGGAACCTTTGCTTTGGGAAAAAATGACCGAAGATGAATTTTCGTGGCGCAAGATACTTGCACTTCTTGGCTGGGACCCGCAAAATGCCGCGTGCGAACGCTGCGGCAAGGCGGCTGCCATGTTTTCTGTCGCACGCCAGCACTTCTTTTGCGCGTCATGCGCTTCAAAAGCTTCAAAGTTCGACCACGATGAGCTAATATTAGTGGATAATGCCCAAGTATAATCCAAACTCAATTTGGAAGAGCCCCAAAAAAGAAGAGGATGTATACGCGCCATCTACCACACGATCCAAACCGCAAGTAGCGGCCGAGCCGGTTGCGGCCACGTCAGCCGCCGCGTCGGCCACAACGGCAGCGCCCGCCACTGAACCGTTCTTCAAAAAAACGCCTGTTGAACAATTTGACGAGCCCCGTCCGACAAAAAGCCGCGTCGTGCTCTGGTCGGTGACTATTTTTGTGGTCCTTCTTGGTGGTGGCGCGGTATATTTTTTCCTGCGCCCTGCGCCCGGGCCGAGCGTGGCGATCGGTTTTACGAATCCCTCAGAGCAGGTGCTCGTGGGCGACCCGTTCACGCTCCAAGTAAACTTGTCTAATAACGCAACGGTAGCACTCAACAACGCGATCCTTTCCGTCACGCTTTCCGCAGGCATTTCTCTCGTTGGTGCGGCGTCCGATCCGCGCGTGATACAAACGAGTACCGACGCCATTGCCCCGGGGAGCGTGAGCGCCCAATCATTCAGTCTCATCGCGACAGGGAATCCTAATAGCGTGCAGCAGATATCCGCGGCACTCACCTACACCACCACTTCTTCCAATGCGCAATATACGACGAACGAAACAGAAAATCTTGTGGTGGCAGGTCCTGCGATCAGCCTGACCCTGAACGCGCCGGAAGCCGTCTTTAGCGGACAAAATTTTCAGATACCCATAAGCTATACCAACAACACTTCTCATAGTTTTAATAATGTGGAGCTTAGCCTCCAATATCCTTCGGGATTCGCTTTTGAGGGGAGCACGGTGCAGCCGGACGGTCCCGCGGACGACTCCTGGAATTTGGGAACCATTCCTGCGGCCGGGAATGGCACGATCACCCTCACGGGCAACGTGCTCGGCCAGGCGAACGCAAGTTATGCGCTCACGGGGAATCTTGCGGGCACCATCGGCGGGAATACCTATACGCTCACAAGCGGCTCCGCAAACCTTGCAATCGGCTCTTCGCCACTCTCGCTTTCCATTGCGGTAAACAATAATGCGAACTATGTGTCCAAAGTGGGCGACACGCTCAATTACACGCTTACGTACGCCAACAATTCAAGCGTCACCTTCCAGAATGTAACGATAAGCGCGGCGCTCACGGGCGCCATGTACGATCTTTCCACTGTCCAAGGCAACGGTTCGTTCAGCTCGCTTACCAACGCCATAAGCTGGAATGCGGCAAATACGCCCGCGCTTTTGAACGTGGCGCCTGGAGCAACAGGATCGATCACATTTGAGGTGCGCACCGAGCAGTCCTATCCCATCCGGCTGCCGAGCGACAAAAACTATTCATTACAGGTGAGCGCCCGGATTGCGTCGCCCACTGTCCCGCCCGGAACCGCGGCGAGTTCCACCGTTTCAATCACCAGCTTGTCGAACAATGTGGGCGGCGCAATATCACTCGTATCGAAAGCGTTTTACCACGACACCACGACCGGCATCACAAACAGCGGCCCCTATCCGCCGAAGGTGAACCAGCCAACGCAATATCTCCTCGAATGGAAGATCACGAACTATGCAACGGATGCGGAAAATGTTACTGTTTCCGCGTACCTGCAGTCGGGAACCACGTGCACCGGGCAAATAAAGGTGCTCATGCAGAGCAATGCATCAACCACGCTGCCCACGTGCAATGCGGCAAACGGGCTCATTACATGGAATATCCCCGTGGTACCCGCAACAACCGGCATCACTGACCCGCCCGCGGAGGCTATCATCCAAGTGACGAATACGCCTGCGGTGAACGAACTCGGGAGCAGTGTTACGCTTCTTGGTCCCACAACGCTCATGGCAACCGACGGCTTTACGGGCGCCACGCTCCAATCATCTGCCGGCGACGTCACGACGGCGCTGCCCAACGACACTTCCATTTCGGAGAGCGTAAGCAGGAACGTCACGCAATAATATATTTTTAGCAATGGCATCCCCGAAAGACCTCATGGAAAAAATCGTTTCGCTCGCCAAGCGGCGCGGATTTGTGTTCCCGGGTTCGGAGATATACGGCGGTTTGGCAAACTCGTATGAATACGGGCCGCTCGGCGTTGAGCTGAAAAAGAACCTTGAAGATGAGTGGTGGAATGTGTTTGTCCGGCGCCGGAGCGACATGGTCGGCCTTGATTCGTCTATTATTTTACATCCCAAAGTCTGGGAAGCGTCCGGGCACGTGAAGGGACTCGTGGACGCCATGGTGGAATGCAAACACTGCCATACCCGCACCCGCGCGGACCACTTAATAGAGGACTTTTTTGAAAAGAAAGGAGAGAAGATCCAAGTTGAAGGGAAAACCGTGGAAGAACTGGACAAGATCATCCGCGACAACAAGATCCCGTGCCCCACGTGCGGGAAATTCGACTGGGCACCGGTGCGCAAGTTCAATCTTCTTTTTGAGACGCACATCGGCATAGTCCCCGAAAGCCAGTCCAAGGCCTATCTCCGCGGCGAAACGGCGCAGGGTATTTTTATTACCTTCAAAAACATCCTTGATTCCACGCGCGTAAGGCTGCCCTTCGGCGTGGGGCAAATAGGGAAGAGTTTCCGGAACGAGATCACCAAGGGCAATTTTATTTTCCGTACGTTGGAATTTGAACAGGCGGAGATCGAATATTTCTTTAATCCCAAGGAAACCGCGTGGCACGAGCTTTTTGAGGAATGGAAAAAAGAATTGTGGAGCTTTGTGGTCAACAACCTCGGCGTGAATCCAGAGAACCTCCGGTGGCGCCCGCACGGCGACGAAGAGCGGAGCTTCTACAGCAAGCGCACGGAAGACCTGGAATACAATTTCCCGTTCGGCTTTAAGGAGCTCTGGGGATTGGCTTACCGCGGTGATTATGACCTCACCCAGCATTCCACGCATTCCGGCGTAGACCTTTCATACACCGACCCCGCAACGGGCGAGAAATTTTTGCCGCACGTGATAGAACCGGCCGTCGGCATAAACCGCATGCTGGCCATGCTCCTGCTTGATAGCTACACCGAAGACGGCGAGCGCATATATCTTAATCTCCCCGCGCGACTCGCGCCGTATAAGGCCGCCGTTTTCCCGCTCCTTGCCAACAAGCCGGAGCTCGTGGAATATGCGCGGAAAATTCACGACCATCTCCGTAAGCAGTTTGTGGTCGCCTGGGATGACCGCGGGAACATTGGCAAGCGCTACTATTCCCAAGACGAGATCGGCACACCATATTGCATCACGGTTGATTTTGACACCCTGAACGACCGCGCGGTGACGGTGCGCGACAGGAACACGGGCAAACAGGAGCGCATTCCGCAAAGCAACCTCGCGGAATTTCTTAAGGGAAAAACGGGATGAGCGAACGGTTTGTGATCAAGGGCGGCAAACCGCTTCTTGGGGAAATACAGCTTGCGGGCGCAAAGAACGCCGTTTCCAAGGAGATGGTGGCGTCGCTTCTCACGGAGGAACCGTGCATTTTGGAAAACGTACCGCAGATAGGGGAGATCGGCATCATCGCCGAACTTTTTGCGAACATCGGGAGCAATTTGAAGATCGCCGGATCCACCGCGCGCATTGCGACGCCGCTCATAAAGAGCAGCCGCGTGCCGCAACTTTCCCGCCGCAACCGCATTCCCATTCTTGCGCTCGGTCCCTTGCTTGCCCGCACGGGCGAAGCGGAAGTGCCGATCCTGGGAGGCGATAAAATCGGCCCGCGTCCGGTGGACATCCATCTTGAAGCGCTTGCCAAGATGGGCGTGCAGATGGAGATCACAAAGACGAGCTATCGCGCGTGGGCAAAAAATGGCCTCCATGGCGCCGAGGTAGAACTCCGCTTCCCAAGCGTGGGTGCCACCGAGAACGCCATTTTGACCGCCGTGCTTGCGGAGGGGAAAACAGTCATCCGCAACGCCGCGCTGGAGCCGGAGCTCATTGACCTCATAAAAATGCTGCAGAACATGGGAGCCATTATTGAACTTGCCCCGCCCCGCACCATCACGATCCAGGGCGTCACGCGCCTGCACGGCGTGACGCACCGCGTGATGCCGGACAGGAACGAAGCAGTTTCATTTGCGTGTCTTGCCATTGCGACCCGCGGACGCATTCTCGTGAAGGGCGCGCGGCAGGACGACCTCATTACTTTTTTGAACATCGTGCGGCGCATGGGCGCTGAATATGAAGTGACCGCGGACGGCATTGCGTTCTTCCGCCCGAATTCCCTCGCCGGCATTTCGGTGCAGACGGACGTGCACCCGGGCTTTATGACCGATTGGCAGCAGCCGCTTTGCGTGCTCTTTACGCAGGCACGCGGAGAATCCTCCATTCACGAAACCATTTACGAAGACAGGTTTGCCTACGCGCACGACCTCAGCGAAATGGGAGCGCACATCCGCGTTTCCACCGATTGCCCGGCGGGGGACGAATGCCGTTTTTACGAAAAAGGGTTCTATCACTACGCCGTCATTGAGGGACCGACACCGCTCAAAAGCGCGCGTTTTACCGTGCGCGACCTCCGCTCTGGCATGGTGGATATTCTTGCCGCGCTTGTAGCAGAGGGCGTCTCCGAGGTGGAAGGCGTGGAGGAAATTGACCGTGGTTATGAGCATATAGATGAACGGTTACGGGAGTTGGGAGCCGATATCCGCCGAGTTTCTTGACATTTTGTCAAGATATGCTATTATCGGAGCGGCACATCTCTACCATCCTTTTGCGTATAGGAGGGGAAATGACAGTTTCTAAAAGTGGCACGACGGTGCTAATGATTGTCGTAGTGCTCTTTGTGGCAGTTATCTTGACATTCACGATTCCCACTGTAAGGACCGACGTGGTGGTCGCACTGGAAGGCAACTGGACCTATGTCATGTGTCCCAATGGCACCGGCGAGTCCTGCCACTTCGAAGTACCCTACATGAACATGAGTCACGCGAAGCTTGAACGAGGCGATGCCTGCAGGGATTCGGAAGGCAACGTTCATGTGAACGATACCGTGCTTGACCTGAGCGTCGGTGATGATTACACCACACCGCAGCGCAAGACGTTTGTGGGAAGCAATGCTCCGACTCATCCGTTATCCCTCGCGAGTTCAGTTTGGTTCACGGAAAGGGGTGCGGATGGTTCACCGGTCAAGTTTGCGGAAGTTCCCATCAGTAGCTGTTCTCGGTAACACATGTATTCCAGGGCGTCACGCAACGATCTTTAACGATCAACGCGTGTCGCCCTTTTTCATTTTTGCTTTTGCCTTTTCCCCATTTTTGCGTATAATCTATCAGTATGTTCGGCAAAAAAATCGGCATTGACCTTGGGACGGCGAACACCGTCGTTTTTGTGCCGGGAAAGGGCTTCATCATTAACGAACCGACCATCGTCGCCTTGACGAAGCCGGATAATACTGTTCTCGCGGTTGGCGGCGAGGCAAAGGAGATGATAGGACGGACTCCGGACGAGATCGTGGCCTACCGGCCGCTCAAGGACGGCGTGATTGCGGATTATTACATCACGAAAGCGATGCTCACGTACTTCATCTCCAAGGCGACCGGATGGATGAACATCATAAAACCGGACGTCGTCATTTCCGTGCCCGCAGGCATTACGCAGACGGAGCGCCGCGCCGTGATGAACGCCGCGCGCGAGGCGGGAGCGGGGAGCGCGTTCATTGTGCGCGAACCCATCCTTGCCGCGCTTGGCGCGGGCATTCCCATCAATGCGCGCTCGGGCAACATGATCATCAACATCGGCGGCGGCACGTCCGAGCAGGCCGTGATCGCGCTTGGCAACATTGTTTCCTGGAACAGCTTGCGCATCGCAGGCAATAAGTTTGACCAGGCCATTATGGACTACGTAAAGAAGAAGTATGGCCTTGCGATTGGTGAACAAACCGCGGAAACCGTGAAGATCGCCATCGGTTCCGCCATGCCGACCAAGGAAAAAATGGAATACCAAATACGCGGGCGCGATCTTGTGACCGGTTTGCCGAAGGATATCACTATTAATTCAAATGAGATTGCGGAGGCGCTGAACCCGCTTCTCGTGGACATCGCGAGCTCCATCCAAAACGTGTTCAACGAAACGCCGCCGGAGCTCGTGGCCGACATCATGGAAAAAGGTATCATCTTGTCCGGTGGTTCGGTCCAGCTCCACCACATGCCGGAGTTCTTTGAGCGCTTCCTTGGCGTGCAGGCCTACGTGGCGGAGGATCCGCTCTTTTGCGTGGCAAAAGGGACGGGGCTCATTTTGTCGCACTTGGATACCTACAAGCGCACGTTGCTCAATAAGCGCTAAGGACGGCAGGAAATTATATGATAGCCGGGCATCAAGAGATCATCGAAGACCTGAAGAAGCTTTCCTTCTCGGGACGCCTTTCCCACGGCTACATTTTTTATGGTCCCACCATGGTGGGCAAGCGGACCACGGCACTCGCACTCGCGCGGTTTCTGGAAAAAGGCGAGTTTGAGCCGCCGGCGGAGAGCGAGGTTTTGCAGGATACAAAGCTGGTTGACCTTGCGTTCGCAAAGTCGCTGGATGCGAACGTGAAGGATTCCATTGGCATTGATGCGGTGCGTGAGATAAAGAACTTTCTTTGGCAGAAGCCGAACGCGAGCCCCAAGCGGACGCTCGTGATAGACGATGCCGAGCTTTTGACGACGGAGGCCCAGAACGCACTCTTAAAGCTTACCGAAGAGCCCCCCGCATCATCACTGCTCATTATCGTG
>DATAXS010000008.1:0-25974 GCA_036266715.1 Minisyncoccota bacterium
TGGAAAAAAAGCGTGGCAACATCCAAGGTATCGTGCTCACGCACGGCCACTACGACCACATCGGTGCCCTGCCGCACCTGCTCGCCAAGCTCGGCAATCCCCCCATCTACGCCACTTCCATCACAAAGGCGATTATAGAACGGCGCCAGGAAGATTTTCCGAATTCGCCCAAGATGCATGTGGTGACCGTAAAGAGCGGTGACGAGATAAAACTTTCCAATTATTTCACCGCGCACTTTTTTGGCGTGCCGCACACGATTCCCGAAACGACGGGCGTGCTCATGAAGACCCCCATCGGCAACATCGTTCACTTTGCGGACTTCCGCGTGGACTACAACGACGAAGGCGAGCCGCAAGGGCTAGATGAATTTGAAAAGATCGGCAACATGGGCGTGCACACCTTTATGGTGGACAGCACGAACGCGGAAAAGCCGGGCCACTCGGTTTCCGAAAAAACCGTGGAACGCAACCTGGAGGAAATTTTTAAAGTTGCCGAAGGCCGCATCATCGTGGCCACGTTCGCCTCGCTCCTCACGCGCATCGCGGAGATCATCAAGATCGCGGAAAAGCTCGGCCGCAAAGTCGCGCTGAACGGCTATTCCATGAAAACGAACATCCAGATCGCGCAGGCGCTCGGCTTCATCAAAGCGAAAGAAGGCACAATAATTTCCGTAGAGGAAGTAAACAAACTCAAGGACGATAAAGTGCTCATTTTGTCCACGGGCGCGCAGGGCGAATCCAACGCCGGCCTTATGAAGATGATCAATGGCGAGCATCGGCACATCAAGATCAAACTCGGCGACACATTTATCCTTTCCTCTTCTATTATCCCCGGTAACGAACGGAGCGTGCAGTCGGTCAAAGACAACTTGGCACGGCAAGGCGCCATCGTGTATCACTCCGCGCTCGTTGACATCCACTCCTCCGGTCACGCGCCCAAAGACGACCTCAAGCTCGTCATGAAGCTCATTAAGCCCAGGTTCCTCGTGCCCGTGCACGGCTACTACTTTATGCGCGCCGCGAACGCGCAGTCGGCCCGCGAAATCGGCATTCCCAAACAGAACGTATTTCTTATGGATAACGGCCAGGTGGCGGAACTCACCAAAGATTCGTTCACGGTGACCAAAGAAACCGTGCCGGCATTCTACGTAATGGTGGACGGCCTCGGCGTGGGAGACGTGGAAGAAGTGGTCTTGCGCGACCGCCGCGCGCTCGCCGCAGAAGGCATGATCGTGATCATTATGACGATGGACCGCGACAAGGGAAAATTGCTCAAAAATCCCGACATCATTTCGCGCGGCTTCATTTATTTGAAAGAGAACCAGGAGTTGCTGGATGAGATCCGCAAGCGCATCCGTTCTTTAACCTCACGGTTGCCGTCCTATCGCGAGATAGAGCCCGACTACTTGAAGACGCTTATCCGCGACCAGGTTGGGCAGTACTTGTACAACAAGACCCGCAGGCGGCCGATGATATTGCCGGTGGTGATAGAAATATAACAGAAAGGGACAGGCTGGCTGTAGTATTTTCGGACAGTGTGGCTCCGTACTCTGTCCGAAAATACTACAGCCAGCCTGTCCCTTTTCATGGTATTATCAAATTATGAAACCGGTTCTTGTTTCGGGAATAAAACCTTCCGGTCGCCTCCATGTTGGGAATTATCTTGGAGCGCTGAAACAATTTGCCGAACTTCAAGGTTCTGGGAAATACGAATGCTACTTTTTTATTGCGGATCTACACGCGATCACCGAGCCCCAGGATCCTCAGGAGCTCCACAAAAATATACTCGATCTCTTCGCAAGCTATCTCGCGGCCGGCATAGAGCCAAAAAAGTCCGTCTTTTTTCTTCAGTCGCTCGTCCCCGCGCACAGCGAGATCACATGGATATTAAATACGATCACCCCGATGGGCGACCTGCGCCGGATGACACAATTCAAGGAAAAAAGCGCGAGCCAAGACAATGAAAACGCAGGACTTTTTGATTACCCGGTGCTCATGGCGGGCGATGTTCTCCTCTACGACGCGCAGACGATCCCCGTGGGTAATGATCAGCTCCAGCACTTGGAGCTCGCCCGCACGCTCGCACGAAAATTCAATGCGCACTTTGGAAAAACGTTCGTTGAGCCAAAGGGTCTGCTCACCAAGACCCCGCGCGTGATGTCGCTCAAGGATCCCACGAAGAAAATGTCCAAATCCCAACCGGAAGGATGTCTGTTCTTGGACGACGAGCCGGACGCGATTCGCGCAAAAATCGCACGCGCGGTGACGGACTCGGGATCCGAAGTAACCTATGACCCGAAGAAAAAGCCGGGACTTTCAAACCTTATGGACATTGCCGCCGGGCTCCGCGGCGAGGGCGTGGAGGCCGTGGAAAAAAAGTTTGAGGGGAAGAGCTATGCGGAATTTAAGAAAGCGCTCGGCGAGCTCGTCTCCGCGCATTTTGCAGAGTTCAGAAAAAAGAAAAAAGAACTCCTCGTGAAGCCGGATTCGCTTATAAAAATACTGAATGAGGGCTCAGCCGAAGCGCGGAAGGTGGCGGAAAAGAAAATGGCGGAGGTGAAAAAGAAGGTGGGACTTGCGCTTTAGGACGCTCGGCTTCCTAAATCTTCCGGAGCCCGACCCACGCTTCCCGCTCTTCTAATTTGAAGGTTGCTTCTGCATCGAATTTTTCCAGACGGCGATACTCCACCGTACGCGCGCCCACGTCGGCGCGAAATGCCCGTTCATTCTTTTCAACCGCCGTGCGGGCGTCGTCGGGAAGCTGGAGCATAAGCGCAATTTCGTCCTTGGGCGCAAGCGAGGCCTTTTGGCGCAGCTCCTGCACCATCCGCGCGATTTCGCGCACGAGACCTTCTTCCCGGAGCGCGGGCGTGATCGTTACGTCAAGCGCCACATCGCCCTTCAATTTTGCGTCCCAAAGTATCTCCTTCACATTCACCTCGTCGGCAAGTATCTTCTGAAATTCTTTGGCAAGTTTGATGCCAATCGAGAGCGAGGCGAGCGGTTGGCGCACCTTCACGCCCGCTTCCGCACGCTTCGCGAGTCCCATCGCGGCAAGCTCGCGGACGGCTTCCATGGTATCCGTTAACGTTTTGTCCGTAGATTTTCGTGCGCCTTTGGGCCACTCGTCCAGGTGCACCGACTCAGCCACGCCGCCAAGCGGGCCGTACAAAATTTCGCTCAAGAACGGCGTAAAGGGCGCCATGATCTTTATAAGCGTAAGGAGCGCGTAGCCGAGGGTGGCTGACGCCGCTTCATAGTCCGCGGCGCTTTCCGGGCGCTGGAGGCGCCTGCGCGACCGCCGGATATACCAGCGCGAAAGATCGCCCACGAACGCGCCCATTTCAAGCGCCGCCTCGCGGATCTCGTAGCGGTCCAGTTTTTGCGTGACGGAATTTACGAGTGCATTCAAACGGGCGAGTATCCACTTGTCAAGAATATTTTTAGGATTTTTTAATACGCTCGCGGCTACGGCCGCACCGCCCGTCTTTGCATACGTCTTCCAGAACACAAAAGAATTGTAAATGATGAGATGCGCCTCGCGGAGTGCTTTCGCGATTCCCTGCTCGTCAAAGTTCTTCGGCTCGCCGAACGGCGTGCCGGTATAGAAATACCAGCGCACCGCGTCCACGCCATATTTATCAAAAAGCGGGAATGGTTCCACAATGTTGCCCTTTGACTTGGACATCTTTTTGCCAAATTTGTCGTTCAAAAGGCCGAACGTGATGACATTCCGATACGGCGCCTCATACCCGAGCGCGGTCGAGATGGCGAGGAGCGTGTAGAACCACCCCCGCGTCTGGTCCATACCCTCAGCGATATAATCGGCGGGGAACGCAATATGCTCGTGCGGACGTGCCACCGCGGATTTGAGAACTTTTTCGGTAAGCGAAAAAGGGAAATGCGCCTGCGCGAAGGGCATTGCGCCGGAATCGTACCAAACATCCGCGACCTCGCGCACACGCCGCATCTTCCCCGGCCCGCACTTCACGCAGTTCAAATAAATGTCGTCGGCAAAGGGACGGTGGAGGTCCACTTCGCCGGTGTCATTGCGGGGAATCGTCTTCACGTCCAATGTTCTTATTTCTGCGCAATGGATAAAACCGATGTTTTCATCCCAGGTCTTTTGCTTTTCCGCAATCGCCCGCTTTTCGCTCCATCCTTCGCCAGTATGGGTAAGCATCCATATTGGATATTCATGGCTCACGAGCAAAATGTTCTTGCCTGTGTATTTGGACTCACAGTGTTGCAAAAACTCCCATACCCGCTTGCGAAGATCGCGTATCGACTCCCCTCCTTCCGGCCGTTTTTCAAAACGAGATTCGTATGTTGGAAATTGGTCGTGATATTGTTTGCTATGGCAACCGGCGAGCGTGGGGCCAAGGTGGATCTCTTCCAACCGTTTGTCCGCGGTGCCACGCGGAATGCCAAGTATCTTTGCGGTGATTTCGGCCGTTTCTTTTGTGCGCGTGATGTCGGAATGAACGATAAGGTCTATCTTTTTCTTTTCGCGACCGAGCAGGGCCTTAAAACGTTTTGCAGAATATTCTACCTGCTTTTTCCCGCGGGGCGTCAGGTGATAATTTCCCGCGCCGGAATCAATAAGGCGCATGATGTTGTTCTCCGCCTCCCCGTGCCGCATCACCCAATAGTTGTTGCGCGAACCGCCTGCGAGCCGGGAGAGCTCGTCCAGACTCGGCACCACCTCCGTGCGGCCGCAATCGCGACATTCCCAGATGGGCAATGGCGCGCCCCAGTAGCGCTCGCGGGACAGGTTCCAATCCTTCGCCTCGCGCAGCCACTCGCCAAAGCGCCCGTCGCGAACGTGCTCCGGCATCCAATGGATCTTTTTGTTGCGCGTCATAAGCTCACGCCGCAATTTGCTCATCGCGATGAACCATGAGGTGCGCGCGTAGTACAGGACGGGCGTGCCGCAGCGCCAGCAGAAAGGATATTCGTGCGTGTACGGTTCCACGCCAAAGAGAGTCCCACGATCCCGCAGATAATTGAAAATTTTCTCTTCCGTTTCTTTCGCTTTTACGTATTCGCCCGCGAGCTGCGGCACGTCCTCGGCGAACCTCCCCTCTTCGTTTACAGTGTGGTGCTCGGGCAAGCCAACTTTGCGGCCAAGCGCGTAGTCGTCTTCGCCGTACATGACGGCCGTGTGCACAACGCCTGTGCCGTCGGTCGTCGTCACGAATTCTGCCGAATGCACTTTATACGACTCCGGACTGCGGAGCGCCGGGACATCAAAAAGCGGCTCATACCGCAGGCCCACAAGGCGCCTGCCAAGAAATTCTCCCATAACCGCAAAATCGGTTTCTTTAAATACTTTTGACGCGAGGTTTTTTGCCACGATGTACGAGGCGCGGTCGGGCTTCCCCGTCCGCACAAGAACATAGGAAATTTCCTCGCCCACCGCGAGCGCCACGTTTCCGGGAAGCGTCCACGGCGTTGTGGTCCACGAAAGAACGTACGTCCGCTCGTCGCTCACAAAATTGCCGAACTGCTGCCCGGGGAAAAGTTTGAACTTTATGTACGCGGAATTATCCACCACATCCTGGTACCCCTGCGCGAGCTCGTGGGACGAAAGCGCCGTGCCGCACCGCGTGCACCACGGCACCACCTTGTGGCCCTTGTAGAGCAACTTCCGCTTGTGTATCTGCGCGAGCGTCCACCAGATGGTTTCTATGTACTCCGGCGCATACGTCACGTAGGCATTCTTGAGATCCAGCCAGTACCCGATGCGCGTCGTGAGCCGTTCCCATTCGTCTTTATAGATCCACACTTGCTCCTCGGCCTTTTCGTTAAAAACTTTTACGCCAAGTTTTTCTATGTCACGTTTTGATTTGAGCCCGAGCGCTTTTTCTGCCGCCATTTCCACCGGCAAGCCGTGCGTATCCCACCCGGCCTTGCGCGGCACCACATAACCGCGCATCGTCTTGTAACGGAGTATCACATCCTTCACCACGCGCGAAAGCACATGATGGATCGCCGGCTTCCCATTTGCATACGGCGGCCCCTCGTAGAAAACAAATTTCTTCGTCGCCGCTTTTTTACCGCCCACGCGTGGGCCCTTTTTATTTTTTTCTAACGACTTTTCAAAAATATCGTTCTCCTTCCAAAATTTCAGAACTTTTTCTTCAAGCTTCGGTAGGTCAAATCCCCCTTCCAAAAAATTATGTGCGGTCGGTTTGGTTGCCTTCTTGCGGACCATATCTACTCAAAATACCAGATTTTGCCGTATTTTCCAAAGGTAAACGAATATGGAACAATTCCTACCACTTACCAAATTCCCGCTGCACAATGAGCGCCATTAGGCCTTGTCTGCCGCCACGGTTGATGGTAATTTTCCGCCAACGGTCATAAAAGGGGAATTGGCTAGGAAGTTTTATCGAGCGCATTGTAAACGGTTTGCCGAACGATCTGTAGTTCGAAAATTTTATGTATCGTTCCTGAAGATACTTTTTTAGATCAGTGAGTGCTGAACGCTTATCACTGAACATCGGCTTGAGCTTCGGAAGCGTCTTATCTGTGCGCGCAAAGAAATCTGTATAAAATAGGATTGACCGTAATAAAGAATAATTTCCGGCATATACTTCGTGCAAGGACTCACAATAGCCATCCAGCTTATCGGCATAGGAGACCAACTGGGCTTCCACCGTCTTTTTTTGATAAATTTCCAGAAGGAGCTTCCCGTAGTCGTACTTTCCGTCCACTTTTATCGGATGACGCTTTGCCAAAAGCGAGATTGCGCGCTCTTCGTTGTGATGCACGTTTGAGAGGGCGCGTGGTGACATAATCGCCTTGTGCCCCGCCTGAACGTCGCCCATTATCATTTCCGCATCATCATGCACTAAGGCCAAACACGTCGCCCGCTCTGAATCAATGTTCTTAAAATGGCTTCTCGCCACGGGCAAAAGCTCTTCAGCGAGCCAACGGACACGCAAAGAATGGATCCAATCATTGGTCCTGTAAAACATAGTGTCGAACGCATGGTAGCGGAGAATTTTCTCCAACTTTATCTTGCGGTTCGGATACAATTTTTCGAGATTTTCACTCGGCAGCATAAAAAATTTACAAATTAAATCTTCTCCGGCGTTCTGACTCCCAAAAGCCCCAACCCGCGTTGAAGCACGCGCGCGGCGGTGTCGAGAAGCACCAGCCGTGCGTCGCGGCGGGCGGCGTTTTCGTCCTTCAGGATCGGCGTTGTTTCGTAAAACTTGTTCATGGCGACGGCGAGCTTGTAAAGATACGTGGCGAGCACGCTCGTGGAATAGAGCTCGCCCGCGCGCACGACGACATCCGGGAATTCAATAATCCTGCGAATGAGCGCGAAGCCACTGTCGCTTATAAGTGCAGAAAAATCCTGCGACCGCGCAAAATCGTGCGCACCCACTTCGCCCGCTTTCCGCAAAACGCTCTTTGCCCGCGCGTAGGCGTACTGGAGGTACGGCGCGCTGTCGCCTGTAAAGTCCAACATCTTTTCCCAATTGAACGTGATGTCCGTCGTGCGGTTTTCCTTGAGGTCGTTATATTTTAGCGCGCCGACACCCACGGCATAGGCCACTTCGCGCTTTTCCGCGTCGGAAAGTTTTTCTTCCCGCTTTTCCAGAACCTCGCGCGCCTTTACAACCGCCTCATCTAGCGCCTCGCTCAAAAGCTGCACAAAACCCTGCCGAGTGGAAAGTTTTTTGCCCGTGTCGCCAAGCACGAGACCATATTTTACGTGCACAAGCTCCGCGGAATCGAGACCGAGCATTTTTGCGATCGCAAAAAGCTGTGCAAAGTGGAGCGATTGTTCGTTCGCCACTACATAAAGGATCTTCACTGGCTTGTATTCCGCAAGGCGGTAGCGAAGGTTCGCAATGTCGCGCGTGAGGTACAAACTTGCGCCGTCGGACTTCTGTATCAAGGCCGGCGGGAGGCCGTCTGCGTCAAGCTTCACCACAAGCGAACCCTCGCTCTTTTCCGCAATGCCCCTTGTGAGAAGTTCGTCCATAAGCGCTTTCATTTGTGATTCAAAGAACGCCTCGCCGATCCACACGTCAAAACGCACGCCGAGCACCTCGTACATCTTGTTCAACTCCTTGATGGATTCTTCCCTGAACCATTCCCAGAGTTTGCGGTTTTCCGCGTCGCCGTCCTCCAGTTTTTTGAACTCTTCCTGCCCGCGCTTTTCCAATTCCGGCTTCGCTTCCATTTCGCGGTGAAAACGTACGTAGAGCTCCTGCAGTTCTTCTATCGGATGCTTTTCCACGGCCTCGCGTTTGCCCCATTCTTTGTATGCCACGATGAGTTTGCCGAACTGCGTGCCCCAGTCGCCAAGATAGTTCCAGCGGACCACCTTATAGTTCAAAAAATCCAGGATGTTTGCGAGGGCATCGCCAATGATGGTGGTGCGGAGGTGCCCCACGTGCATCATCTTTGCGATGTTCGGCTGCGAATATTCCACGATGACGGTTTCGCCGCCGCCCGTATCGCTCTTGCCGTAATCATCGCCCGCGCGGGCGGCGTCCGCAAGCGCGTCGCGCAACGTTTCCTTGCTCAACCAAAAATTGATGAATCCGGGCGCGACCGCTTCCACTTTTTCAAAAAATCCCGGGGGTGCGTTCTGGGATATTTTCCCCGCAAGTTCCGCCGCAAGGTCAAATGGCTTTTTGCCGCCGCCTGGAAGCGCCGCGAGCCGCATCGCAAAATTCGTGGCATAATGGCCAAACTTTTCGTGCTCCGGCACAGAAAGCTCTATCGCCGACAAGGGGATGGACGACGGCCCTCCCGCGTCGCTCGCGTGGATGGCTTCTTTTATTGTCTTTGCAATATCCATTTTTATTTGGTATAGTCCGGGCTCGGCCCTGTACCCCGCAGGGCCATTCACCGGGCGATGGAAGAATCTACAGAGTCGGGTTCCGCAAGGGCTCACAAGCCCTCCCGGCCGCCAGACTTCCATCGCCTGTTTTTTATATTTTGAAGGAAAACCCGCAGGAACACAAAGGGCGCGCTTCCCGCTATAATGAACCTATGCCAGACATTGCGGAAAACCGGCGGGCGCGGTTTGACTACGACATTGCGGAAACCTACGATGCGGGCGTTGAATTACGGGGCTACGAGGTAAAAAGCGCGAAGGGCGGCCACTTGCAGATCGCGGGTGCCCGCGTGTTGCTGCGCGGCGGCGAAGCATGGCTCGTGAACTCACACATCCCGCCCTACCAGCCAAAGAACATGCCGAGTGATTACGAAGAAGACCGCGCGCGGCGGCTTTTATTAACCAAAGAGGAAATAAAAAGCTTGACGGGCGCCCTCCAGGAGAAGGGGCAAATGCTCGTCCCGCTCCGCGCTTACCTCAAGAACGGTTTCATCAAATTGGAACTTGGCCTCGGCCGAGCGCGAAAAAAGTCCGACAAGCGCGAGGTCATCAAAAAACGTTCGCACGAGCGGGAAATGCGGGAGACGAAATAAGCAAAAAAAGGGGCGCATCCGGAACATCGTGTCCGTTGCGCCCCTGGACAAAAAGTTACCATCACCTCCCTTGAAACTCTTCAAGAAGGTGGTGGCGGGCTCTTTGAAATTGGGATTTGGAGTTTCCGATATGGCATCCGAGGGCTTTGGCAACTTCATGGTGCTCCAACCCAAAAACTGCCCGGAGCAGGAATATTTTTTTTTGGCCCGGCGCGAGGTTGTGAATACTCTTCTCGAGAAGTATCCGTTCCGGGGTGAGTTCCAGGTGAAAATCCCGAAACGCATAAAGCGCCTCTCCCCGTTTCCCGAACTCGCTCCCTTCTTCGTCGCGGAATTCGAGTGGAGGGGGCATCAGACGTGCCTTTTGCCGGCACTTACGCAAATGCATCAACACATCCCTGGACGCTACGCGATAGAACCACGTGGAGAATTGGGAATCTCCCCTGAACTGGCCTATCTTTTTCCCCAGGTGGATGAATGCATCTTGAGTAAGATCCTCGGCGTCAGTGGGGTTGCCGACCATGCGCAAGCAAAGCAAGTATGTCCTTTGCCGATAGAGAATATACAGTTCTCCGAGCAGGGCGCGACGATCCTTGGGCGAACCGCGGACGCGACGGATGATCTCCTCGTTGGACAGCTTGAGCGGAGCAGACAGATCTGACTTGTTAGTTCTTCTCGACATACACCCTCCTGATCCGAAACTTTCAGGTGCCTACTAATTCAAAACGTATCACGGCGAACGGCCGTTTGCAACAGGTAAAGCCGACTTGACATCGCCGCCCGCGCCGCTACTATAATAAGAAATGAAAACGGCGCTCACGAACAGGGTCTACGCACTGCGCAACGGGGCGGGCGCGACGCAGGAAGCGCTCGCGGATGCGGTGGGCGTCACCCGCCAGACCATCATCGCCATAGAAAAAGGCAACTATACGCCGTCCGTGGTACTCGCGCTCAAGCTCGCAAAGTTCTTCAAGAAACCGGTGGAAGAAATTTTTACCTACCATGAAAAATAATTATTGGGGCGAGATCGTGTTCGGGACCATCCTTATTATTTTCGGCATCATTCTCATAAATCCATTCATGTTCTGGATGCCGACCACCATGCTCATGATGGCCGTGGCGGCCTTCGCGCTCATCTTCTTTTTCTTCGCCGGATTCGTCTGGAAGGAATCTTCGCGTGACGAGCGCGAGGCGCTCCACAAGTTCGTGGCGGGGAGAGCGGCATTCCTCACGGGCGTGGGCACGCTCGCGCTCGGCATCATCGTGCAAAGCTTTTCGCACCTAATAGACCCTTGGCTCGTGGCCGCGCTCACGGCCATGGTGCTTGCAAAGCTCATCGCCCGTGCGGTTCTTAAATGAACTCATATCCACATGACCATATGTAAAGTCGGCTTGACATCTTTCGCCCGCCCTCTAGACTAATAGCAATGGATAACGGCATTTCACTTTGGGTCGCCTTCGCCGCAGGAGTGGTTTCCTTTATCTCTCCCTGCGTGCTGCCCATCATCCCCGGGTTCCTTGCCTACCTTTCCGGCGCCACGCTCGGCGAATCGCGCGCAAAACGCATGGAGCTCTTTTTAAACTCGCTCTTTTTTGTGATCGGATTTTCCCTTGTCTTTGCGGCGCTCGGCGTGCTCCTGAACTCCATTCTCCGTGGCGTGGCGTACGGTGTGCAGGAATGGCTCGCGTGGATCGGCGGGGCCATCATCATTTTCTTCGGGCTTTATCTGATGGAATTTTTCCACATTCCCTTTTTGGAGCGCGAACACAAGCTTGGCGCAGCAAAAAAATTCAATTCACGCTATTTGACCTCGCTCGTCTTCGGTATGGCGTTCGCCGCGGGCTGGACGCCGTGCGTGGGCGTGGCGCTCGGCGCCATCCTGGGACTCGCGGTGAGCGCGCCCGGCACCGCGTTCTCCCTTTTGATCACCTACTCGCTCGGCCTCGGCGTGCCGTTCCTCATCGTGGGCCTTTTTGCCTCGCAGGCGGCGAACTTCATTAATAAATATTCCAGTGTTGTGCGCTACGTGAACATTGCGTTCGGCGCGCTCCTCGTAGCCCTCGGCGTCCTCGTGTTCACCCAGAATCTTTCCTATATCGCAAACTGGAGCCTGCTTAATAATGTGTTAATCGGGAAATAATAACCATCAAAATATGAGCACCGGCAAAAAAATAACGTTCGTCGTGATCCTCGTCGCCGTCGTAGGCACCATCATTTATCTTGAATCGCTCAAGATGCCGCGCACAGCCGCGGTCACCGTGCTCCAGACGCTCACTGCCACATCAACATCAACGTCTTCCTCCTCTTCCACGACGGCTTCCAGTGGATTCCTCGCCTCGCGCTCAAGCACCATCGCACAGGAAGCGCAGGAATATCCTTCGGCGCCGGAGATCACGGACCCCACCGGCTGGATCAACACGCAACCCTTCACGCTTTCAAGCCTTGTCGGCAAAAAAGTGGTACTCCTGGATTTTTGGACGTACAGCTGCATCAACTGCATCCGCACGCTCCCCTATCTTGAGGCATGGTATCAAAAATACGCCAGCTCCGGATTGGAAATCGTGGGCATCCACACGCCTGAATTCCAATTTGAGCATGACATTGCAAACGTGCAGGCGGCGGTGCAAAAATTCGGCATAACATATCCCGTGGTGCTGGACAGCAACATGGGCACCTGGAACGCATATCAAAATCTTTACTGGCCCGCGGAATATTTGATAAATATAGACGGCTTCATCGTTCACAACTCCATCGGCGAAGGAAATTATGCGGAGACGGAAACGGCAATACAATCGGCGCTCGTGCAGCGCGCGGTCGCGCTCGGACTTCCCACGAGCACCATCCCCACGGGCACCGTGAACCCGACCTCCACGATCGCAATAAACTACAACGACGTGGCGAGCCCGGAAACCTACTTTGGTTCGGCGCGGAATGGATATTTGGGAAACGGCGCGCAAAGTACTCCTGGGGCCCAAACGCTCACGCTCCCTGCAACCACGGATATCACCGCAAACACCCTTTACTTGGGCGGCACGTGGAACTTCAGCGACCAATACGCCACAAACGAGAGCGCGGGTGCCACAATCCTCTATGAATATGACGCGATGAACGTCTATATGGTCGCGAGCTCCGCGAACCCGAACCAACCGGTCACCCTCAAGCTCACGCTTGATGGCAAACCGCTCGGCGGCGCGGCGGGAAGCGACGTGAGCGCCACCTCAAGCACGGCTGTCGTACAGGCCGACCGTCTCTACAATCTTGTGAGCGGGCAATCCTACGGGGCGCATGTCCTCCAAATAACCGTGGAAAATCAGGGATTGGACGCCTATACCTTCACGTTTGGCTAAAAGACGTGCACCCCCCCTGCCCTGCTGCATGTTTTGGGGCATAGTTCGGAGCCACAATGCCACAAAACATGCAGCAGGGCAGGGGGCTTGCGCTTTTTTCATATACGTGCTATAGTGTTCTTACATCAAAAAGGTCGGCCCAATACTATTCATTACATCGATTTTATGAACATGAAAAGTTTGACGGTAAGCGCCCTTGGTCTCTTCGCGGTCGCGCTTCCCGCGCTCTCCCTTGCGGCAAGCATCACGCTCACGAACGGCGGCCTCGGCCAGATTGCGGCCGATACGACGAACTTTGGCGTGGCGATCTGCAACGGCAGCAAAACCGCACTCTCGGCATCCGTTCCGGTCTCCGTGACGGCGAACGGCGTGAGTGAGACCACGAACTCCGCGGGTTCCATCGCGGCGGGCGTGTGCGAATACACCTATTTGCCCTACAGCCAGTTCAACATGCAGGCGGGAGGTACGTATTCGGTCGCGGTCGCGATCGACCCGAACCACACGGTCATCACGAACACGAACAACCAGACTTCCTACAGCGTGACGGTCCCCACCGCGCAGGCATCAGCCGGTGCGCAGGGTTCCGCAGGCACGGCAGATGTGAGCGCCCAGTCGGGTAACGTCTTCATTGCAGTCTGGGACTTCCTCTTCGGCTGGATAAAGTAAGATTTTGGGCCGAAAGATAAAGAAAACCGCCGGGCAACAACTGCCGGGCGGTTTTTTTGTCGCTTCAAAAATTGTGATTGCGCTTACGTGAACAGGTAGCGACTCTTCCTTGCGTATCGCCACCAATCCGCGCGCGGACGAGAGGAGGCTGCCGACAGCCACCCATTTTTGAGATTGGTGGATAATTTCTCGCCGAAACTTTGGGCGATTTGCGCGGCGCACATCTCCGCGGGGATCGACCGTCGTTGACAGCGCGGATGTTCCTCAAGAATGCGAGGGTTGATCTTGACCGCGAAGTTCACGGGGGAAATCCACGAAGGAATTCTGGGCCTAATCCCCTGCCGAACCAAGAACGGCCGGAAGCTGTACGAACCGCGCTGGTTATCACCGTCAAAGAGTGCTACCAGCTGATTTGTAGCCAACCCTTCGTCCATAACGTACCGCGTGACAAGATTTACTTCCTGAAATACTACGTATCGCCTCCCGGGAAGGGCGTCCCGATCGCTCATGAGTCTCAGCATTCCCACGCTCGCCGAGTTCCTCTCCGGCTCCGCAGTAAAGAACACTCTCGGTGGTTCAAATGCTTCCGGCAATGGACATACGGCAGGAACCTCTGGTTCAACCATAACGCATTCCTCACTTTCTTGTTCGGTTCAAGAATAGAGATAGAAGACCTACGGCGTAGGATAATACCTTTAAGAGATGGCGTCAATTATTGCCAATTGAACCTGCAGCAAAACGAAGCTATCATGAAACGATGGAACCCAAAGAACTTCAAAAGGTGGTGGAAAAGATCCTCATGCGCTATCACTCCGCGCATCATTCGTTTGAAAAAAGCGGCACGGCCGAGCGGCCGCACCTCACGCTTTCATTTGAACTTTCCGAAGACGACGCGCTCGCATTCTACGAAAATCTCCAGGACGCCAACCTCTACGGATTCGGATGGCTCATGCGGAACCTCCTCGCAGAAGAAACTGCCAAGGAAAAGGAGCTTATCGGAAACATGACCGGCAAGTTCAGAATAGAATTTGAAAAAGTTTGATAGAAAATAGAAAATTGAGCGGCTATTTTAATGAGATAAAAAAGAAGGCCTGCTCGTGAGAGAAGGTCTTCGGATGGGTGACGGGCAAACCGTCGTGTAAAAGAGCGGGAGGTGCGGGAAAATGGATGGGGGGGGTTGAGGTGGTATTGAGTTGTAAAGGGTGCGGGATGAAGTCCGGGAATTGCTGAAAAAATCTAGAATAGAATGGACTTCTCCTTTATACTACACCCTCCAAAAATCGTGTCAAGCGGGCTGTGGATAACTAAATTTGGGCTTTTTGGCTATCCCTGCGTCGGGGAACAGCGGTATTGCCCCGAACCGGTTTTCACAAGGCCGGGCAAAGAAAGCGTCACGTATTCCTCTATCACCATGCCGAGGCCGTCCGCCTTGAGTTCGCCAAACTGCGCGCAGTTCGCCGCGGTCGGCACCGTACTCGTGGGACTCCAATATGTGACGGTGCTCGTCCCCACGTCCACCGGGCTGGAATACGAATCGTTAAAGACCTGCTGCCGCGTGCCGAGATCATACACTATCAAGCCGCGCGGCTCCGGCGCCGTGCCGCTGTCAATAATAAGAAAGTTGCCTGCGAAACCGAGGAAGAAATCCGGTGAACTTGAAGGCGTTTGGAAATCCCCCGCGGCGGCCGCGTACGCGCAGGGGAACGTTTGGCTTGCGGACGCCTTGTATTTCACGAGCACGCTCCCCGCCCCCGAGTCAACGGCAAAGTAGTTCGGGCTGTCGTAGCACTTCACACCCAGGGCGGTCGGCGTCGGTTGGGCGACCGGCGGCACAGGGGAAACCGCTTTTTGCCCTTCGTAATACAAGACTTCGTAAAGGACGAGGATCATGGCGATGATCACGAGCGCTAAGACAAAAACTTGCTTGCGGCGCGTTGGGTCCATTTGCATGAACTATACCAGAAGCGGCCTTACTCGCACGTGGTCGCGATGAGGCGGGCGCAGACTTGGTACGGATCCAGGTTCGCCGCGGGTCGCCGGTCTTCCAGGTATCCGGACTTATTGTTCGCGGTCGCCATCGGGATGCGGATGGATGCGCCGCGGTCGCTCACGCCAAACCGGAATTCGTCAATACTGCACGTCTCGTGCTTCCCGGTCAACCGTTTTTCATTGCCCGCGCCATACACGGCAATGTGCTCTTTGTGCTTCTTGCTCAACTTTTCGCACGCCTTCATGACCGCTTTTATGCCGCCGGGTCTGCGCATGTCTTTGGTACTAAAGTTCACGTGCCCGCCCGCGCCGTTCCAATCCCCCGCGACCGGCTTTGGCGAAAATGAAATGGTGATGCCAAATTCCTCGCTCAAGCGGTGCAACATCCATCGCGCGAGCCAGAGCTGATCCGCCACCTCAAGCGGCCCCAACGCGCCCACCTGGAATTCCCATTGCCCGGGCATCACCTCCGCATTGATGCCGGACACGGCGAGCCCCGCCTGGAGCATCGCCTCAAGGTGCGCCTCCACGAGCTCGCGGCCGATGCTGTATGCGGAACCGACGCCGCAATAATACGGACCTTGCGGTGCCGGGAAGCCGGACTCGGGCGGAAATCCGAGCGGCCGCTCGCCGTTAAACATCGTGTACTCCTGTTCAATGCCGAACCACGGGTCGCTCGCCTTGTACTTCTTTGCAATCTCCCGCAACCGCGCTCGCGTGTTGCTCTTGTGCACCGTCCCGTCGGCGTTCAATACCTCGCACATCACCAAAATATGCGGCTCACCGCGGATGGGGTCGGATATAAAAGAAACTGGCTTTAAAATGCAATCGCTGAAATTTCCCTCCGCCTGTTCCGTGCTTGAGCCATCAAATCCCCAATCGGGGAGTTCGCCCAACTTTGCAACCGGCTTCGCGGCCGTGAGAATTTTTGTTTTGGACCGGAGTTCCGCGGTGGGTTTCTGGCCGTCAAGCCAAATGTATTCTGCTTTAATATTCTTCATGGGCTTTTTTTAAAAGCCTACCGTACCGTGGCTTATGGTTCTCATGGTAACACAATATATTTATGCTTCAACCCCGATCATAGATCATCTACGGCTCGACATTCTTACGGCCGTAGAGTATAATGCCATTCAGCAATGCCCAAACGGGCGGCAAGGAGACTACCATGAAATTATTGCGGGTTGCTCTGCGGGGATTGCGTTTCGGCGAGAGGTGCATAACGTTCCTGTTTGAATGCCTGTTCGGATTTGCCCTCGTGTCGATAGCGTTCTCAGTGAGTATGCCTTCTCGACAAGAACTTGCGGAACCGCGGGAAATTTTTGTGGGCATTAACACAATTCGTATTGGCAACCGTCGGTAGCCGTGCACATGGGAATAACGGAGGTGAACAGTCATGTATGAAGTTCTGAAATGCGTTCCCCCGCCAAATCCGGAAACAGCGGCCCTCATTATCGGCCTGAACAATCAAGAAGAAAAAACTGCCGAAAGGGTCTTGCGGGGACTCAGATATTCTCCACAGGTTTTCAAAAATCCACATTACGCTGAGAATACCGCTCTCGCGAGCAGAGTCATCGTCGCCGGCTTTGAGCTGGAACCCGACAGCGGAATGAACGGCCATCAATTCCTCCAAAAAATCGCGGCGATGCTCAGGGAGCAAGGTAAATCGATCCCCATTCTTGTGCTTGTCTATCGGGGCACCCTGACCGACCTTAAGGTGCCGGGAAGGGTGATCCAACTTTTACAGAGAAATTTTTCCGACGCGGACCTCAAGCGTGCCGTCGGCGAACCCGATAAAGGCAGTCGAAACCATAGGGATGGGGACGAAGACAGGGCGATGGGGAAAGCCGCCGACTAACACTAAACGGTCGCATTTCAAAAAAAATCAGGGAGCCTAACCAGCTCTCTTTTTGTTTTAGACATTATCGTTATTGCTTTAATCGTAAAATCATTGTATAACTTTATCAGAACCCGAGAAACTTAATACCGCAGAGGAGGAGATCGTTTATGGATCGCGCATTGACGGTATTCGGCTATCATGGGACAAGCGCAGAATCGGCGGAAGCTATTCTCGAACCAGGAAAGCAAACCGCCGAAAGATTTCTCTTCAGTGAAAACGATACCGATTGGCTGGGGAAAGGCGTGTATTTCTTTCAAGATGCGCCGTATCGCTCACGCGAATGGCCGACTATCCGCGTTCCACCACCAGCGCGCACCGAAAACCCCGTAGTGCTTTGTGCCGAAATTGATTTAAAGGATTGCCTCGACCTGCTTGATATTGAAGCGGCGAAGGAAATCGTGGAATCGTACCCCTCAATGGAGGTTGACTATAAAAAATCAGAAAGGCTTTTGCCGGTGAATAAAGGAGGAAAACATGAATTTGATTGTGCGCTTATTAACTACGCGGTAGAATACATGGAAGAGAATGGGAGAAAGGTAAATGTGGTGCGGGCAGCATTTGTTGAGGGAAGGCCTATCTTGCCAGAATCACAGCTCTACAGTCGCGCCCATGTCCAGATTGTGGTGCGCCCCTACCGCATGGAAGCAATCAAAGATATTCATTTTTATCATTTCAAAGAAGGAGGAAAGTGATGCCGATTAGATCAGAAGAAATCAGAGAAGCCCGGCTGCGTCATGAGAACTGGGCAAAAAACGCATCTAGGGAAGAAATCCGTAAATTCCTTGAACGGGTTGACCCGAATGCAAAAGACATTCCCGCCGAGCAACGTACATCCAAACCCCGCAACGGAAAGAAAGCGAAGCGGGCCAATGCATAGGAACACAGCGCGTAGGAGGTCAGCAATGATCGCCACACTACGCGCTTTTTATTTCTTACGTTAAATTCCCATGGGGAGCGAGGAGTTGAAAACTTGACGTAGAGCTCACCCCCCTTTAGCATAACCGAGGACTTCTACGTCAAGCTCAAGGGCAAGCGAGGAAACTTTTCACCCTACATGGTGAGCTGACGTGACGGAGACGGCCAACACAAAGGCGTATGCGAGAAAATTATCTCGTGTATGCCTTTTTTTATTTTCCGGCCTCATGTCTTTACCGGAGACAAGCAAAAGCCCTGTAGCAAAAATCGCTTCAGGGCTTTCGGTGTGCGGTCAATCATCGCCGTTGCAATGCGGGATGCCGCATCGCGCTGCCTTCTTGGCCATCTTGCAGATACGACCACAATTACAACCGTAGCGCATTCCGGGAGCAACGGGACGCACAAAGAGCAGGACAAGCGCGAGAAGCAAAAATCCGTTTAGGGAGCGTCGGGCCATTTTGCCCTCCTGCAATAATGATAACAATTCGACCCCGGAAATGGTCCCTTCGGGGCTATGCGCTTGATGTCACCTAGACCTCGCGCGGAGATCCGGGAAGGTACCTCGGCACTCCGGCCTGTGCGTCACAAAAGGCGGAAGTCCGCGGAAAGCCTACTCCCGTAAAGACTGGGGGCAGACCGAAGCTTAGAGGCCGCTGGCGACAACGCCTGCGGCCTTTGTAGTTTTATAGAGGAGGATTTTCCTAAGATGCGGCCCCCGGTCTCATAGGGAGTTGAGGGGAGTGGAGACGGGCGGAATCGGACCGCCGTGTAAAGGCAATGCGCATGGGTCATCTACGCGCGTAGTCTAACAAAGTTAGGCGAACGATCCTGCGTTTTCGTCCTTTCCTCAGGATCATCGGGAAAGGCTTAGTCCCCTTGTATAAGACCGGAGTTAGCCTAAGGAACCCAGGCTACCCGATCCCGCAGTTACGCGAAAGCGAAACTGGGAGCTGCAACTTTTACGTTGTCAGTTAATTTGATGGAACGGTTACGTCGTCCCCCTCGGCGCGCAAACCCACTGCTTGCCTCTATCAAAACCAGTGCGTCCCCAGAGGCCTTATTATACTCAAAATGTTATAATTAATCAAACCCTGAAAGGTCGGCGGAAAGAACAGTAACGCATCAAAAGTAATATGGATAAGATGGAAAATCAGAAGATGCCGGAAGGAAAGGTCTGCAAGTGCCCGCACCACAAGGCGCTCCCGATACTCGCAATCGTGATCGGCGCGGATTTCTTGCTCGGCGCCCTCGGTATCTTCACCTGGTGGTTCGTGGACGTCACGTGGCCAATCCTCCTCATCATCGGCGGATTCATGTGGATGAGCGGGAATAGCTGCGGATGTTGCAACAAGTAACATAAAAAAGTCCCGGCCGTGCGCCGGGGCTTTTTTTATTTTTCTTCTATCACCTTCTGCACGTTCGCGCGCTTAAGAAGCTGACCCTGCAACCATTCGGCAAGGCCCTTGTCCATTGCGGGGAGCACGCCTTCCGATTCATCGTCGTGGGGCCTTTCATCCTCATGCCCCGCGGTCAGAATAATGAGCCGCGAGAGGCCCATCATTTGGAACGAAAGGTCGCGCTCAATGTCCACGTCCTGTATCTGGCGGTACGGGATCGCGATTTCCTCTTTATCAAAAATGCCGCGTTTGATCTTTAAAGAATTATCACCGAGATAGAACCGATAGTTCGTATAGATGAGCCACGCCACAAAAAACGTGATGAGAAAGACAACCACAAAGAGCAGAAGAAATATCCACGCTCCGCCCGCGACGTACACATTAATATTCGGGATGGGCGCTTTTGCGAGGAACGGCTGACCCTGCAAGTAAAAAAGACCGATTGAAATAATAAGAATGATGACCGCGGCGTGGATACGCTGGAGCACGAATATCCAGAGCGTCTTTGGTCCGAGCGTGTGGTACGTTTCCTCCGGAACGCCGGGGTGGGCAGCCGCGGGCGATGCCGGCGCGGATGGTGATGTAGGAGCCGCTAATGGTTCGTCCATGGCTCCAGTATAACAAAAAGGGCGGCCGTGAAACGTGCCGCCCCTTGTTTGCGCCGCCGCGCCCGTCGCCGATGACCGGATCATGCGCAACGCCTGTTGGCCTCCTCGCGAAGTCCCATCACAAAATATCTTTGCCTCGCAACGTGCAGGCCGTATTCCATCTCTTCGGGAACAAGGATTTGGGGATCGCTGTCGTGGATGAACGTGTGCCCGTCGGGAAACATCCCTACCCATTCGTCTCCTGAAAGGTCGTAAATGTGCTCTATCGGTTTCCGTTCGTGCCTGAGGCGCCCCGTTCCGTTTGTCCCTTCCGTCGGCTGGCCCGTGGTTTCTTGGTTCATAACCCCCCCTGCAATCAACCACTACCGCACCGCTATTTTTTATTATATAATACATTCCACGAACTCTTGCAACTCACTTGAAACCACGCATCAACAACCAAATAACCGCTCCCGAGCTCCGGGTCATCAACGAGAAGGGAGAAAACCTCGGCGTCATGTCGCGCGCAAAGGCGCTTGACTTGGCGCGCCCGGAAACCGGCCTGGACCTCATTGAGATCGCGCCGACCGCCAAACCGCCCGTGGCGCGCGTGATGAGCTACGACAAATTCCGCTACGAGGAGGCCAAGCGCGAGAAGAAAGAGCGCCTTGCCCAGAAGGGCGGCGGCTTGAAGCAAGTGCAGATTAGCGCACGCGCCGCCCAGCACGACCTCATGGTAAAGATGAAGCAGCTGGAAGAGTTTTTGGCCGAAGGCCACCAAGTGGAAGTGAACATGCGCCTGCGCGGCCGCGAAAAGGGCATGAAGGACTGGGCCCGGCAAAAGATGGAGGATTTCCTGAAAGCGATCCCGCCGGAAGTGGAATACAAGCGCATCTCCGAAATCCGCTTCGGCGGCTACGGGCTCAGCATTTCTATCGCGAAAAAATAGGAAATTAAAGAAATATTAATAGAGATTTGACACCTTTTGTAAGAAGCGTATAATGGAATTAAAGAAATCCTTATCGTATGCCTCGGCAACGATAAGCAACGAAAGGGGCTTCGGCCCCTTTTGTTTTTGAAATAGGCCCATGCCAAGAGTATCCGTCTATATTGACAACAGTAACGTATTTAAAAATATTCAAGCCATTCGAAGGAATGGCGATAAAGGCTGGGTGCAACTTTACGACCCTCTAAAACTTGCCGAATCTCTTTGTGGAAACAGGGAACTTAGTGAGGTCTATTTCTATTGCGTGCCGCCTCCTATTTGGTTATTGGCAGAAGGAGAAGAAGGTAAGAAAAAGCACGCGACAGCTCTGCGTTATTACGAGGCGGTCGCCAAATTGCCAAAAGTCCAGATAAAATATGGATATTTACAGGGCGGCAGAACGGACCCACATGAGAAAAATGTGGACACCCAACTCGGAACCGACATGGTCGCTCATGCTGCTTTAGGTAAGTATGATATCGCAATCTTGGTTTCGAATGATGGAGATTTTATGAGCGCACTACAAAACACTAAACAATTAGGAAAGAGGGTTGAGTTGCTTTTCTTTAAGGGTTACGTTGCTGGATCACTAAGGAGAGAGTCGGACTTGCTGCGTCGTGCGCGGCGTTCATACTTTCAAAACATTTATAAACCGCAACCCCAGCAGACATCCTTAATCTAGACGTATTTGCAAAGTTTTTGGAGTTATAGTACCATTACTTCCATTGAGCCGAGGGGCTCTTTTATTGCGGCTTCACCGCACGCATTCATCACCCCTTAATCTATTTTTAAGGAACCATGAGTATGAACAAATCAATTACAAAAAGGATAAGGTTTACGCGCCAGGGAAAGATCGTGCGCCGTTCAATGGCGCAGGGCCATTTTCGCACGCGCACTACGCAGCGCGTCATTCGCAACAAGCGCAAAGGGCGCTCGCTCAACTTCCCCCTCAAAACGCTTTTGAATTATTAATTGTTTATTAAACCGCCATGCCAAGAGTAAAAAGAGGAGTAAATGCCAATAAGCGCCGCAAGAACGTCCTTAAGTACACCAAGGGCTACATGTGGAGCCGCAAGTCAAAAGAACGCGCGGCGAAGGAAGCATTGCTCCACGCTTGGACGCACGCGTTTGCCGGGCGCAAGAACAAAAAGCGCGTGTTCCGCCAGCTTTGGAACGTAAAGATAAACGCGGCCGTCCGCGCGGAAGGGATGAACTATAGCAATTTCATTGCAGCACTCAAAAAGAAGAATGTCCGGCTCGACCGCAAGGTGCTCGCCGACCTCGCCGAACACGAACCGGAAACGTTCAAGAAAGTGGTGGCGTTCGTGAAATAGAAAACAGGAGTCGTATATCGGCTCCTGTTCTTTTTTTTGGGGGGTTATTTCGTTTCACGTCCGCACCCGCCAGAATTGGGACAGACAGACCGAAATGAGGTTGTGACAACGAGATCCCGCTTGCAGTAATAGCAAAGAAAGCCATAGATGCGCACATAATACCCATAATGCTCCCCGAGCAGTCTGTTCAGCTCCTTCCTTTCCGGGAAAGAGAGCGTGTGCGCGTCATGCTTTTTTAAAAGTTCCCGCTTTCGTTCCTCTGCGTCTTGCGCCGTGGCTGCCACCGTTCCCATCTTATCCTCCCATGGTTTCAACCGCTTCTCGCACCACTATAATTTAGTTGGGAGCCAACGTCAACGCGTCTCCCGGCGCGGGTGCGGGTGCGGCTTGCCGCGCGGACGCAGGAAGTCCGCCGCCTGCTTCAACACCTTCCGCGTGTCGCCGTACTTTTTGCCGATCACATTCAGCGCGTCGTGGTAGAGGAACCAGCCGTAACCGCTGTGTTCGCGCGGACGAATGGTGATCTCCGCCTTGTGGGTTTCGGCCAAAAATAAAATGACGGTGTCGTATATCCCCTGGTTGCCGATGCGGAAATAAAACCGCTCGTACGCGCGGAAGTTGGGCACGATGCGAAGCTCGGACTTCTTGATGCCCGTTTCCTCTTCCAGTTCGCGGAGCGCGGCGTCAATGCTCCGCTCGCCGGGTTCAAAATGGCCCTTGGGAAAGTTCCAATAATTGCCGCGGCGATACAAAAGCAAAAACTTTACCCCGTCCGTCGTCCGACGGTAGACCACAAAACCCGCGACCACCTGCTTCTTGGTCGGTAACTTTTCTATTGCGTCTGCCGGTCCCGGTCGTGCTGGTGCCATTGCTTGTTTTACGCGGCGCGTGGCCTATTTGGCCCCTTTCAGACATTTTAGCATCTTTTCCACCGGCCATGCATTTATGACGTCCTTCCGCTCCGCCCAGCCCCGCCGCGCCTGCGCGATGCCGAATTCCAGGAATGCATAGTGTCTTGAAGAGTGCGCGTCGGAGTCTATGGAGAGCTTTACCCCCGCGTCCACGCACTTGCGGATATATTCGTCCTTAAGGTCGGACCGTTCGGGGAAAGAATTTACTTCCATCACGGTCCCGGTCTTTTTTGCAACTTTTATCACCTCGTCCACATCAATGTCTATCGGCTCGCGGCGATTGATGATGCGGCCCGTGGGATGGAAGAAGATGTCCGCGTTCGGGTTGCTTATCGCGCGGATGACCCGCGCCGTCTGCTCCGCACGCGGCAACGTAAAGTGCGAATGAACCGAAACGCCCACCACATCTAACTTTTCCAAGATGCTGTCCGGGAGGTCGAGCGTGCCGTCCTTTAAAATATCGCACTCGCTCCCCTTTAATATCCGTATTTTCCCGGAAAACTTTTTGTTCAGCTTGTCTATTTCCTTCATCTGCTCCGTGATGCGCTTTTCGTCCAGTCCGTGCGCCATGGCAAGCCGTTTTGTGTGATCCGTAATAACAATATATTTGAGACCCTGCTTGAGCGCCGCCTCGGCCATCTGCTCTATGGTTTCCGCGCCATCCGTCCAGCTGGTTTGTACCTGCAAATCGCCCTCAAGGTCCTTGTAGCCGATAAGCTTCGGCAATTTGTGCTCGCGCGCGGCTTCCAACTCACCGGTGTTTTCCCGGAGTTCGGGCTCAATATAGTCCATACCGAACTTTTTGTAGAGATCTTCCTCCGTTTCCCCGCCTATTTTTTTCTCACTGCCGCTGATAGAAAAAAGCCCGTACTCGTTGAGCTTCCATTTTTTGGCGACGGCGATGCGACGGAGCGCCACGTTGTGGTCCTTGGAACCCGTGAAATAATTGAGTGCGGCGCCGTAGGAGGCCTTGGGCACCACGCGCAGGTCCACGTTCACGCCGGAGCGCAGCTTGACGGACGACTTTGTTTCGCCGTGCGCGATCACATTCACCACGTCCGGCATTACAACAAAACTTTTCATCATCGCCACCGGGTCTTTTGCGATCGCGAGGATGTCCACGTCGCCGATGGTATCTTTTTTTCGCCGCGCGGAACCCGCGACCGTCACTTTTTGCGCGCCCGGCACCGCCTCCAAATGCGCCTGGATCTTGCGTATCTGCGGCAGCATATAGCCCAGGATAAAGCGCTGATTGCTGGAAGACGTGGCGAAGCCGATGCTCTTTAATATCTTTTCCTGGCTTCTGGGGCCAAAACCCGCGAGCTTGGCGATCTTGCCCGCTTTTGCCGCCGCTTCCAGATCCTCCAAATTCCGCACGTCCAACTTTTGGTACAGCTTTTTGACGGACCTTGGACCAAGCCCTTCCACGCGCGACAAACTTTCCAGATCCACGGGCGTCCGCTTTTTTAACTTTTCATAATATTCAACTTTCCCGGTTTTAATGAATTCTTCTATTTTCTCCGCGATGGAAGCGCCGACAGCAGGAATTTCCAGGAGTGCCTTTATGCCGCCCTTCGCATATTCGTCCGCCACATCAATTTCCGATTCGGCAATCGCGAGCGCCGCCTTCTCGTATGCGCGCGGCTTGAACGGAATTTCCTGCATGGCAAGATATTCCCCTATTTCGCGGAGTATTTCCGCGATGGATTCGTTCGTCGCCTTCGCTGCGTGCGTAATTTTTGCGTCCGCTTTTGCCATTTGTCCCTCAGTATATCACTTCGCGATGTCCCGTCTATTTCTGCGTATCATAAAGCGCCTTCACTTCGGCCGCAGAAAGGATGCGGCCGTAAAGGCGGAGGTCGTCAATATCGCCCGAGAAAAGCCGGGAACCGCCATTATACGAACCTAGATAAATATTGGAATAGGAAGCACCGCCTTTTGCGACCGTAATCGTGTTTGTCTGTACCAATAATCCGTTCAAAAAGAATTGGACCTGATTTGTGTTGAAAGATATGGTTACCACCACATACTCCCATGACCCGGAATTGGTCCTGTTGTAAGTCTTGCTCTCCGACGCAATATTGTCCCAACAATGCAACTGTGCCGTGTTGGACTCGCAGAGTTCGCTTCCATAATTTATCACTGCGGCATCGCCGGACGAGGCTCTGGGGAGATCCCAAAACGCATACGAAACATCGTTTGGTGTGGTGTAACTTGATACCGTTGAAGAAATATAGTTAGTCGTTCCGTCAAAATATCCTGCGTAATTGCCGACTTTGCCGCTCGCGTAATGGGTGTTGTTCGCGCCTCCCGCACTGCCCACCCATGTCCCCATATCGCTATTACCGCTCTGGTCGAGCGTCGTGCTCCCGCTCCCCTCCTCAAAGTTCCAGTACCCCACGAGCCCGCTTGGATTGTAGAGCAAAGAGAGGGAGGGATTCGTGCCTACGGCAGCCACGCCGGGATACCCCGTGATAGCAGGGGTG
>DATAXS010000014.1:0-27200 GCA_036266715.1 Minisyncoccota bacterium
TAATCTAAATTTAAAATAGTTTTAATGGCTTTTGTGGCAGTATATGGGGAGCACATCGCAGTTTATTTCGACGGCAGTCAAAGGCGGCTAAAAAGGAGAATTCCATGGCGGACGAGGGGAAAAAAGCGGAACAGCAGAAAGCGGTCTACTTGCTTCCCGACAATCTTGATCTTGCCTATTATTCCGCGCGCATTGACCGGAACATAGGCTGGATCACGGATGAGGAGCAGGCGACGGTGCACCGGGCGCGGATCGGTATTGCGGGGTGTGGCGGGATGGGTGGGCGACTTGCAGAGATATTTTTGCGGCTTGGCGTGGGAGAATTGCGTCTTGCCGACAGCGAGCTCTTTGATGCGTCCAACATCAACCGGCAGTTTGCCGCGACCCGTGCGTCCATCGGCAAGTCAAAAGCGATGGAGACGGCGCAACAGCTCCGCGCCATCACGGACGATACCACGCTCGTCGTCTACCTGGATGGCATCACGGAACGCACGGTCGCGGATTTTGTGGGCGAGTGCGATGTGATCTGCGATGAGATTGAGTTCTGGTGCGTGGGCGCGCGCATTTTGCTCCATCGCACCGCCAGGGCGCAGGGGATACCCGTTTTCGTGGCAAACACGGTGGGATTCGGCAGTCACGTTTTCCTTTTCACAAATGCGGGCTGCACTATGGAGGAATGTCTTGGCATGTCGTATGAAGACGCGGTCGTTCTGGAAGAAAAGTTCCGCACGCACCGCATCACCGAAGAAGAAATTACGCACGTGATGCTCGCGGTCACAAAAGGTCTTTTTCCGGAGTGGCCGGAGTATTGCGCGGAATCGGCGCCCATCAGGAATCGCGAGTTTACCCGTGAACGCCTCGTACGCGAAGGCCGCGGCGCCATTATTGCCACAAACCCGCCGTTCGCCGCCGGGTTCCTTGCGAACAGGGTACTTCTTTACCTCTTGCAAAATTCTCCGATAACCCGGAGCGTCGCGGAACTCCCCGTGGCGCCCGGCTATTTATATCTGGACGCTGCGCACATGCAGGCGAAGGTGGTCACATGATCGTGGTAAAAAAGATGGAACCCGGCCAAAAAGAGAGAGTGATACGCTTTATCAACCAGGCAATGCGTGAGGAATACCATTGCGATGCGCATGTATTGCCCGAAGTGGTTTTTGTAGCATGTCAGCAAATTCGTACCGGTGAAGACGAGCTTGTCGGTGTCATTGGGCTGTCGCTTGGCAAAAATGGATCGCTTCCTTTGGAGCGATTTTACGAAGCGGACCAAGCATTTTCGGCTCCTGTGGGATCAAGGGGTCCCTCCGGGGCCGCCGTGTCCACTCGTGAAATATTTTCCCGGCGTACGGAGGCGGCCCAATTCGGCAGGTGGGTTGCCGAAGTGCCGCGTGCGGCGGAAATGCTCGTGCATGCGGCGGCCGGTTATGCACGAGAAAACGGCTGCATGTGGGGTATCGGCGAGGCAAAGCCGGCGGTGGCACGGCACTTTGCTCTCATGGGGATAAAAGTGGTCAGGATCCCGGGGCGCATTGTATTTCGGAATATTCCGCCCAATGTGCTCCCGTACTACACGACGCCGCCATTACCGGGCATCTATGTCTTTTCCCTGCTCCAGCCTTACTTCTCGTCGATACGTTAACCTTATTTCCCCGTGGAGCGGGCTCCGCCCGCGCCACGGGCCCTTCTTCATTTGCTACATTTAGATATGGCGTTTGAGATCGCGGTGCATATTCTCGTGGATGCATTAAATGCCTTTACCGGTATTTATGTGCTTGCCAAAAATCCGCGGAGTATCGTGCACCGCTCGTTCTTTGTGTTCGCGCTTGGCATCGTGGGATGGAGCGCAGGGATATTGCTTGTTTCACTCACGGGAGATTTTTTCTCTATTACGTTCACGCTTTGGAGCGGGGAGATTGTGGTGCTCGGCTTTGTCATTTTCGCAGCGGTATTCCCGGACGACGGAACGGATAACATGGCGGCGATCCCCGGCACGCCGCGATTTTCTGTTGTGCGCGCTTCTGCGCTTATCCCGCTTGCGCTCCTTTTTCTCCTAAGCCCTTTCCGTCTTATATTGAGCGGTGCCACGTTAAGCGCGCGGGGATATTTGGAACCGCAAAACGGGCCACTGTTCCCGTTCTTTGCCCTGACGCTTGCCGCCTACATCGTGTGGGGCTTGTGGCGCCTGGCTGCAAAGTACCGCGCCCGCGAGGGCGTCGCGCGCGTACAACTGCGCTATGTGATCGCGGGCGCGGGCATATTCCTCACGGGTGCATTCCTCTTTGACGTGCTTCTCCCGGCATTCCATATATTTACTTTGAACTTACTCGGGCCGCTTTGTTCGGTGGCCCTCATCGCCTGCGCTGCGTACGCCATGGTCCGCCACGAGCTCATGGATATTCAGGTGGTCGTGAAAAAGGGGATCACGTATGCGCTCGTCATAATCGCGACTGTAGTGATATTCGTGAGCCTGGAATTTCTTATAGAAAAGTTCATTGACCCGAACGATGAAATAGTGGACATTTTTGCCGCTGCCGTTGGCGCGCTGTTCTTTTCCCAGCTCAAAGATTTCTTTGCCAATCTAACCGATAAAGTTTTCTTCCGCGGGCAGTACGATTACGCAGCGTCCGTGCGGGAGCTTGGCGCGCTCACGAGTAACACGATAGATCTTCAGGAACTTCTTGTTTCGCTTGCGGATTTCCTCGTGCGCACGACAAAACCGTCGCAGGTGGTCTTTTTCCTCAATGATGACAAAGAGGGAATGAGGGCATTCGGCCTTTCCCATGACGCCAAAGTATCGCCACGGGTGGATGCATACCGCGACCTCGCGCGCACATTTATGGGGAACGGAGGCGAGCCGATATTTTTCCAAGAAAAGAGCGAGAAAGGCACGCGTGCCGAAATGGCCAAGAAACTTGGCATCGCGGCAGTCATCCCGTTCATTGCAAAGGGCAAAGTAAACGGTGTGATGCTTCTTGGCGAAAAGCTTTCGGATGACATCTATCGCGCAAAAGATATCGACCTCCTCCGCGTCGTGGCGCACCAGGCAGGCATCGCCGTGGAGAACGCGCGCTTGTACGACGAAGTGAGGCGCGACCGCGAAGAACTTGAGGCACGCGTGCGCGAAAGAACGGAAAAACTGCGCACGATGCAAGAAGCGCAGTCAAAATTCCTTACGGATGTTTCCCACGAGCTTCAGACGCCGGTCGCGATCCTGAAGGGCAATATGGACATCATGGAACAAAAGCGGAAGGGTGACCGGAAAACGGCATTGCGCGCAATGGGGAACGCAGTCACGCGAATGGCCCAGATGGTGGACCATCTTCTCGCAATCGCAAGATTAAATTTTTCTAAAGAAAAGCTTTACAAAGAGCGCATCACGGTGGACAATTTCCTTGAGGAGATCTATTACGATTGCTTTGCGCTCGCGGAGAGCAAGGGCGTCACCCTTTCCTATTCCGCGAGTGGGCCGCTTCCCCTTACGGCAGATAAGGAAAAGGTGAGGGCGGTCATCCTGAACCTTTTGAGCAACGCCCTAAAGCACACGCCCCGCGGCGGGAAGATCGCGCTTTCTGCCGAAGCGAACCGCGGACGCGTCTTGATTGCGGTGGCGGATACGGGTTCGGGCATCGCGCAGGAAGACCTCCCTCTCATTTTCGAACGGTTCTACAGGATTGAAGGCGACCCGTCGCCCGGCACGGGCCTTGGCTTGGATATCGTGAAGAAGATCATTGAGGCGCACGGGGGCGTGATCACCGTGGAAAGCGAGATCGGCAAGGGGAGCCGATTCACCATATCGCTCCCCGCGGAATCTCCGTAGGGTATCTGGTATACTTATCATAAGTAAAAAATCAATGGAAACGGCGCTTATTACAAAAGAAAAAGAGAATATATATTCCCAAGAGGTAAGGGATTTTGTCTTGGACGAAGGGTTCGGTGGCACGGGGAAACAGGGCGAAAAGCAATATGTGCTCCGATTGCGCGACCTCCCCGTGGAAGAAAAGCCGCGTGAAAAGCTCCTCAAATTCGGCCCGGGCACACTCTCCATGAGCGAACTTCTTATGGTCGTTTTCGGTACCGGTACCAAGAAGGAGGATGTGCGCGGCATGTCCCAACGCTTGCTTAAGGAATACGGTGAAAGCGTGATCGTAAACCAGAAAGACCCAAAGAAGATCCAAGAGGCGCTCGGTATCCCGCTCGTGAAGGCGTGCCAGGTCGTTGCCTGCTTCGAGCTTGGGCGAAGGTTCTTTAAGACGGCGGGCGCAAAGAAGCCGCTTACGGTCAGGACCGCGCGTCAGGTATTTGAATACTTAAAGGATATGCGCGAACTGAGCAAGGAACATCTGCGCGGATTGTACCTGGACAGCCATTACCAACTTATCCACGACGAGATGATTTCCGTGGGAAGTCTCACCACAAACATCGTCCATCCGCGCGAAGTGTTTCGTCCGGCGCTCGAGTATGCCGCCTCCGCAGTGATCCTTGCGCACAACCATCCGTCCGGCGTGGCGACCCCCTCCGAAGCGGACGTTGCGATTACGCGGCAGATCGTGGAAGCGGGGAAGATACTCGGCATCAGTTTGCTTGACCACGTGGTCATCACAAAAACGAAATTTGAGAGCGTAGGGGTGGATTATTGAAGAAAATTTTAGTATTATGGGGTTATTCGCCCCATGGTTGAGTTCTCCCATCTCACAAAGACCTACAAAAAGAGAAACGTCGTTGACGGGTTCTCGCTAGTGGTGGACGTGCCGATTTTCGGCTTCCTTGGCCAGAACGGTGCGGGGAAGACGACCATCATGAAGATGATCGTGGGGCTCCTTGCGCCCACGAGCGGCACGATTACGATAGACGGCGTGGCGTCCACAAACGAGGCGTCCAAAAAGAAGATGGGTTACATGCCGGAGACGCCGTATTTCTACGAGCGGATGACCGGCCTGGAATTCATGCGGTTTTGCGACGAGCTGGACGGCTCCGAGCACGCAAGGTCAAAGAAGGGACGCATTGCCCATTACGAGTCAATTTTAAAGAAAGTGGGAATATTCAATGCCCGGAATGCGGAGATAAAGACCTATTCCAAGGGCATGCGCCAGCGGCTCGGCTTTGCGCAGGCGCTTGTGAACGACCCGGAGTATCTCTTTTTGGACGAGCCGTTGGACGGGCTTGACCCCATCGGCCGGCGGGAAATGAAAGAGGTGATGCTGGATCTCAAAAAAGAGGGGAGAAAGGTATTTTTAAACACGCACATTCTCTACGATGTGGAGGAAACGTGCGACGCGGTGGGCATCATCCACGAAGGACACTTGCTTTATGCAGGGCCCGTGAAGGCGTTTACTGCGGGGAAGCACCTGGAAGAGCGATTTATGGAAACCGTGGCGGCACACGAAAAGACCTTGGCCGTGAACGCACGACAATGAGGAACATCTGGACCATCGCCCGGAACACGTTCAAGCTTGAAGTGCGGGATAAGATCCTCTATGGCATCATCATCTTTGCCATCCTCTACATCTTTTTTGAAATATTTCTTGGGGACCTTGTGCTTAAGGAATTGCCGATGGTAAAAAGCTTTGGCCTCACAGGCATTTATTTCTTTAATGCCATCATTGCGCTTTTTTTGGGAACCACGTCGTTCTTTAAGGACATTGACCGCAAGGTGGTCTACTTCATAATTTCTAAACCGGTTTCGCGCGCGCAGTTTCTCCTCGGCAAATTCTTCGGCCTTTGCCTTGTGCTTCTCATGACGACGGCAGTGCTTGCGGTGGCCTATATCGCGCTCATTGCGTACGAGCAGGGCGGCTTTGACGTGCTGGGGCTCGCCGCGATCTTCATGCAATATCTGGAAATGGCGCTTTTCCTCGCGTTCGCCATATTTGTTTCCACGTTTTCCAGTTCACTGCTTTCCATCGTCTATACCTCCGCAGTGTTTTTCCTCGGCCACATCGTGAGCGCGCTTATTGCGGACGCGCAGGCAGTGAAGATCACGGGAGTAAAGTTCATACTCGTGGAGATCTTCTATTATGTCTTCCCGAACCTGGAGAAGTTTGATGTGCGGAACCTTGCCATCCACGACGTGGCGACACCCGCGCTCTCGGTCGTGCTCGCGCTCGCGTATGCGGTCGCCTACATTACCTTCCTGCTTTCGGCCTCGGTGTGGATATTCAATAAAAAGGAAATATAGCCATGTCCCGATTCGGCGCTTTTTCCAAGACAGTTTTTCTCTTTATCCTTCTTCTGCTCGTGGTGCTCATTCAATACGAATACGATGCCACTTTGCGTGCGCTTTCCGTGTCGGTGCCAAGCACGTTGTCGCCGGAGATGGTGCGCCTGACGGACATGGGGTTCAATTCCACGGTTGCTTCGTTCCTTTGGGCGGGGACCATGCCGGAGATATTGGACCTTTTTATTAACGGGCACACAGAATATATTTCCGACTTGGCATACTTGAATGCGGTGGATCCCAAATTGAGCTATCCCTATGCATTCTCCGTGCTCACGCTTCCCGCCGTGCCTACATCGAGCTACCCGGCGGCGATCTCGGAGTCCTTTGTGATCGGCCGGGAAGGCCTTGCGAACGCCGACGCCGACTGGCGCATTCCGTATTACATGGCCATAAACTACTATCTTGACGAGAACGACCTGAAGGACGCAACCTGGTACTTTAATATTGCCGCGAACACGCCCGGCGTGCCGGGATATGCGGAGAGCTTTGCGCTCAACTTTGGCATCGGCGCGAACGACCGGGATAAGGTGAAGGCGCTCTGGGAAACGATTTATGAGAGCACAAACGACCCGGATACCAAGGCACGCGCGGCGGCATACGTGGAGCGCTTGGACGATTTTGATTACCTGCAGCAGGCGGCGGGCATCTATAAGCAAAAATATGGCGCGTATCCCACGTCCACCGAGGAACTCGTGACGACGGGCGTTATTCCCGCGGTGCCGGTGGATCCGTTTGGCTATACCTTTATTTTCCGCGCGGGCGGCGTGCCGGACATTGACCTTACACATTTGCCTGCCTATATCCAGGAGGCCCCGCAGGAGTAGTCTGGTAAAAATGAAGAAATACACCCAGCGCACCAGGTTCGGCGACATCGTTGCGGAATTTATGCCGCCCACGAGAACGCCGTCGCGGCGCCACGGGCATCGTGGACCTGCACGCGTGGTTATTCTTTGTCCGGGTGTTCCTGCGCCGCCGCCGCGCGCCGCCTTGATGGAATTCTTTTCGCGGAAAGGGTTTTGGTGTTTTGCGATGCGCTACCGCGGCACGTGGGAGAGCGGGGGATCGTTCCTTAAATTTTCTCCGGAACGCGATGTGCGGATGATCGTGGATGGTCTTGGCCGTGGATTTTTTGATGCGTACACCGGGAAGCGATATCGGATAAAAAAGCCGGAAGTGTATCTTTTTGGCACGAGCTTTGGCGGCCCGGCGGTCATCCTCTCGTCCCGCGATCCGCGCGTCCGGAAAGTGGTGGCGGTCTCACCAGTGGTTGACTGGAGGGCACGAAGCAGCGAGCCGATCGGCCGGATGAAAGATTTTACGAAACGGGCGTTCGGCGAGGCGTTCCGATTTTCCGGCAAAGACTGGATGAAGCTCGCGTCGGGAACCTTCTACAATCCCGCCGCCATGCCGGAACGCGTGGACGGAAAGAAAATTTTGATCATCCACGCAAAAGACGACCGCGTGGCGCCGTTCACGCCCGCGCGGAAATTTGCCGCCACATCCGGCGCCACGCTCCTCACCCTTCGCCACGGCGGCCATTTGTCGTCATCCGCAATCGCAAAACCCGCGCTTTGGAAGAAAGTGCGCGGGTTTTTGGCCGACTGATTCTCGAGTCGACTGACGTAACCTAGAGAGTGCTGGTGGACGAGGGCGTGGTGGACGAGGCCGGTATCATCGGTGCCTGGCCGACTCCGGTCGGAGTCGTGCCCGACATCTGGATGAGCTGGGTGAGTACGCCTTGTACCTGGATCAGGAGTGTCTGGAGTATTTGCAGTAGTTGCCCCGAGGTCGGATTTGGCCCGACTACCGGCGTGGTCGGCACGCTGAGCGGAGCTGTGGTGGTGCTCCCGATAGGCGCTGTCGTCGTGGTCGGAGCAGCAAGGCCGGGTGCGGCGGGTTTAGAGAGGTCCCGCACGACCTGTCCCTGGATACTGCCGTTGCCATCGTAGTAGCCGTAGACGTTGATCACGTCACCGGGCGTGAAGTTCCCCAGGACCGCCGCAGCGCGATCACTGAGTAAAAGTTGCGTTGCGCTCGTGATGTTCACTGTATACGTACTTGTGGCGCCTCCTGGCGGGAGCGGGCAGGTGACCGGCGTGCCTACCATATCACTCAGGCTCGCAAAGGCCGTGCAATTTCCATTTGACGGGGTCGCAAGGATCGTGGCAGGTGCTACAGTTCCGGAAACGCCCGTGACGGCAAGGTCATTGAACTGTATATACCCGCCGCTCGGCACGGTCGCAGTGGACGTTGTTGCGGAGACCGGCGTCGCGGCCGGAAGCGGTGTCGGCGTGGGAGCCGGTGTGGGCGTGAGCGTGGGTACCGGTGTCGGGGTGAGGGGCGTTACGGTAGGTATCGGCGTGGGCGTCACGGTTTGGGCGTCCGCAGGCAGGGCCGCCGCGCTACCGAGCCCAAACCCGATGAACGCGACCGCGAGCACGATCGCCGCAAGTGAGAGAGAATTCTTTTTGTTTATTTGCATTTGATTTTGATGCGATTGGTTTATTTGGACCTTTGGTGGCTTACGAATGGCTCTCCGCTCTGGTGAACGAAGGGAGCAGAGTAATAGTTACGCGCCCGAGAATTTCCCGAGAATCCCAGAATGCCCCGGAAATATTTGCGGTCGTGCCGCGATTGTTATATAGTTCTTTTTGCATGAAACCGCTATGAAACTTGCAATAGGCATCGTGGGTCTGCCGAACGTCGGCAAGTCAACCCTTTTCAAAATTCTTACCAAACAGGACATCGTGATCGCGAACTATCCGTTTGCGACGATAGACCCGAACGTGGGCATTGTGCCAGTGCCCGATGCGCGCGTGGATGCGCTCACGGAACTTTCACGTTCAAAAAAGAAGATACCCGCGGTCGTGGAGTTTTACGACATCGCGGGGCTCGTAAAAGGTGCGAATAAGGGCGAAGGACTCGGCAACCAGTTTCTTGGGCACATCCGCGAAACGCAGGCGATCGTGCTCGTGCTCCGCGTGTTCAATGACCCGGAGATAATACACGTGGAAAACTCGGTGGACGCCGTGCGCGACCTTTCCATAATAAACGCGGAACTTATTTTGAAGGACCTGGACGCAGTGGAAAAACGGCTTACAAAGGCTGAGGCCGAAGCGCGGACCGGGAAAAAGGAAGCGGCGCAGGACAAAGAACTTCTCGCGCGGTTAAAAACGTGCCTTGATGCGGGGAAGTTGCCGGTTGCGGACGCGGCGCTCGCAAAAGACATGCAAGCGAACGAGCGTATGCGCGACCTGAATCTCCTTACGCTCAAGCGGCAAATATACCTCTTGAACGGCGTGGAGGCGGACGTACCGCCCGCGCTTCTTGCGGAAATAAAGGCGCAGGGCGGTGGATATCTCGTGGCTGACCTCGGCAACGCGGCGGCAGTACCCGAGCTCATCAAGAAAGCATACGACGCGCTTGGCTTGATAAGTTTTTTTACCACGGGCGAGGACGAGACGCGCGCATGGACCATAGAGCGGGGCACGCGCGCACCGCAGGCGGCAGGCGTCATCCACACCGATTTCGAAAAGAAGTTTATTCGGTTGGAGGTCGTGGGCTATGACAAGCTCATGGAAACAAAAAGTTGGAATGTGGCAAAACAGAAGGGTTGGGTGCGCGTGGAGGGAAAAGAATATGAAGTGACGGACGGCGACGTGCTCGTGGTGCGGCACGGGTAGGGAACCTTGAAAAATATATCCGGAATTGATATATTATCGCAAGAGCGAAAGGAGGTGCTATGGCGAACGCACCAAGCACCACGGAAAATCGTTTACATGCGGAATTCCGGCGACAGGAAAATAGGCATGGTCCTACCTCGGACGCCGTCGCCAAGGCCCTGAACGCATTGTTCTGCGCACTCAGGGACCGCTACCACCCGGAACCTATTCCCGAAGATGTGCTTGCGTGCGCGGCGCGGGAACTCAGCATCTCGTGCATAACGACCCTATCACCGTTTTAGTGATCACATGTCCGAAGGGACCGACCAAAAGGCCGGTCCCGTTTTTTATCCACAAACTATTTTTTATTGATATGTTATAACAAAATAAGAGCGCAGTACTCTAGGAGGCTTTGGTTGAACACAAAAAAGGGAAGGGCATGTATACGACGGGCATTGAAAGCAACTGCGAAGTTTGGGAAACCGACGAAGGAAGGCATGCGGGACCTGCAGGAATTGCTCGGCGCTCCATGGTGCGCGGGGCTTTCCGTCAAACATCTCGACATTCGCCTTCGGGGATTGAATGGGGCGCTTCAGTTTTTCATCAATCGGCTGTACGTGGAGATAAAGCGCGACGAGGCACCCCGCCGCCGGTTACGGAAGAGGGCGCGCAAAAGGGCTGGCCAGCAATAATGGCCAGCCCGCGCGATTACGACCGCCGTTCAAGCGCGCTCCCGAGCGTTTCGTCATCCGCAAACTCTATCTCGCCGCCTGTGGGTAACCCCCTCCCCAGGCGGCTTATTTTTTTACTAAGCGGGGCGAGCTCTTTCGTAAAAAGCGATGCTTGGAAATCGCCGAGCGACGTGGGATTGAACCCAAGGATTATTTCCTCGGCTTTGCCGCCAAGCCCGTCCGGCGCCGCCCTTTGAATAAAACCTTTCAAGCTTTGGAGCCGGAGCTTCTGCGTATCGTCCAACATACCGGTTTTTGGGATCTCGCCAATAATAAAATAGCGGCCGGCAAACTTGCCGGTATTTTCCAGCGAGATGAGGTCGGTCTCTTTTTCCACGACCATAATGACGCTCTGTGCCCGGTGCGGATTTTTGCAGATGTCACAGAGGTCGCCGTCGTTCTGATGGATAAAAAAGCAGCGTGCACAGACCTTGATGCTTGCGAGCTCGGCCACGCTCATGGCAAGGCCGCGGATATGCTCCTTGCCTTCGCCGATCAAAAAGAACGCGAGCCGGATGGCCTGGCGCGGGCCGATGGAAGGCAGGTCGGAAAGTTCGTCCACGACTCGCTGGATGGGAGCGGGAAGTTTCATCCGAATAAGTTTAGCAAAAACCCGGCATGACGCACAGAGGTCCGGCGTTCTCTAAACTATATCGCTGACAGTTCGCTGTAGCGCTTGTCGATGGTCTTGAAGGTCACGCGTTCCGAGTCAAATGCCACTTCCACTTCGCCGATGGGGCCGTTGCGGTGTTTGGCGATCAATATCTGTGTGACGTATTGCCCGTCGCTCGGTGCCGTGGCCGGCGCGCCGGACCCGCCGATATCAAAATTGTTGGGGTCTTTGTCTTTGCGGTAAAGGAACATCACGACGTCGGCGTCTTGTTCAATGGAGCCCGAGTCGCGGAGATCCGACAAGCGGGGGATCTTGTGGTCACGTTGTTCCACGCCGCGTGAAAGCTGGGAGAGCGCGAGGACCGGCACTTTGAGGTCACGGGCCATGGCCTTCAAGCTGCGGGAAATTTCGGTAATTTGCGTCACCATATTGTCCGAATTCGTGCGCGGACGGATAAGCTGGAGGTAATCCACGATCAAGAGGTCAAGGCCGTGTTCCATCTGCAGGCGCCGCGCCATGGAATGCATTTCCATCACTTTGAGCGACGCCGAGTCGTCTATGAAGAGCTTGGTGGCCGAGAGGCGGTCCAGCGCGCCCTGGATCATGGTGAACTGCGAGTCGCTTTTAATGCGGCCCGTCAAGATATTCCAGAGCGGCACCTGTGACTCCGCGGAGATGACGCGGTCAATGACCTGTTCGCGCGACATTTCAAGTGAGAAGACGCCGACCGAAAATCCCTGGAGCGCGGCGTGGCGCGCGATGTCCAGTGCAAACGCGGTTTTTCCCGATGAGGGCCGCGCGCCGAGCACGATGAGGTCGGATTTTTGGAGCCCGGAAAGTTTATTGTCCACGGCGGAGAATCCGGTCGGCACGCCGCGCAGTTTGTCGCCGCCGTCCGCGAGCTTTGCCATGCGCTCGTAGGCACCGGCCAAATGTTCTTTAATCGGGAGAAGATTTTGCGGCGTAGATTTTTGCGAAATATCAAAAATTTTCTTTTCCACCACGCCCATCAATTCTTCAAGGTCGCTCCCGTTGTCAAACGCGTCTTCCGTAATTTCGGCGGAGGCGCGGATGAGGTCGCGCAAGATCTTATTTTTCCGCACGATCTCCGCGTAGTGCGTCACGTGCGAAGCGGTCGTCACTTGGTTCGTGAGCTCCGCAAGGTAGGTGGAGCCGCCGATCATCGTCAAAAGGTCGTGTTCCTTAAGGAAATTCGTCAGACTCAAAATATCTATCGGATTCCGTTTTTCAAAAAGGGTGAGAATGCTTTCGTAGATCCTTTCGTGTCGCGGGTCATAGAAATCATTAGGGGAAAGAAGGTCCGCCACGCGGAAGATGGCATTCTTGTCGATGAGCAAGCTCCCGAGCACCGCCGTCTCGGCCTCAAGATTCTGCGGCGGGATCTTTAGGTGTGATTTTTTTGAGTTGGCCATAGGAATGGTCCTTGAGGGGTATCCTCAATTTCATATCCTACGCCTTCGATTTCTTTCCGCAAGCGATCGGACTGCGCAAACTGTTTATTACTCCTGAACTTCTCGCGTTCCTCGGCAAGTTCCCGCGCCTTTTCCGATATTCCGGGGTTGGGGAGGGCGATGCCGAAGGTTTCAAAGATTTGCGCGAGCTCTTGCGCGATCATGAATGCCTCCGTGGGCTCGAGCTCCCACACTTTTTTCTGGTTTTTGCTTACCACCTCAAAGATCGCCCCGAGTGCCTGTGGGGTATTAAAGTCGTCGTCCAGCGCGGCCATTGCCTTCGCGAAGAATTGGCTGTCCGTAGATCCTTTATCCACCGGTTTTTCTGCGGTACGCTCACTTACCATTCCCAATTTTTTTGCGAATGCGCCCAGGGTCCACAAGTTTTTCTGTGCCGTTTTTGCAAGTTCGTCCGTGTAGTCCAAGGGGGAACGATAATGGCTCATAAGCACCACCATGCGGAAGATATCCGGAGAATATTTCCCGAGCATTTCATCGATCGTCACGAAGTTCTTTAAACTTTTTGACATTTTCTCCCCGTTCACCGTGAGAAATCCCGAATGCATCCAGATCTTTACGAACGGTGCGAGGCCCGATGCGGATTCTTGTTGCGCGATCTCCGCCTCGTGGTGGGGGAACTTGAGATCTATCGCTCCACCATGTAACTCGTATTGAGGACCAAAGAAGTGGTCGGAAATTGCCGTATCTTCAATGTGCCATCCCGGCCGGCCGGCACCGAGGTCGTTGTCCGGCCAGCTCGGTTCTTCCGTGCCTGCGGCATCCGGGGGTTTAGAAAATTTCCAAAGCGCGAAATCGCCGCGATTGCGCTTGCGGTCGCTTGTATCAATACGACTCGTGGCATCCTCGGCCTGCGCGGCCGTGCGGTGAGCGAGCTTGCCGTAGTCCGGAAACGTGGAAAGATCAAAGTACCACCCGTCGCCTTCGATCAAATAGGCACGCTTTTTATTAATAAGTATTTTTACTTGTGCGACGATCTCGGGAATAAAATCCGTCGCCCGTGCGTAACAATCCACCGCAATTACGCCAAGGTCTTTCATATTCTTTTTGTAAATATCTTCGTAGCGCCGTGCGATTACGTCCCACGTGGTGTTTTCTTCGCGCGCACGATCAATGATTTTGTCGTCGACGTCGGTGATGTTCTGCAGATAGAAGACATTGAGCCGGCGGCTCCGCAAATAGCGCACAAAAAGGTCGAATGTCACGAATGTGCGGGCGTTCCCGATGTGCGGATGGTCGTATACCGTAGGGCCGCACACAAAAAGCCGCAATTTTGGTACCTCGGGCAGGGCCTCTTTCTTTCCCGAGAGCGTGTTGTAGAGCTTTATCATGTAAGAAAATTATGCGGGCGGAACGGCGCGGATGCAAGCCAGCAAGGCGCCGGGCTACAGATGCAAATAGAACGCAATGGCCATGATGACATAGGTCATGAGCAACTGGACGCCCTCCAGCCAGTTACTTTCGCCGTCCGCCACAATGAGATTTACGAGAATGATGGCCAGTACCATTGCGAACAATTCAAACGACACAAACAAGAGGTCCATATGGTAGGGGAATACCAGGCTCACGAGCACGAGGAACGGCGCCACAAACATGATGATTTGCGTCGCCGAACCGATGGCGACCTGGAGCGCAAGGTCCATTTTATTTTTGAGCGCAAACATGATCGCCGAAACGTGTTCTGCGACGTTTCCGATAATGGCGATGAAAATGACGCCGATAAAGAGGTTGGTCCAGCCGAGCGCGAGCGCAAAGGGCTCAATTGATCCGACAAGGACGGTGCTCACCCAGGCAACCGCAACGGTCGCCGCGATCAATACCCAAAAACTTTTTGCAATGCTCCACCCAGCCTCCGCTTTTTCTTCCACGCCCACTTTCTTTTCTTCGTAGAGATACCGGTGCGTGTAGTTGGAGAACCAGAGCATGGCGATGTAGGCAACGATCATCACGACCGCGACCGTCACATTCAGATCGGCGACCGTTGTGGCAGGGGCCTGCGGCGCGCTCCACACGAAGAGTGCCGGAATGATGAGCGCGATCGCAGCCACAAAAAGCGTGGAACCGGCCGCCGCCGCGGCCGTGCGGTTGAACGTAAGTTTTTTGTTCTTTATGCCGCCCGCAATCATGGCAGTGCCGAGCACAAAAAGAAGGTTGCCGAGAATGGAACCGGTGAGCGACGCTTTTACGACGTCAATGAGCCCCGCGCGCACGGCAAGCACGCCAATGATGAGCTCGGTGGCATTCCCGAAGGTGGCGTTCAAGAGGCCGCCGAGCGCCGGCCCCGTGCGCGCGGAAAGCTCTTCCGTGGCATCACCGATGAGCTTGGCCAGGGGGACGATCGCGATTGCGGCAAGAGTGAACGTCACGACCGCCGATGCGCCAAGTGCCTGGGCCGCGATCGCGGCGGGGGTAAGGAGAAGGAGTATCCAGAAGATCGCCATAAGCAGGATGTGCGGCGTCCTAGAACCAGCGCTTGCGCTTGAAGTACGTGGCGAGCGTGATCATGCCGACGATCATGATGCCGAACACGATCCAAAAAGCGCCCGGAAGGCTCACAATCGGCGTGCCCCGCGTGTTCATGCTGAAGAGCGCGGCAAGCAGCATAAAGGGGAATGTCAGGAACGAAAGCGACGTGAACGTTTTCATCACGGTGTTTATCTTCATGTTCATGAGCTGGTTGTTAGTGTCTTCAAAATCGCTGATGGCGTCGCGGTAGTCCTCCAGTTGGTTCGTCACCTTTAGGTGGTCGCCCATAAGGTCGTTCAAATATATTTCCGCTTCTTCACCCCAGAACTGCTTTCCTTTTATGGCAAACGATTTTAGGATGGGCTCCTGGAGCCGTACGGTGATGCGGTATTCCGAGACGTCGCGCTTGAGGTAGGTGAGGCGCTCCAGCACTTCTTTTTCTTTATCTTTAAATATTTCGCGCCCGACCTGCTCCACTTTTTCCCGGATGTGCCGCAACTGCCGCTCTTCGAAAGTGATCAGGTGCTCAATAATGTTGTATACCAATTTATAGGTCGTCGCTTCATCCTGCACGTGGAAGTTTGCAAGTGCCTTGGTTATCGGTTCGTAATGGACGGTCGCGACCAAGTTCTTTGTCACAAGAAAATCGATCTCGGTCCGTACCGATGATTCGTCATCCGCGTCGTACTTGGGGAAGTAATAGATGAAGTAAAGATAGTCGTCGTAGCGTTCCACGCGCGCCCGCGCCGAGGGGGTCTTGAGCTCTTCCACGATCACCGGGTGCAGGCCAAACTTTTCCCGGAGGGTCGAAATGTCCCTATCGGTCGGTTTCTCAATGTCTATCCACTCCACGTGGTCGTTCTTCTGGGTGGGCATTAAGAATATTTTAGCACATCCCGACATTAGCAGTCACTTGACATGAGTGCTAACGTTCTTATAATTATTTCTGATGGACGAACGTTCTGCACGCATTTTAGAGGCGGCCATACAGGGATATATCACGTCGGGCGAGCCCGTGAGCTCCGGCTGGCTTTTTGAGCACTACGATTTTGGCATTAAACCGGCCATGATCCGGTTGGAATTGGACTCGCTTGAGGAAGACGGTTATTTGGCGCAGCCGTATCACTCGGCAGGACGTGTGCCCACGGACCTCGGCTACGAATTTTTTGCCAAACGCGCGCTCGCGCTCGGTGACACACGACCCGCCATGGCGGGACCCACGCTCCGCGAGCTCTTTGAGGAACGTGCATGGCCAGACCTTCTTGCGCGGCTTTCCGCCGAGCTCGGCATGTTGAGCATTGCCGCCGACCGCGCCCGCGAAATGGTCTACAAGGCCGGCCTTGAAGCGCTCGTGGCGCAATTGAACCTGGAGGACGTGCGCGACCGCGAAACGCTCCGCGCCGCCATACACGATTTTGAACGGGTGGATGAGCGCCTGCCGCGCGCGGCAGAAAAGATGGGCGAGGGACCGCAGGTCTTCATCGGCAAAAAGAGCCCGGTTACGAGGAGCGAAGGCCTCTCTGTGATCGGCGGCAACTACCACACGGGAAACACGACCATCGCCATCTTTGCAATCGGCCCCAAAAGGATGGATTATAAAAAGGTCATAAGAATATTCAAAGGACTATAAAACATCATGGACGAAGAAAATAAGAACGCCGGCGCGAATGACGAAAAGCTCGCCGCAGTGGAAAAGCAGCGTGATGAATATCTTGCGGGCTGGCAGAGGGCAAAAGCGGATTTCATCAACTACCGCAAGGAAGAAATGAAACATTTGGAAGAGGTGGCGCGGTACGGCAGTGAAGATTTAATAAAAGACTTGATATCGGTGCTGGATAATTTTGATCTGGGATTGCGTGCGCTTGAGAAATCCGGACCGGTGGAGAAAGGAGTCTATCTTATCCGTTCGCAGATAGAAGACATATTAAAAAAACGCGGATTGGAAAAGATAAACACGAAACCGGGGGATCCGTTTGATCCAAAAGTGGCAGAAGCGCTGAGTGAGGTGGATTCGGACCGTCCGCCAGGTTCCATCGTAGAAGAGATAGAGCCCGGCTATCGGCTGCACGACAAGGTTCTCCGGGCGGCACGCGTCATCATTGCGCGAAGCAGGGGATGAAAATCGCAAAATTAAAAAATGTAAAATTACAAAAAATAACATGCCAAAAATATTAGGAATCGACCTGGGAACCACAAACTCCGCAGTTGCCATCGCGGAAGGCGGCGAACCGCGCATCCTTGAGAATGCGGAGGGCAATCGCACGACCCCGTCCATCGTGGCCGTTTCAAAGTCCAACGAGCGGCTCGTGGGTTTGCTCGCCAAGCGGCAGTCGGTGACGAACCCCAAGAACACTATCTTTTCCGTAAAGCGCCTTATCGGCCGCAAATTTACGGACGAGATCGTCCAGCGGGACAAAGCGTGGCTTCCGTATGAGATAAAAGCCGGGCCGACCGGAGGCGTGCTCGTAAAGATGGGCGAGCAATGGTATTCGCCGGAAGAGATATCTTCCATGATCCTTGCCAAGTTGAAGGCCGATGCGGAAGCGCGCCTCGGGGAAAAGGTGACGGAGGCGGTAATAACCGTACCCGCCTATTTTGACGATTCACAGCGGCAGGCCACAAAGAATGCCGGTGAGATCGCAGGGCTCAAGGTGAGCCGCCTTGTGAACGAACCGACCGCGGCGGCGCTCGCCTACGGCCTCAACAAGCAGAAGAACGAAAAGATCGTAGTATACGATTTCGGTGGAGGCACGTTTGATGTGTCCGTGCTTGAAGTGGGTGACGATACGGTGGAAGTGAAGGCGACGGGCGGCGACACGCACCTTGGCGGCGATGATTTTGACAAAAAGATACAGGAATTTTTGGTGGGCGAATACAAAAAACAGGAAGGAATAGATATTTCCAAAGACCCGCTCGCGCTCCAGCGCCTCAAGGAAGCAGCGGAGAAGGCAAAGCATGAACTCTCGAGCGCCGTGGAAACAGAAATAAATATTCCCTACATCTCTTCCGGCCCGGATGGTCCGAAGCATTTCCAGATGAAGATGACGCGCGCAAAGCTTGAGTCGCTCGTGCAGGAATATTTGGACCGCTCCATCCAGCTCACGCGCGAGACCGTTACCGCGCCCGCGCCGAAGGGAGCGGGGTTCAAGCTGGAGGACATGAACGAGGTTATCCTCGTGGGCGGCCAGACGCGCATGCCCGCCATGCAGGAAGCGGTAAAAAAACTTTTTGGCAAAGATCCGCACCAGGGCATCAATCCGGACGAAGTGGTGGCCGTGGGTGCCGCCGTGCAGGCAGGCATTCTCCAGGGCGACGTAAAAGACATTTTGCTTTTGGACGTGACGCCGCTCTCGCTCTCCATAGAAACGTTCGGCGGCGTGGCGACGCCCATGATCCCCAAGAACACCACGGTGCCGACCGCAAAGACGCAGGTCTTCTCAACGGCCGCAGACAACCAGACTTCGGTGGACGTGCACGTGCTTCAGGGTGAGCGCCCGATGGCGACGGACAATAAGATGCTCGCAAATTTCATTTTGGACGGTATCCCGCCGGCGCCGCGCGGCGTGCCACAAGTGGAAGTGACCTTTGATATAGACGCGAACGGCATTTTGAACGTGTCTGCCAAAGACAAGGCAAGCGGCAAGACGCAGTCGGTGAAGATAGAAGCATCGACCAACCTTTCCAAAGACGAGATCGAGCGGCTCAAAAAAGAAGCAGCCGAGCACGCATCGGAAGATGCAAAGAAAAAAGATCTCATTGAAGTGCGCAACCAGGCGGAATCGCTTATTTACCTTGCGGAAAAATCCATGCGCGATGCGGGCGACAAGCTGGCTACGGATATCAAGACGGGAATAACAGAAAAATTGGATGTGCTCAAGAAAGCGAATGCGGCGGAAGACGTGAACGCCATCAAGGCCGCCACGGACGCGTTATCCACAGAGATTCAAAAAATTGGGTCAGCGGCGTATAATAAGGACAATGGATCTCAAGGAGGTGATGGTGGGAGCGCCCAAGACCCCGGACCAAAACCTGATCAACCCAGCTAAGCGGAACTACGGCGCGTCGCAGAGCGTTGCGTGGAAATCGGGAATTCTTGATGCGTGCTCCGTCCTTGCGGCAATTACCCTCGGCTACGCGTATTACCGGTATCTCACGGACGGACTTTCTCCGTGGTGCATATTCGCCGCCACACTGCTTTTCTGCGTGGTCTCGGTGCTCCAGGCGTTTCTTGCAAAAGACGTGCGCCGCCGGGCGCTCGTGATACTCGGGGAATCGATAGGGCTCATTGCGTTCTTTCTGTTAAAAGACGAATGGGAGGTCACGCTTTCCGCACTCGTCGTCGTCTTTGTGGTGCTCCTGTGGGGATATTTTTCCGGACGGTCGCGCATCAAGAACAGCATCCAGATCCAGTTCTTCGGTTCGGCGGGTACCGTGATCGGCAAGGTGACGAGCGCCGCACTGCTCTTCATGATCCTGGTCTATATCCCGCAGGCATCGTCCGGCGCCGTGATCCCGCAAACGAGCTTTGAAACGTTCTTCAATTGGTCATCCGATTTCATCAATCATTTTTATCCAAATATTTCACTGAATGATTCTTTCGGAGCGTTCTCGGAGAGCGTGGCGCAAATGGAACTTGCAAACAATCCTACGTTCGCCACGCTCACCCCGGCGGAGCAAAGTTCCACGGTGAGCGAGGCGGCGAGCGAACTTTCCGGCGAGGTGGCCCAAACGACGGGCAGCCCGCCCGCGCCCACGGAATCAGTAAGCAACGTAGCGTACAGCTATCTCGCGACGAGCTTCGTGAACTGGCAGAACCAGTTCGGCAGCGCCTCCATCATCATCTGGGTCATCATCTTGTTCCTTATTCTGCGCACGATCGGCATTATCTTCGTCTGGGTCGCGGAGTTTGTTACGCTGATATTCTATGAAATATTGCTTGCGTCCGGGTTCATGCACATGAACCAGGTCACGCAGTCCAAGGAGTTCGTGGAGTATTGACAACGGGTTAATGGTTTTTTAATGTGAGCGTACTATAATGGAGAAAATGGCAAAGGACTATTACCACATTCTTGGAGTACAAAAGAGCGCTTCCGACGAGGACATCAAGAAGGCCTACCGGAAGCTTGCGCACCAATATCACCCGGACAAGCCGGGCGGCGACGAAAAGAAATTCAAGGAAATAAACGAGGCCTACCAGGTGCTCTCGGACCGCGTGAAGCGGGCGCAGTATGACCGTTTTGGCACGGCGGATCCCATGGGCGGGTTTGGTCAGGGCGGAGGCGGATTCGGCGGCTTTGGGCAAGGCGGCCAGTGGGGTGGTTTTGGCGGCACGGGCGCGGGCGGCGGCGTCCCGCCGAACTGGGATTTCGATTTCGGAAACGTGGGCGAGATGGGCGACCTCGGCGATATTTTTGAAACTTTCTTTGAAGGTCTCGGCGTGCGGCCCCAGCGGAAAACATACCAGCGCGGCGCAGACCTGGAAGTGCAGGAAGAGGTGACACTGGAAGAGGCCTTCCGGGGTGTTACCAGGAATTTAAAGCTGCGCACGCTCGCGCAGTGCGAGAAATGCGGCGGGAAGGGCGCGGAGGCGGGAAGCGGCTTTGAAAAATGCGCGGTGTGCGACGGCCGGGGAGAAGTGCGCGAACAGCGCCGCACGTTCTTTGGCAATTTCGCCCAGGTGAAGACCTGTGTGAAGTGTCACGGTACGGGCGAGATCCCCAAGAAGCCCTGCGGCGTGTGCAAGGGCGCGGGACGCGTGGAAATGGAACGCACGGTGCGTGTGGACATTTTGCCGGGCGTGGACGACGGCCAGCTTATCAAGATAAAGGGCATGGGCGAAGCGGGCGAGCGTGGCATGTCTGCCGGCGACCTCTACGTACGTGTGCGCGTGAAGCCCCACCACTTGTTCGAACGGCACGGCGCGGACCTCTTTGTCCCGCACGAGCTCAAAGTAGTGGACCTGCTCCTTGGTAAAAAAGTGGAAGTGCCGACCATTTCCGGCGGAAAGATTTCGGTAGAGATTCCGGCGCAGTTTAATTTGAAGGACCATTTCCGTATTTCGAACGAAGGTATGCCGCACTTCGGCGCCACGTTCGGCGGCCGCGGCGATCTGCTCATACGGTTCATTATCAAGGCGCCAAAGAAGCCAAGCGCGAAGGCAAAGAAATTGTTGGAAGAGCTGGAAAAGGAGGAATAAGGTGAGTGTCACGATATCCGACAAGCGATCGTCCGTAAGCCCGCGCGAAGCGGCGGCGCTTTACGTGGAGCTCGGGTGGGGGACGGCAGCGCACTATTCTCCGGCGCGGATGGGGCGCTCGCTCGCGCACTGCGACATCGTGGTCTCTGCGCGGAACGAGGCGGGGGAGCTTGTGGGTATTGCCCGCGCGTTGAGTGATTTTGCGCTCGACACAAAAATTTTAGACATGATTGTGACACCCGAATACCAGCGTGCGGGCGTTGGGCGGGCCATGATGAAGAAGATCGAAGCGCTCGCACGAGGCACCGGCATCTATTTTGAGACCGAACCAAAGAACTTCGGCTTCGCCAAAAAGTGCGGCTACAAGCGACGGCCGAGTCTCGCGGTATTTACAAAAAAGAAATAAGCTATCGTGCCCCCACCAGGGATCGAACCTGGGACCGTCTCCTTAAAAGGGAGCTGCTCTACCAACTGAGCTATAGGGGCAGGTCGTTCATTATTTTAACCAAAATGAGCATTATTTTCAAGACATGATAAAATAAAACTATGGATGTCCCCACGCCTCCTCCCCAAGAGAATCTTCCTCCACCCGCCAATTCGCCCACGGTCGCATCCGCGCAAAATGCGCCCGACCAGGCGGCCATGCTCGCCGCGATGGGCATGCCGACGGTTTGCCCGCAGTGCCACTTCCCGGTGGAGCCGCGCTTTTATTATTGCCCGAACTGCGGAAAATCCCTCCGCGAGGCGCCGCTTTCCACTTCCCTCGGCAGCCAACTTTGGATATACGCGTTCAGCATCATCCTGCCCATCATCTGTTTCCTTGCGGTGAGCTACTGGCCGGGCATTAAATATTTCAAATCAAAAGACCCGGCGGCACAGCAGGTCGGGCTCATTGCCATCATTCTGATGGCGCTTTCCACTATCATTACGTTCTGGCTCGCCATTGTGTGGATCCAGCAGACGGTGCAATCGTCGGTGAACAGCATTGGTAACTTGGGTGGATATTAAAAAAGGGGACTTTGACGTTTCATGCGGGAAGGAATAGAGTTGAACACGGTTCAATGATCGGAGTATATCGTATTATCCGATCAATCGTGAGGAGGTTCCATGAAAATCTGGAACGTCGCAGTCTTTGTAGGAATACTGTTTCTGCCGGCCACTCCGCTCCAGGCTCAACAGGTGTTTTCGCCAGATTCCACTACCGAGTCCACGTCACGTCATTCTTCTTACTGGGCGCGCCACACCTATGACCTGCCGCTCGTGGAATGCGGCGGGTCATACGGGAGGCTTGTTTCCGCGCTCGGCTACGGGGCCGAATGCGACGTGAACAATCTTTTCCCCAACACGTCGCTCTACGCGGGGATCAATTACACCCACGGGAGCAGTAACGGCCCAATGAGTGACGGTAGCGAAGTAAACTTCAGCGGAACAGTGGGAGGTACGTGGTATTTTCCGGTTTCCGCCCCTAAGAAAATTCACTTCGGTGCATTTGGCCAAGCGTCGTTCGCCCGAAACCGCATCGGCGCATTGGTGGTGACAGAAGAGGGGCCGGAAAGTTTCCGTAACTTTACCTACACCCCCATCTACACCTTTGGTGTTGCTGTTTCCCGCGATATTCCTCATGGTCCAAGATTGCTCTTTCGGGTGGGCCAGAACTTTGGCCCGAACGACGCCGCGCGGGAAGGCAACAGGCTTTTTTTCTCGGTGACCCCTCTCGGCGATGTTTTTGGCTTCCTCCGCCATTTCTGACCTGCACCACAAAGTTCTCCCCGGGCTCCGCATGCATCACGCGGAGCCCATTTTCTTTATTTCCGGAGTTATGCGATTATTTTTTTATGAGAAGCGGAGTAAATCCAACGAAAGCGAAACGCGTGCAGTGGGTGGCGGGTATTGACGAAGTCGGGCGCGGGGCGCTTGCCGGGCCCGTGGTGGTGGCGGTTGCGATGATGCCCGCAGGAACATCATTTCGCGGTTGCGGCCTCGGGAAATTAAAAGATTCTAAAAAACTGACCGCGGCGAGGCGCGAGGCCTGGGCACACCACATCGGAGCCCATCCTTCAATAACCATTGCTCTTGCGCGCGTGTATCCGCGGCAGATAGAGCGCCGGAACGTCTCCAATGCGGCAAACCTTGCCGCGCAAAGGGCATTCACGCGGCTCACGCGGAATGCGCAACCCGCGCGGATATTCCTTGACGGAGGGTTATTTCTTGGCTGCGGGGATCAGCCCAAAAACGCGAAGACGATAATAAAAGGCGACGAAAAGATAAACGCCATAAAGATCGCCTCCATCGCGGCCAAAGTTCACCGTGATGCATTCATGCGACGTCTTGCCAAAAAGCACCCGGCATATGGTTTCGATATCCATAAAGGCTACGGTACCAAGGCCCATCGAATGGCGCTCCGGGCATCCGGCCCTTGTGAGGCCCACCGCCTGACGTTTATCCAAAAATTGACGCCCCGGGCAAAATCAGCTATTATGGACGGATAAAGTAACCATTATTCCCATGGGAGGCGTACCAGTAAAACATCATTCAAAAGGAAAAGTTGGCCGCAGGCGATCGCATTTGGCAATGAAGAAGCAGCGGCTTTTTGTGTGTAAGAATTGCGGGGCGCCCAAGCTTGCACACCGCGTCTGCCCGCAATGCGGCAAGAAGTAGCGGGTGGGAGGCGGCGCAGCGCAGTAAGTGTAGCAGCCGCAGGAGGGCACAGCAGATAAACGTTCCTAGTTCTTTTCAAAAAATGGCCACACGACACTTAATACGAACCGTTATTCTCCAGACCCTTTATGAATGGGATTTTTACGGGCGCAAAAAGGACGTGACGGAGATCCTTGAGCGTGACCTTGCGGAGTTCGCGCCGGGCATTGATGAACCAGAGTTCGCATGGAAAATTTTGAAAGGCGTGGTGGAGCATCTGAAGGGAATAGACAACGTGATCACGAAAGCCGCGCCCGAGTGGCCGCTTGATAAGATCGCCATCATTGACCGGAACATTTTACGCATCGGGCTTTACGAACTTTTATACGCTGACCCGGAAGAGGTGCCCCCGAAAGTTGCCATCAACGAAGCGATAGAACTTGCAAAGAATTATGGCGGTCCGAACGCGGCGCGCTTCATAAACGGCGTGTTGGGCACCATCTACCGCGAAGTGGGCGAACGCAAAGCCGCAAAGACGATCCATGGAACTGAAACCGCTTGAGAAAAAACTAGGGCTCAATTTTAAGAACGAAGATCTTTTGACCGAGGCGCTTACGCACCGGTCGTATTTGAACGAATTTCCCAAGTGGCATTTGCCGCACAACGAGCGGCTGGAATATTTGGGCGATGCGGTTTTGGAGCTCATCGTGTCGGAAGAACTTTTTGAAAAATTCCCCGATCGGCCGGAGGGCCAGCTCACCGTGCTCCGCGCGGCGCTCGTGAACTACCAGATCCTGGCGCGCGTGGCGGAATCCATCGGCCTCCTTGATTTCATTTTGATGTCGCGCGGCGAACGTAAAGACGGCGGCAAAGCCCGCGAGGTCATTCTTGCGAATGCCATTGAGGCCGTGCTCGGCGCGATGTACCTCGACCAGGGCTTGGAAAAAGTGCGCCCGTTCGTCAAAAAGCATGTTATTAACAATTTGGACGAGGTGTTGAAGACCAAGAGCTATCGCGACGCAAAGAGCGAATTGCAGGAACTTGTGCAGGATAAGATGAAGCTCACGCCCACGTACCGAACGCTTGAGGAAACCGGCCCCGCGCACAGGCGCATATTCAAAATGGGGGTCTATTTTGGGGATAAATTCGTGGCCGACGGCGCGGGCGCGTCCAAACAGGAAGCGGAGATTGAGGCGGCAAAGGCCGCCATTAAAAAGTATAAATAAGCCGCGCCCCTGGGCGGCGCGTCGGCTTTTATTTTGGCGCAAAATGCCCGATAATAGGGGGATAGTATGTCCCATTTCTTAAAGCGGCTCGAGCTGAACGGGTTCAAATCTTTTGCCGGAAAAACCGTGCTGGAGTTCCCCGCGGGCATTGTGGCCGTGGTGGGGCCGAATGGCTCCGGGAAGTCCAACATTGTGGACTCTTTGCGCTGGCTGCTTGGCGAACGCGACGCCAAAAACCTCCGCGGCGGCAAGGTGGAGGACCTCATCTTTGCCGGCACGCAAAAGCGCGCGCGGGTCGGCTTGGCATCCGCGAGCCTTTACTTTGAGAACCGGAACAAGTTTTTCCCGGTGGATTTCGAGGAGGTCGTGATCACGCGGCAGGTCTCGCGCGGCGGCGAGAGCAAATATTTTTTGAATAAATCCGAAGTATTGCTCCGCGACCTCGTGGATTTTTTCGCCAAGGCGCGTTTGGGCAGCCGGGGGCTCATCATCATCGGCCAGGGCGACAGCGATCTCTTTATCCGTTCGTCGCCGATGGAGCGGCGGGAAATGATAGAAGAAATTCTTGGGTTGCGCGAATACCAGCTGAAAAAAGCGGACGCCGAGCGGCGCCTCAAGAACAGCCGCATCAATTTGGATAAAACAAAAGCGCTTGTGGAGGAAATCCTGCCGCACTTGCGGTCTTTGAAGCGCCAGACGAACCGGTGGGAACGGCGCGGCGCGCTGGAAGATGAATTGCGCGGACTTGAGACGCAATATTTTGGGTTCCAGCTGAAGGAGCTTGGAGAAAAAACGCGCGCGGCGGAAGAAAAAATAAAAACGAGCGAGCATGAATACGAAGAATTTGTGAAAGCGCTCCGCGCGGCGGAAGTGCGTCAGGCGGAGATAGAGGCAAGCCAGCCAAAAGAAAAACAGGGGATGGCCGCCATCAAAGACGAGATCCAGGGTCTTCTCGAAAAGCGGAGCACTTTACAAAAAGATCTTGGCCGGCTTGAGGCGCAGATAGAACTCGCCGAGAAAATGAGCGCTACGGACACGGCCGAGGTGGCGGCCTCGACGGCGGGCGGCCATTCCGCGGAACACCTGCTCAATTTGGTGAACACCATAAAGGAAGAGTTGGCCCGGGCGCTTGAAGAAGACGCCATGGAGCTCCATGCGACCGTGGAGAATATTTTGGAAGAGATCAACGATGTGCTGCGGGAGTCAAAAGGGAAAAAATCTTCGGGCGTTCCGGAAGAAGGACCTGGTTCATCGCGCGGCGCGGGCGGCGGCGGGGGCGGCGCAGGCGCGGGTGCAAACTTCAAGCCGCAATTTGAAAAACTTTCGCGCGACCTCGCGGCACTTGATGCGCAAGTTGTTTCGCTCCGCGAGAAGGAGCGTTCGTTTGAGGAGAGCCAGGAAGGATTTTACCGCACGTTCAAGGCAGCCGTGGAGGCAGTGCAGGTGGCCAAAAACAAGATCGGGGATTGGGAAAACCGCAATCGCGAGCACCAGCTTGCCAAAGAACGACTTGATTTACGCCGGGAGGAGATCGTAAGGCAAATCGAGCAGGCAGGCCGGACGCCGAAGGATTTTGAGGGCGCGGCGGCGCACGCCGCAATTCCCACGGAAATGCGGGAAACCGACCTTGCCGAGATGGAGCGCCGCCTTTTCCGCCTGCGCGGTGAGCTTGCGAGCATGGGCGAGGTGGATCAAGCGCTCATGAAGGAAGCGCAGGACACCGAGGCGCGGTACGCGTTTTTGACCAAAGAATCCGAGGATTTGGAGCGGGCCGTCGCGGACCTCACGCGCTTAATGGTCGACCTTTCGGAAAAGATAAAAAAAGAATTTGACGGATCACTGCACAAGATCAACGAGGAGTTCAGCAAGTTCTTTGCGCTCATGTTCGGCGGCGGCACGGCGCGGTTGAGGGTGGAAAAGCCGCGTGTGGAGAAAGCCGCGGATGATGAAGCCCGCGAAGCG
>DATAXS010000033.1:0-4566 GCA_036266715.1 Minisyncoccota bacterium
TGACGTTGAGGTTACCGCACTTAATCCCGGCAAGTTCGGTGTTGCAAGGCTTATCAGCGCCGGATTTATGGTGTAGAGAATCACGTAGGCACCCGCAAGCAGGAGCAGGCCAAGCAAAGCATTCGTGATCCAGCTTCGCGCGTCACTCTCTGCGGAAGGATTGCCCCTGCCCACCGCATAGCGTATTCCCCCATAGACAATGGCACCGAAGGCGAGGATGCCGGAGAGGATGAGGGCAAGGCTGTAGAAATCCGAGATAAAGGCACCAATGCTTGAACTCGCATTATATTGCCCGGGAAGACCGGTATTGATGGTGATCGTAGTACTTTGGGCAAACGCGACGAACGGGATGAAAATTATTACCGAGACTGCCGCGTAAAATAATATCTTTTTCATTTTTAATGCGCGGAGCATATCGCCGTACCGAAGCCGCCGATATAACTTCCCAAATTCAGTACGCTCACGAATACAGAGACGATGAGATATGCGCACAACGTGATGAGGAGGCCTATTACGAGGCCCGTGATCATTTTTCTCGCACTGCTGATTCCTTCGCTATTGCCCCGCGAGAGCATAAAACGTATCCCGGCCCATGCGACGAAAATAGGCGTAAGTATCCAAATGACCACGCCGATCATAAAATAGATGACGTTCGCAATGGTATTCAAAAGATCGCAGAGGCTCGTGCACGCGGGGAGCGAGGTCCCGCCGCTTGAACCGGAGCCGCCGGTGCCCGTGCACGTAACGAGCGGACCGGCCAAAATACTCGGGTTCCATACGGCATAATTGGGCTGGCCGGGGGTCACGGCAAGCGCGAGCGCTGGCGCCAAAAGGAAGATGAGCGGGATAGCGACGAGAACTTTCTTATATATGCTCATTTCTTTTTTCTTTTCCTTCGTTTATTGCATGAGTGCCGTCACGGCCGCCTGCGCCTGGTTGAGCGCCTTTGTGGAATCGTCCGCGCCGCTCAAAACGTTTGTGATCGCCTGGTTGAAGATGCTGTCCACCTGCGTGTCGTCCGCTTCGTACCAGGACTTTGCCGTGAGCACCTGCGCGGCGAAAACTGAAAGATTTGGGTCGTCTGCGTCCGCGGCGATTTCCGTGCGGAGGGCGGGGGGAGCGCCCGTTGCGCCTACATACATCTTCTCAACCGAATCCGTCGTCGTCAAATAGAGGATAAAGTTCCATGCGTAGACCGCCTGCGGGCTCGCCTTTGCGACCACAAAACCGTTATACCGGGGGTAATTCACGGCAACGGTGGCGCCCGTCGGCTGGGGCATTGCGGCAATGCCATAATTCATAAAAGGTGCCTTGGCTTGGATCATCGCGAGATCGGACTGATAACCAAAAATAATTGCCGTTTTCCCTGCCACGAAGCTGTCTATGTCGTTCCCCATATTGTCATTCCATGTGTAGTTGGGCGACGTGGGATTTGCGAACTGGAGATAAAAATTGAATGCGCTGAGGCCGTTCCCGTTCGCCGCACCGAACTGCGCCGAGGTATCGTTCGAATCCGTCATCTGCGTCCCGTTCTGGAGCATGAGGAGCGACACGAGGTCGGGCGCTTCGGGGATGCTCGCCTGCGTGCCGCCGATCGCGGCCGCCGCAGCCACAATGTCTCCCTGCGCATCAAGCGCGCGGAGTTTGGGGATGTCGCTGTCAAACTGGTCCCACGTGGTGGGCGGCAAGGCAATTCCCGCAGTATTAAAAAGATCTTTGTTGTAGATCATGACCATCGTGTCCACGGAAAGCGGCAATCCATAGATGCCAAGCGTGCCCGACGGAGTTTCCGCCGTGAAATCCTGTGCCACCACGTCCGGGAAATCCTGCGAGAGTTGGAGTGAGCCAAATTGAGCGGCGTAGCTTGCGGGCAATGGCGTGATGACAGAAAGCCATTGCGGCAGTTCCCGGTTGCCTATCTCAAACACGTCCGGCCCGGTTCCCGCCGCGAGCGCCGACAGGAGTTCCGCCTGGTAGTCGGACGGATCGATCTGCTTGTAGGTCACCGTGCCGTAAGGATATGACGAAGCGATTGGCGCGAACGCGCCCGCATCTTCCGTCCCCCATACGGTGAGCTTGATCGTGGGACCGGTGTTTGCGGGTTTGCGAAGATTCAAAAAAATGATGACAAAAAACACGATGACGAGCGCGATGCCGCCAAAGATGATGATTGCCTGCCTTTGAGAAAATTTTGTGGGCACTTGTTCAGGTAGCTAGTTTTGGTCGCTAGCAACCAGGCCGCCCGGTTACTAGATGACTACGGTTCCCGCCAATCGGTCGCCGCCCTTCAAGTTCATGATGTGCACCCCTTGCGCGGCGCGGCCCGTCGTGCGGACCGTCTCAAGCCCGGTGCGGATCATTTGGCCCTTTGCGGAAAGGGCGAATATCTCCTTCTCGTCCGTCACCACATGCGCGGAAGTGAGCGCTCCCGTCTTTGGCGTTATCTCCGCCGTCTTTATTCCCGAACCGCCGCGGCTCTGCGTTTTGTATTCCTTGAGCGAGGTCTGCTTTGCAAAACCGTTCTCCATGACCACAAGCAGTTTCGCCGCCGCCTCACCTCCTTTGATTATATCAAAGCCCGCTACTTCGTCGTTCTGTTTTTTGAGCTTGATGGCGCGGACGCCGGATGCTCCCCGGCCCATCGGCCGCACCTGCTTCTCGTCAAAACGGATGGATTGGCCCTGCCGCGTGGCAAGCACCACCTGCTCGGAACCGCTCGTGAGCTTGACCCACTTCAACTGGTCGCCCTTCTTGAGCTTCATCGCAATGATGCCCGTGCGGCGGATGTTTTCAAAGTCGGCAAGCGTGGTTTTCTTGATGACGCCGTTCCTCGTCGCCATCATGAGAAACTTTTTCTCGGCGTGTTTTGGTCCTTTCGCGGAATAATTGACGATGGCGCTCACGGTTTCTTCCGCGGGAAGCTCGAGGAAGTTCTGAATGGCGCGGCCCTTGGAGGTGCGCGTGGCCTGCGGGATCTCGTAGACCTTGGTCTGGAAGACGCGGCCGCGGTTCGTAAAGAAGAGCACGTTATCGTGCGTTTCCGCGCTAAAGAAGTGCGAAAGGAAATCTTCGTCTGCCACTTCGGAACCGATGATGCCTTTCCCGCCGCGGCGCTGTGACTTGAACGTGTCCGGGGGAAGCCGCTTGATGTAGCCGCCGCCCGAAACGGTGACGATGGCGCCTTCCTGCGGGATGAGGTCCTCGTCCGCCACCGACTCCGCCGCGTGCGCCACGACCTTCGTCTTCCGGTCGTCGCCATATTTTTCGCGAATCTCTTTCACCTCATCTTTAATAATTTTTAATATCCTCGCCGGGCTCTTCAAAATGAGCTGGAGTTCTTCAATGAGCGCGCGCTTCTCCTTCAGCTCCGCATCGATCTTTTCGTGCTCCAACGCGGCGAGCGTCTGCAAGCGCATTTCCAAAATCGCCGTCGTCTGGAGATCGCTGAATTTAAAAGTCTTCATAAGATTGCCGTGCGCTTCTTCTTTGTCGGCGGACTTTTTGATCGTCGCGATCACGCGGTCAATGGCGTCGAGCGCTTTTGCGAGACCTTCCAAAATGTGCGCGCGCTCCTGCGCCTTCTTGAGGTCAAACTGCGTGCGGCGCTTGATGACCTCTTTGCGGTACGCGAGATATTCCGCGAGCACGTCTTTTAACGTGAGTAATCGCGGCTCAATGCCGTTCACGAGCGCGATCATGTTCATGTTGAAATTCTTTTCCAAGTCCGTGTGCTTGTAGAGCCAGTTGAGCACCCGCTGGGGCGCCACGTCGTTCTTGAGCTCTATCACGATGCGCATGCCCTCGCGGTCGGACTCATCGCGGAGGTCTTTAATGCCTTCTATTTTCTTTTCCTGCGCGAGTTCGGCAATGGTCTTCACGAGCTCGGACTTGTTTACTTGGTACGGAATTTCTGTGACGATGATCTCAAACTGCTTGTTGCTCTTTTTCTCCACTATCTCCGCCTTGGCGCGCGTGAGGATGGCACCGCGGCCTGTCACGTACGCGTTTTTTATCGCCTTTGCGTCATAGATAATGCCGCCCGTCGGGAAATCGGGGCCTTTTACGAATTCCATCAGGTCTTCCGTTGTTGCGTCGCCTTTGTCGGCCAGGTGGAGGATTGCGTCCGCGACCTCGCGCAGGTTGTGCGTGGGGATGCTCGTTGCCATGCCGACCGCAATGCCGAGCGCGCCGTTCAAAAGGAGGTTCGGCAATTTTGCCGGGAGCACGCGCGGCTCTTCGCGCGTCGCGTCATAGTTCGGCATCCAGTCAACCGTTTCTTTTTCTATGTCCGTCAAAAGCTCCTCCGCGATGGCGGACATTTTTGCTTCCGTGTACCGCATGGCCGCTGCGGAGTCGCCGTCTATAGAACCGAAGTTCCCCTGCCCATGCACGAGCGGGTAGCGCAGAGAAAAATCCTGTGCCAGCCGGACGAGCGTGTCGTAGATGGCGCTGTCCCCATGCGGGTGATATTTTGCCATCGTTTCACCCACCACGTTCGCCGATTTCCTGAATCGCGCGAGATGCGTAAGGCCCGTGTCCCACATCGCCCAAAGCACGCGCCGGTGC
>DATAXS010000005.1:0-18118 GCA_036266715.1 Minisyncoccota bacterium
TTTGATTCCAACATTTCGTGGTAGAGGTCGTTGCCTTCGCGCGTCCGCTCGCCGACGCCGGCGAAGACCGACACGCCGCCGCCCACCTCGGCCACGTTGCGGATGAGCTCCTGCAAGAGCACTGTTTTGCCCACGCCCGCGCCGCCAAACAAGCCAACCTTGCCGCCCTTAATGAAAGGACAAATGAGGTCTATGACCTTGATGCCCGTTTCAAACACTTCCGTTTTGGTGGACTGGTCGGTGAACTTTGGCGCGTCGCGGTGGATGGGTAAATATTTTTTGAACGGTTTTTTGGGCGTCGTGAGCGGGCGGCCGAGCACGTCAAAGATATTGCCGAGCGTCTCGTCGCCCACCGGCACTTCTATCATTTTGCCCGTGTCCTCCACTTCCGCACCGCGGTTCAGGCCGTCGGTCGGTGCCATAGAGATCGCGCGGATTTTTCCCGGCTCCAGGTGCTTCACGACCTCAACCAGGATCTCGCCCTTGCCGAGCTTTATCTTGAGCGCGTTGTAGATGGGCGGCAACACAGTTTGCTCGCCGAAATCTACGTCAACGACCGGCCCGATGACCTGAGTCACTTTCCCGATTTTTTTGGTTGTGTTGGTTGCGGTTGCCATAATAGTTATATTGTTATTCCAATGCCTGCGCGGCGGATGCGATCTCTATCAACTGGTTGGTGATCGCGGCCTGGCGGGATTTATTGTACTCAATATTGAGGTCCGTGGAAAGCTCGGCGGCGTTGTCCGACGCGTTCTTCATCGCCACGCGCCGCGCGGAATGCTCGGATGCGTTCGCCTCCAGGATCAAGTGGTAGACCCGGATTTTGAGCAGTTGGACCGCAAGCCGTTCCAAAACGGCCTCGGGCGAGGGCTCTATGATATATTCTTTTTCGCGACCGCCCGCCAGCGATTCGGTATCAATATACTGCGAGTACTTCCCCGCCTCGGGCTTTAAAAGCTCAATGCTCTCTTTTATCTTTTCGTAGCTCACGGGCAAAAGCTCGCGGACAAGCACTTCCTGCCGCAATGCAGTCACAAAGTTCGTGGCAAAAGAAACCACGCGGTCAAAGTCACCGCGCAAAAAGCCTTCTATCAAAAACGTGGAAATCGGTTCCGCTTCTTCCATTTGCGTGAAGTCGCCCACGTGCACAAAGCCGTTTATGACGTTCAATCCGCGGCGCTCAAGATGGCTCTTCGCCTTCTGCCCTACCGCAATGAACGCGTACTGCGGGTCGCGAGAGTTAATATTATTTTCTTGGAGATAATGTTCAAATTTGTGCAGCACGGAACTGTTGAACGCACCTGCGAGGCCTTTGTCGGACGTGACCACCATAAAAACAGTTTTTGTGACCGTCCGCGCCTGGAGAATTTCCGGCATCTTAATATCTTTCATGTCGGAAAGAATACCCAAAAGCTCAAGCGCCGTGTAGGCGTACGGACGGGAATTCAGCGCGAGCTCCTGGCTGCGGCGCATCTTTGTGGCTGCCACGAGCTCCATTGCCTTCGTGATCGTCCCGATATTTTGGACGCTTCGCATGCGCCGCTTGATGTTTTGTGCGGATTCCATGTTATTTCTGGGTAAAGTGCGCGATCGCTTCCTTTAATTTATTTTCCACGTCAGCCGCAAGGTCACCCGTTTCGCGAATGGGCTTCAAAATATCATTCTCGTGGAGACGGCGCAGGTATTCCATGAACGCGGCCTCGGTTTTCTTCATTTCCGGTAGTGGAACGTTCACAAAGTAGCCGTTCAGCACCGCATAGAACAGGCATACCTGCTCTTCCACGGGCACGGGCGAAAGGTCGTCCTGCTTCAAAACCTCGTTGATGCGCTGGCCTTGTGTGATGCGCTTTTTCGTCGTCTCGTCCACATCCGTTGCAAACTGCACGAAGGCCTGGAGCTCGCGGAACTGCGCGTGTTCAAGCTTCAAGCGACCGGCAACTTTTTTCATTGCCTTTGTTTGCGCGGCGGAACCCACGCGCGACACGGAGATGCCGACGTTGAGCGCCGGGCGCTGGCCCTGGTTAAAGAGATCCGTTTCCAAAAATATCTGTCCGTCCGTAATGGAGATGATGTTCGTCGGAATATAGGCCGTCACATCGCCGAGCTGTGTTTCCACGATCGGGAGCGCGGTCAAAGAGCCACCGCCTTTTTCCTTGGAAAGTTTTGCCGCACGCTCCAGCAACCGGGAATGCAGGTAGAACACATCGCCCGGATACGCCTCACGGCCCGGCGGGCGGCGTAAAAGCAAAGAGATTTGCCGGTACGCCCACGCATGCTTAGAAAGGTCGTCATAGACGATGAGCGCGTCCATGCCCTTGTTCATGAAGTATTCGCCGATGGCACATCCGGCGTACGGCGCAAGATACCAGAGCGCCGCAGGCGATGACGCGGACGCGGAAACAATGATGCTGTATTTTGTGGCATCAAACTTGCGGAGCGTTTCCGCAATCTTTACCACCTTTGATTCTTTTTGTCCGATCGCGACATAAATACAGATGGGCGTGCGGCGACCCTTGTCGTTCTTTTGGTTCAAAATGGCATCAAGCGCGATGGCGGTCTTGCCCGTTGCGCGGTCGCCGATGATGAGCTCGCGCTGGCCGCGGCCGATGGGGATCATGGCGTCAATTGCCTTAATGCCGGTGTGGAGCGGCGTGTTGACCGATTCGCGCTCAAGAACGGACGGCGCCCGCGCTTCCAAAAAGTTGCGTTGGGGTTTTGTGCCCGCTTTGAAAATTGGTCCCAATCCATCAAGCGGCGTGCCGAGCGGGTCTATTACGCGGCCAATGAGCTCGTCTCCCACCTCAATCGCGAGCACTTCGCCGGTGCGCTTTACGATGTCGCCTATCTCTATGGAAATAAACTCGCCCATCACGAGCGCGCCCACGGATTCCTCTTCAAGGTTCAGCACGAGCGCCTCGCGCGGGCCGTCCTTGGTCTCAATTATTAAAATTTCCTGGCTCACCGCATTGCGGAGTCCCAGTATCTTGACTATACCGTCGCCCACCTCTATCACGCGGCCGACCTCGTTCCATTCGGGCTTCTCTTTATATCCTTCTATCTCGCGTTTTAATTTTTCTATGATTTCGTATGACATATGTGTTAGGCCTGCACCGCGAATATCTTATCCAGTTTCCCTTTCAGCGAACCGTCCATCTGCAGTTCATCATCAAGGGTGATGCGGATGCCGGCAATGAGCGCAGGATCTATCCGCTCTTCCACCACATCCCCCGCCTTGAGGAACGATTTGACCGTTTTCATCTGCCCGGCCGTGAGCGTCCGCGCCATGCCGATCGTCACTTTCCGCACGCCGCTCTTGCCCCGCACGAACCGCGCCGCTTCCTCCACGATCTTGCGGAGGTGCACTTCGTCGCCACCCTTCCGTACGAGCGCAATGAAGTTCGCGGCCACTTTGGCTTCTTCGCCCTTCTTCGCGGTCACGATGACCTCGGCGAGCGCTTTCGCATAAATGTGCGTGGGGTATTTCATAATGTTTTTACGTGTTCCCTGGTGGACACATCTATCCTGTCTGTTTTGCTTCCCGCACCGCCTTTGCCACAAGCGCGTCGTCTATTTTTTCCGGAGAAAGTTCGACCGTCTTTATGATCGCGCGCCGGACGAATGCCGCCGCCTCCACCTCCATTGCCCGCCGCGCTTCCTCCGCCTGCGCGCGCAGGACCGCCTGGGCGTTCGTAAATTCCTCCGCCTCGTGCCGCTTGGCTTCGGCGATGAGCGTCGCCTCAAGCTCCTTCGCGTCCTTTTCCGTTTTCCGCAAAATGGCGATTGCCTGGTTTTCCGCTTCCTTTATTTTCCCCTTGCCAATTGCTTCCACTTGCACGAGCCGCCGGTCCGCTTCGTCCGCCTTCGTGAGGCCTTCCGCGATCCGGTCCCGCCGTTCGGTCATGAGCCTTAAAAGGGGCTTATAGACGAAATACCAGAGCACCAAAAGGAGCAAAAAAAAGTTCACTGCTTGCGCAATGAGCAGGTGCCAGTCAATACCCAATTGTTGAAGAAGTTGTGCCATTTGCTACGTTGCCCGCACGCTATCGAACTATCTGCAAACCTTCCGCGCTCTCTGCTCCCTGCCCCCTGCGGCGAACCCTTGGCGCCGTGCGCTTGGGCGTCCGCCGCACGGCCACTAGGGAACGAATTTGATGATGAGCGCGACCACAAGCGCGTAGATCGCGATGGCCTCCGCGAACACGATCGCAAGGAGCGCCATGGTCTGCACTTTTGAGGACGCTTCCGGGTTCCTCCCGATCGCATCCACCGCTTTCGCGCCGATCAACCCGATCGCAAGTCCCGGCGTGATGGCTCCCAAGCCGATTGCAATCGCCGTGGCAAGCAGTCTTATGCTGTCTACATCCATATTTGGTGTGTTGGTTGTTATTTATCCTGCGACCTTTTTTCCCGCCTCAACCGCTTCGTGGGCCACGTCCTCCGCGCCGTGCGCGAGCGACATTCCGACGAAGACCGTGATGAGCATCCCGAAGATAAAGGCCTGGATGAACCCGACGAATATCTCCAAGAGCATGAACGGGAGCGGCAGTGCGTAGGGAACTAAAAACGCCATAATGGCGAGCAGTACTTCCCCGGCAAAAACGTTCCCGAAAAGACGGAACGACAACGAGATTATTTTACCAATTTCGGAGATTAGTTCAAGTATGCCGATAAAGAATTCCACGGGGCTTTTGAAGTTGAAGAAGACGCCGAGCCGGTGCCAGAACCCCACGGAAATGGCGCTCGCCGCGTTCACGAAGGTCATGCCGATCAAGGCGAGCGCGAGCGTGAAGTTGAGGTCGCTCGCGGGGGAGCGCAGGAGCGGCACGGCACCGCCCGCCTGGTTCACGACCACGGACCCCACGCCGGGCAAAAGCCCGAGCCAGTTGGAGCAAAGGATAAAAAGAAACACCGTGAACGCGAGCGGGAAATATTTTTGGGAGATCTTGCGGTCGCCGAGCACCGAATCCATAATGTCGAGCGCGCCCTCCACGAGCATTTCAAAAACGTTCTGCATGGCGCCGGGCACCATCTTGAGGCGCGGCTTGAGTACGAGCGCAAGGACCACAAGGAGCATGAGTACTGCCGTGGACATCAAAAGCGCGTTCGTAACCGGCAGCGAACCTATCGTAAAAAGCGTTTCCGCCCGGAGCGAGATAGAAAGCATATGCGGGAATTGTAGCAGAAAAGAGAAGGTCCGCCAACCCAAAGCGGCCGGCGCCGTTCGCCGTTACCGCACGCTCAAATACCCCCCGGAAACACCCTTCTTGGAAAGCACTACTTGCCATAACTGGATATCCCTCGCCCGAAAACTTCCGGCGGTTACCATAAGGTAAAACTTCCACATACGGTAGAATCCATCGCCATAGTGGGAACGGATCTCCGGCCAATGGCGGTCAAAATTTGCAAACCAGGCCATGAGTGTCCTATCGTAATCGGCGCCAAAATTTTGCCAATCCTCAATCACAAAGAGTTTCTCCACCGCTTTCCCCACCTGGACGACGGACGGCAGCATGCCACCGGGAAAAATATATTTCCGTATCCATGGATCGGTGTAGTTCGTGGAATAATTATTGCCTATCGTATGGAGCAGAAAAAGGCCGTCATCCTTTAAGTGGTCGTGCACGACCTGCATGTAGGTGCGGTAGTGTTTATATCCCACGTGTTCGAACATGCCAAGCGAAACGATATGGTCGAAACGCCCCCTGACATCCCGGTAATCTTTGAGCTCAAAAACCACGGGCAATCCCGTGCACAATTCTTTTCCAAGCGCCGCTTGTTCTTTGGAAACCGTGACTCCGGTCACGTGCGCGCCGTACTTTTCTGCGGCGAACTTGGCAAAGCTCCCCCATCCACAACCAATGTCCAAGACCTTCTGGCCGGCCCGAAGCCCCAATTTTTTGCACACAAGATCAAGTTTTGCTTCTTGCGCTTCGTCAAGATTTTTTGCATTGCGCCAGTAGCCGCAGGTATAGACCATCCGCTTATCGAGCATTCGGGAAAAGAGATCGTTCCCGATATTGTAGTGGTGTTCGCCCACCTTGAACGCATTGCGCCTTGTCCCGCCGCTTTCAAAAAATGCGCGCACGCCGAGGAGCACGTTCGCCGGCGTGAGCCGGAACCTGCCCCCGATATCGGATACAAAAAGCTTTGAGGTGAGCTCATCGATCCTCTCGCAATCCCACCACCCCGCCATATACGCCTCGCCAAATCCCAAGCTTCTTCCGCGCACGACTGCTGCGTAGAATCGCTCATCCTTCACGTGAATATCCCATGGGCGATCTCCGTTGATGCGCACGTCTGCTTCGCGAAGAACGGTCTCTATGAGTTGCGTTGCGCCGGACATATCCCCGTGCCTAGTTTCTCAAATACCGCCGCACGGCCACAAAACTGGAAAGCATCCCGATGCCCACGCCAAAGAGCAGTTCATAGAGAAGGAGCCACAGGATGTGCGTGTAAAAATATTGGAAAATGCTGAGGCCCGGGATAAATACGTCCAAATAGGGCGACGTGAAATAGATGAGTGGCGCAATGAGAATGAGGCCCGCAACGGCCGCAATGGCGCCCGTGATCATCCCCTCCACCACGTACGGCCCGCGAATAAAGACGTTGGAGGCACCCACCACGCGCATAATGCCGATCTCGTCGCGGTTGGAATAAATGGCGAGGCGGATAGTATTAAAGACCACGAGCCCCGCAATGAGCGCGAGGATGACGGCAATGATGTAGCCGCCAAGGTTGACCGTCGTCACGATCTTTGCGAGCCGCTCAATGACATCCTGGTTCTCGGTGTAGCTCACCGAGTCAATGTATTGGGCGAGGTCCGGCGTTGCAAGGTAGTTCGCAATGTCGCCGTAATCGTTCGGGTTCGTGGCCTGGATGTTGAGCGACGCCTCGAGCGGGTTCGTGGAAAGTTCGTTCACCGCCTGGCTGATCGTCTGGTCGCTCGAGTGGTTCGCTTCAAAGTTCGCGAGCGCCTGATCCTGCGAAATATAGTTCACGTTCGCCACCTGCGAAAGTCCTTCGAGCGCCTGCTGAATGCTCAATATCTGGTCCTCGGAAGTATCCTGCTTAAAATACACACTGATGTCTATTTTGCTCTCAATGGAATTCGCCGCCGATCTTGTGATCACGCCGAACATGATGAGCGAAATGAAGACAAGCAAGGCGAGCGTCGTGATGGCGATCGTGGCAAGCGAGAGCCAACCGTTGCGCCAAAAGTTCTTGAAGCCAAAATGGAAAATGCGTGAAATGACGGTGAACATTATTTTGATTAATTTTACAATTTTTAATTCTCGGTTTCCAAAGAATTTTCAATTGGAAATTTCCAATTAGGCATTGTAAATTTTTTGGAAATTGTAAAATTGTAAATTGAAAATTGCTTCATACCAGTATATATTTGCCCTTCTTTTCATCTCTTACGATCCTCCCTCTGTCCAATGTGATCACCCGGCGCTCCAGCGAATTGATGACGTCCTTGTCGTGCGTCGCAAGAAGTACCGTGGTGCCCAACTGGTTTATCTTTTCCAGTAATTTTACGATCTCAAAGGTGTGAAAGGGGTCCAAATTCCCCGTCGGCTCGTCCGCGATCACGACCTCCGGCCGGTGGATCATCGCCCGTGCGATGGCGACCCGCTGGCGCTCGCCGCCCGAGAGCTCGCCGGGGAAGTTCTTCATCTTGTCGCCCAAACCCACCATATCCAGCACCTGCGGCACAAGTTCGGCTATTTCCCGTTGGGGCCGCCCGGCTACCTCAAGGGCGAATGCCACGTTCTCGTAGGCGGTTTTCGTGGGCAAAAGCCGGAAATCCTGGAAAACCACCCCAATGTGCCGCCGGAAGGCCGGGAGTTCCTTGTCCTCCAGCTTGCTCACCTCATATTGGCCAAAAAACACGCGCCCCTTGGAGGGCTTTTCTTCGCCTATTAAAAGCTTTATTACTGTTGATTTGCCTGCACCCGAACGCCCCGCAAGCGACACGAATTCGCCCGGGTCTATTTCAAAAGACACATCCTCCAATGCGACGCCCTGTTTGCCATAATGCTTGGAAATTCCTTGGAAAACTATCATGGGATTGCCTACCGCTTATTCTACAACATTTCGAGCTCCGCCTCAATAAACATGTCCAAATCCCCGCTCAACACCGCATCCGTTTTGCCCGTTTCCACGTCCGTGCGATGGTCTTTAACGAGCTGGTAGGGGTTCAACACGTACGAACGTATCTGGTTCCCCCATTCCGGCTTTACTTTTGTGCGCAAATTCCCTATCTCCTGCACCTTTTCCTTTTCCATAAGCTGGAAGATTTTGGCTTTAAGAAGTTTTAATGCGTATTCGCGGTTCTGCGCCTGGGAACGCTGGGCCTGCGAGCTCACGGCAAGGCCCGTCGGCAGGTGCACCACGCGCACGGCGGTTTCCACCTTGTTCACGTTCTGCCCGCCCGGGCCGCCCGACCGGTAAAATTCAAACTTGAGGTCCTTTTCCGGGATCTGCAACTTTGATTCTTCCAATGGCGGCAGGTCCGGGATCACTTCCACGAGCGCGAAGGACGTATGCCGCATTTGTTTTGAGGAAAAGGGCGATATGCGCACGAGCCGGTGCACGCCGGATTCTTTTTTGAGATAGCCGTACGCGTGGTCTCCTTTTATTTCTATTGTCCGCGAGCGCGGGTTGTCGTCTATCACGCGTAGCTTCCAATTTTTGTTCTTGGCGTAGTTCTCGTACATCACGCCGAGCATCCGCGCCCAGTCCTCGGCATCCTCACCGCCCGCGCCCGGGTAAATGCCGAGCACTGCCGCCTGCGCGTCGTAGGGGCCGATGAAGAGCTGCTTCAGTTCAAATTCGTGAAATTTCTTTTTAAGCTCGTAGAATTTATTTTCGTTGAAATTTTCCGCAAGCGCCTTTGCGGTGCTTTCGATCTCGCGATAGCGGTTGACGATGTCGTTCAAAACGCCGAGCTCGCGCACGCTCACGTCCGCCACGGCGCGGTCCTTCCAGAAATCCGCATTGGCCATCCGGAGCTCAAGCTCTTTTGCGCGTGTTTCCTTTGCCGCAACGTCAAAGCCGCCCGCCCAACCGGCGGGCTTCGGTCAACAATTCTTCCAGTTCTTTTTGATGGTCCATTGTTATTTTTTATTTTGCTTGATTTTTCATTCTGATCTTTTGTGCGCGCATACGGGCCAGTTCTTTAAAAGATGTTTCATCCGCATGCGGGAATTCCTTTTTTATCTCTTGCTGCGCACGCACCATGGCCTCATCAAGTGCTTGCGCGATCATTTCATAGTCACCGCTATATTCATTTCCCTCTTTGTCAAAAATTCTGCCAGTTTTCTCGTCAACGCGAAAACCTTCCGGAACATATCCCTTTTCGCCGGGAAGGGCTGGCTCATGAGAAAACAAGTCGCGGGGCGTATATCCCTCGTGTCCGTTTTTCATAATCTAAGTATAGCTTCAAAAGCTAGCGCGGCCAATTGTGAGCCGATGAGAGGAGTTGAACCTCCAACCTATCCCTTACGAAGGGATTGCTCTGCCATTGAGCTACATCGGCATTTGCGGCGTTTTTGGAGCGCACGCGTGCGCCACCGCTTGTTTGCTTCAATGGAAAATCTACCAGATTTTTTGCGATCTGGGAAGGGCGGACTGGCGGCGGACGCGGATACGGTTTGCGGCCTTAGAGCCGGAGCCGCCCGTTCACGCGCGCGCCTATCCGCGCGGCATTCTGCGAGAACGAATTGAGCTGCGCCTGGAGTTGCTGTTGCATTTGCTGGAGCATCTGAAGGATCTGCTCCTGGTTGCCGAAGGAGAAACCGCTACCAAAACCGGCAGTTGCCGTTGCGGTTCCTGTTCCCGCGCCCGCACTGCCCGTCACGCTCGTGCGCGGCACGAATCCCTGGACTCCCGTCACCCGCCGGCGCCACGTGCGGCCCTGCGGTACCGTGAAGCCGAAACCGCCGGAAGAGCCCGAAGGAACGGTTGAACGCGTGACTGAAAAGCTCTGGCCGTCACTGCCGAGCGCGGAGGGCGCGGCAAGCGTCTGGTCCGCATTCGTGACCATGGTAAGCGGTTGTGCGGCGGAACCGGAGATCGTCACCGTGTTGCCGTTCTCTACCGTCGTGGCATTGGAAAAGGAAATGGTTCCAAAATTATCCAAAGGCACAAACGAATTTCCGTTGAGCGGCATCTCTTCTATCCATTCCGCCGATGAGAGCGTGGAATTGTATGTAAGGTTCTCCGAAGTATTTTGGCCCGTCGTATTATCGCGGAACGAAACAAGCCACTGGGCCGCCGAAGTTTCCGCCACGGTCACACTCACCGAATCGCCGGGATTCACATTTATGTTGAGCGGCGAAGTGGTTTGTGGCAGCGTCTCGTACCATGCCTGGTAGGACACAGTGCCATTGGGACTCGTGACGGCCTGCGTGCCGGCCTGGATGAGATCCTGGGTCGTCACACCGCCAATACCCACCCACGCCGTGTCGGCTTCGGTGGAGGTTGCCGCAGCGACCGTGGGAATGGTCCATGTGCCGCTCACGGACGTAAACTGCTTGCCCGTCTGGCCCGCCGTCGTCACATAGCCCGCCCAGTTATAGGAGGTGTCCGAGCTCGCCGGGACGTTCAACGCCGGCGGCGCTTGGCCCTGGCTAGGCTCAGTTTCCACTACCTGTGCCTGCGGTTGCGCGCCCGTTTGGGTCACGATTATTGGCTGACCCACACCGGCGCCCGTGCTGTGGGAAAGCACACTCCACGGGAACGTTATGGTGATGATACCTGCTGCGAAAAATTTCTTCATGGCTCTTATTGGTTTTGTTATTTTATTATTGCCTCTTCGTAATGTGATACGTATGAAGGCATCCTTTTGTTTCGCGCGGGATTTGCCCCGAAAACGTCTCCTTCATGAACAAAGGCCCACTATCTCGCAAACCGCACGTAGATACCCGAGGAAATGTACCTTGCGGCGGAAGCGGTTTCTTGCAAGCGCAATTCCCCGAATTCGCCGCTCATCTTTGCGGGCGGGAAAAAGTGCTGCACGGCCTGCAGGAACGATTGCGGCGAATAGCCGGATGCGTAACCGTTCAAAAGGAAAAAGGCTCCTTCTTTTTTTGAAAATATTTTCGCGAGTGCCGCCAGAAGTTTTGACAGGTCTTCTTCAACGCGCCACACCTCCCCTTTTGCCCCGCGGCCGAACGCGGGCGGGTCAAGAATAATACCCTCGTATTCCGCGCCGCGGCGGACCTCCCGTTCCACAAACTTCAGCGCATCGTCCAGAATATAGCGAATGTTTTCCTGCGGCACTTCCGAGCGCGTCGCGTTCTCTTTTGCCCACTCATTGCTCTGGCGCGACGCGTCCACGTGCGTCACTTCCGCGCCGCTCTTTGCCGCCGCGATGCTTGCGGCGCCCGTGTAGCCGAAAAGATTGAGCACGCGGACCGGCTTTTCCGAACGGTGTTCTTCCCGGCCTTCCGCGAGACCCGCAATCCGCTCTTTTATCCATCGCCAGTTCTCCGCCTGCTCGGGAAACACGCCGAGGTGCTTAAAGGAAGTAAGTTCCAGGGTGCAGTGGATGTCCTCCCACGAAAACTCCCATGGCTCTTTTATAAATTTTTTCCGCCAGACGCCTTTCCCGTCCGCCCACACAAATTCGGCATTCGCTTTTTTCCATGCATCCGGCTGTGAAGGAGCCCAGAGCGCCTGCGTCTCCGGACGGATGAGCGTGAACTCGCCGTACCGTTCCAGCTTCTTATTGTCCCCGGAATCTATGAGTTCATAATCCTTCCAAGAACGCACCGTCAAATTTTTCTCTTTTATCATGTTATTTTGAAAGCGCTTCCGGGTGCGCGACGCTCCATGCGTAGAGCACGACCGCGGCCGAAACGGATGCGTTGAGCGATTCGGCGCGTGCGTCCATCGGGATGCGGAGCACGACGTCGGAATGCTCAAGTGTTTTTTGGTGGACTCCCCGGCCTTCATTGCCGATCACAAATACCGCAGGCGCATCAAACCGCTCTTTATTGAGGTCGCGCGCGCCCTTCATGGCAAGTGCATAGGCGCGGAACCCTTCTTCCTTCAGCCGCAAAATGGTCTGGTTCACGTTGCCAATGGTGACGATGGGAACCCGGAAGACCATACCGGCGGAAGCTTTCACGACCGCGCCCGTGATCCCCGCCTGGTTGTGCGGCGGAATGAGCACGCCCGCGGCGCCAAAAGCGGCGGCGGAGCGGATGATGGCGCCCACGTTCTGCGGGTCAGTGAGCTCGTCCAAGAGCACAAGTGCGGTTCCCGGGGTGGGCGTTATTTTCCCAAAAAAATCATTAAAATCTTGCAAAACGCCGGATGGGTCCACGATCGCAATCACCCCCTGGTGCGACGTGTCCTCGCCCACCATCTTCGGCGCATCGTCGCCCTTCAGGCCCGCGACCGGTATGGTTGCTTTTGCGAGCAACTCGCGCAGGGCTTTGTCCGTGCCCGCTTCGGACGACAAAAAAACCTTCTTCACGGCGTGCGGCGCGTGCAAAAGTGCTTCCGTGAGCGCGTGCTTGCCGTACATATATATCTTTTCCCGCGCGTGCACGCCGCGTTCGTCACCTCCCCGTCCGTGCCGTCTTCCGTGTTGCATAAAACCAATTTTAGCACGCAAGGACCGGTTAAGAGAAATTTAATCTCTGCGTGCTAGAATCCCGTGATGCAATTCAAAAAAGCTGCCGCGTTCGGGGGCGGCATGGTCGCCGTGTTCGCGTCCGTCGCCCTTATCACCGCGCGCCTCACGCATACGAACGAACCTGCCGTTGCCTTGTCCGCATGCGCCTCCTGCACGCTCGTCACCGAGCCGGACGATGGCACCGGGCCCCTTCTTGCCATGATCGGGCATGCAGCACGCTCGGTTGACCTCGTGCTCTATGAACTTTCGGACACGCAGATGGAATCCGCCCTCGCTGCGGCGGCGGAACGCGGCATTGCCGTGCGCGTCCTTTTGAACGGCGGTTACAAGGGAGTGCCCGACGGCACGGCAACAATAAACGCGGGCGCGTTCAGTTTTCTCCAAGCACATGGAGTTGCCGTCCGCACGGCACCTTCGTACTTTGACCTCACGCACGAAAAAACGCTCGTCGTGGACGATGCCGAAGCGCTCATCATGAGCTTTAATCTTGTTTTAAAATATTACGCGACGGGCCGCGACTTTGGTGTGCACGATGCCGACGCAACAGACGTCGCGGAAGTTGAAGCCGCGTTCAATGCGGACTGGGACGGCAACAACAATTTCCAGCCGAGCGCCAGCGACCCCGCAAGCAACGGTGACCTCGTATGGTCACCCGGCGCGCGGCCGGCGCTCCTTTCGCTCATAAACGGCGCCACGAGTTCGCTCGACATCTACAACGAAGAAATGTCCGACCCGGCGGTCATTGCGGCGTTGGAGGACGTTGCCCGGCGCGGCGTCACCGTGCGTATAGTAATGACCTATTCGCCCGAGTGGGAATACGCGTTCCAGGAACTTGTGGCAAGCGGCGCAGAGGTGCGCACCTACAATCCCACCGCCGCTCTTTATATTCACGCAAAAGTCGTTGTTGCGGACGACGCTCGCGCCTTCGTCGGTTCTGAAAATTTTTCCGCCGCATCGCTTGACGACAACCGCGAGCTCGGCATTATCGTTTCAAATAATGCCGCAATTGATGGGCTCGAAGAAACCTTCGCTGCTGACTGGCACGGCGCAACGTCCTTCGGCTCGCCCTAAAGCGCGTTCAATGCTTTCCTCGTTTTTGGCCCCACAAGACCCCAGCCGGTCGTGGCGGGAGCTCCGGAACAAACGACTTCCTGCACACACTGGAATTTTTGCACTGCGGCCTGCGTGAGCGAGCCATAAAATCCCGTCGCGTACTCCGGGCCGAGATAGCCGTTCTCTATTAATAGGTTCTGGAGCGCGGTGACCGTGGCACTGCGCGCGCCGTAGGCAAGCGTGGTCGTAAAGTATACTGACGGCGAAGTTCCGGAAACTGAACCGGGCGTGGAGGGCGTCGGTGTGGCAAGCGGCGGCGGAGTAACAGTCGCGCCTGGTATGGGCGTCGGGGTGACTGCCGGATTCACTGCGGGCGTATTTACCGAAGTAAACGTTTGCGCCGAAACGTTCCCTGCGGCATCGTATGCAGCCACTTCATAGGTGTACATAGTGCTTGACGCGAGCCCGGTGTCCAAGTAAGCGGTCGTAGCAACCGTCGCGATCTGCGTGCCATTCCGATACACGTAATATCCCGCAACACCCACGTTATCAAGCGACGGCTGCCATTCCAACATGACGGAGGAAACGGAAACGGGTAGGGCGATGAGATCTTTCGGTACGGTCGGCGCAATAACATCAAGAGGAAGCGTGGTGGCGCTCATCGCCGCGCTTTGCGCCGAAACATTTCCTGCCGCGTCGTAGGCGGCAATGGTATAGCTGTACCCCGTTCCCGCCGTGAGTCCGGTGTCGGCATACGACGTGGTGGAAGTGCCGATGCTCGCGACCTGCGAACCGTTCCGGTAAACGTAATATCCCGTGACGCCCACGTTATCGTTGGAAGCCTGCCAGCGGATATCGATCTCGGTGCTTGAAGACGCCGTGGCGACCAAAAACGCCGGCGGCGAAGGCGGCGTCGTGTCCGGCGGATTGAAGTTTGCGGTGAGCGTGCTCGTCGTGATGCTCACGTAGTCCGAAACATTCCCCGCCGCGTCGTAGGCGGCAATGCTGTAGCTGTAGGTGGTGCCCGGCTGGACGGTGCTGTCCGTGTAGCTCGTGGAATTGTACGGGCCCGTTGTGGAAAGCGTAAGCGAGCGGCCGTTCTTCGTCATATAATATCCGATCACGCCCACGTTGTCCGTGGAGGCGGCCCAGGAAAGCGTGATGGATGAGGTCGTCACGCTCGCCGTGAGCCCGGTCGGCGCCGTAGGCGGCGTTTTGTCTAAAATGACGGAAACGATGTCCGATTCTTGCGATTGCCGGGAAACGTTCCCTGCCGCATCGTAGGCCGCGACGGTGTAAATGTAGGCGCCGCCCGGCGGTACCGTGTCCGTGTAGCTTGTACCCGCAGTACTCGCCACCTCCGCGCCGTTCCGATACACGTAATATCCCGTGACGGCCACGTTGTCCGTGGAGGCGGCCCAGGAGACCTGGACACTATTGTAGTTCGAAACCGACGCGCTTGGCGCGCCAGGCACCGAGGGCGGGGTCGTGTCCACTTGGGCGTGGACGTTCGCGGCCGCCATTGCCGCGAAAATGGTGAGTGAAAACAGGCTCCATCGCAACACTTTGGTCATACTGTTATTTTACCAAATCAACCGCTTGTGGCGGAGGGTAGTAGAGGATGTTCGGACTTGTCTCAACAGCATATCGTAAAATGATATTTGCAATCTCATTTCTTCCGTGTCATAATATGCGTGGCAATTTGATAATTTTTGAGGAAGGCAAAAACCATGCAGAATGGTGAACCAAATATATATATACGGGGCTTACAACGCTCCGCAATGGACAGGCCCAGCTCCAATGGTCACGGGTCCAGCTGTTTCTGGCATTCAACGCTATTGCGTTGCCAGTAATATTCGTTTCTCTGCAACCTGAACGGATAAAGCTGGCGGTCAGCATCGTAGGTCTTTTCATGCATCTCGGCGTTTGGCTTGGCGCATGGAGGACGGCAAATTGGATCCGTTTTTGGGATGACAAACTCGGCGAACTCGAACAACTTGATCGAGAGCCTGCTAGTTCGGCAGCAACCACACGGGTAATGGTTTTCAGTGACCGAGAATTTAAAAAGAGGCGCGGCGGATGGCTTGTGAAATACGGCTATCTCTGGCCGTTCGGCATAGCATTTTTTCTCTGGCTCGAAGAGATCATCCGCCACGGCTTGAAGCTTTACTACCATTAACACAATTTTTTAGAAAAGGAGTGATGCTATGGGAACCAATGGACTAACGGAAGAACAGAAGAAAATGCAGGATGAGGTATGCGCGGAACTTCATGCGGACGTGTTGTTCGCCGACAAGATCGATAAATACGTTGTGACGCCGATTTACAAGGGAACTATAATTCTCGGCGTCCTCGCATTTATCGCTGCGTCCATCTACTTATGGACACACTAACCTTACGCAACGGCCGGAACTTGTACGAAAAGTTCCGGCTTTTTATTTATTGATAGTTAGGATTTATGGTTGGGTCCGAACATCCTCTATTAGGCGGGAGCTGTAGGAATCGAACCTACGATTTCGATTTTGGAGATCGAAGTTATACCACTTAACTAAGCTCCCCACGGAATAATTATACTATTTCCCCGTGATCCGCGACTCCTTGTGGAGTGTGTGCTTGCGGCACCAGTTGCAGAACTTGTTGAACTCGATCTTCCGCTCCACCGTCTTCTTGTTTTTCGTGGTGTAATAATTACGCCGTTTGCAGACGGAGCAGCGGAGCGCGATCAATTTGTCGGCGCGTTTTACTTGGGCCATGGGGAATATAATAGCGCATCGCCCGGGATTTTGCAACCCCGGAACCCGCGCGCCCTTTGAGCCGATGGCCGGATTTGAACCGGCGACCTACTCCTTCATTGCATACCTCAACTTCGCGACGCTTATATGAGGATTAGACTGTATCTTGCGCATGCCGCTCGCGCGGCGCAGCGCCCCTTGTCAGTCGTTCGGGCGAAAATTGATCTCGCCACGGTCTCAACCTTTGCAGGTCTTTAACCGTTATTCAGGATTCGCGGAAGGGTTTCCCCTGCCGTGGGCATGACCCGTGGGTCCACCATGGAGTTGCTCTACCAGCTGAGCTACATCGGCTTATTGTTAGGCAGAAAACTTACCAGCAAATCTCGAAGTTTTTTATTGTGATACATAACCGTCATTACGCCATATTGGCTCTTTTTCCGATACGTACCAATCGAACCAGACTTCGTGATTATTGGTTTGTTTATCTGACTCCTCTTTATATTAAGTTTTTTTGTCCAAAAGTCCAGCGCTTCATCAACGTCTATGTCTGTAAATAATTGAAGGCCGAATTTAAGATCTGTTTTGTCAATGCTGAAATTTTTAATTAGAAAAGTCATAAAATTCTGAATAAGAATGGGATCGGCATTCCCGAGTTTTACAGAGTTTAAATCTGCCTTAGTTCCTTCGCCCCAGTAGAGTCCAATACCTAATCCAAACAGCGTTGCTCCGTTCACGTCTTGCGGATTTTTAAATTTAAAAGGGTCGCCTTCGGGATTGCGTTTGATATACGTTGCCTCACTCCTTGAGCGAATTTTAATATTGTATTTACCCATCCAATAAGCTACTTTGTGAAGAGAGCAACCCAATACACCGGCAATTTCTTGCATAGATTTTCCTTGATTCGTATATAGATCCTTTAGGACTTGCTTATTGAACACTTAAGAACCCTAGCATAGCGAAATTAAAAACTTATTAAAAAGTTCTAAAAAAAATCAGGCGCGCCATGATGCATGGAGGCGCGCCCGAGGTAAATTGTCAAACAAAGAGTTTCTGGAATTCGCCGAAGGGCATGTCATAGTTGAATCCAGGGGAAAATTCCTGGAGTCTGCCAATGCCATTCTTGTTGTACGCCTTCGTCTTCGCGAGAGGCACGAAACAGACAATTGAATATCTTCCGGAATCGGCCGACTCGTCAGTTGCCACTACGCGATGACAAAGCGCCTTGGTCGCGTTTCCCGAAGCAAATTGAAGTTGCATGCCGGAAATAATGGCGGTCTGACCGTCAGAAACCGGCATGGGCTGCCATTGCTTGCTAAGGTCAAGATACTCGAGGCCGGGACCACTTTCAAAAAGGTGGAGCGTGAATCCGGACTTGTCGGCATGCGGCGTCGCCGTTTGATCGCCGACACTGCGCCCGCCGAAGTAGTGGATGTAACGAAAAATCCACGACTGCTGTCCCTCCATCACCTCGGACTCAAAAGTGGGAAGTGAAAGGGCTTTGCTGAGACCTCGTGCAAATTCTTGGATAACGGGCGCGGCGAGATCGATCAGGCGGTCGGCTTCGTCAATGAATCGTGTTGCTTGGGGAACGGCCACGTTTTTACTCAGCGTGACAAGGCGTTTCGTTTCTCTGAGCGTCACGTGGAAATTTTCTTTCAAATCAAGCGACAATCCTTTTTGTTCCTTG
>DATAXS010000019.1:0-9169 GCA_036266715.1 Minisyncoccota bacterium
TTCCTTCATGAAATCCTCCAGGATCTTGTTGAACTCCGGCTTTGTGGCGAGCTGGATCTTTTCTTTGTCGGCGATGAGCTGGAGGCCCCTGCCCGAGTCCTCAAGCTGCGCGCGGTAGGCGTCTATAATCGGGCCGAGTTCGTCATTCTTAATACCCAAGACGGCGCTTATTTTCTTGTAGGTGAGCGGCTCGCCGTGGATAAAGAGCAGTGCTTCCAATGATGCGATTTTTTTATCCATGGTCGGTGTCGTGCGTGGTTTGTTCTTCCGTGGGCTTCGCGTGATGCTTCACCATTATATCAGAAAAGTTTTCCATCTGTTCCAGGAGCACGAGCTGTTCGCGCGCAAGATGAAGAATGGCAAGGAAAATGACGATGGCCTCCGCGCGTGACTTTTCCGTGGAAAGCTTTTTGAACTGCAGATTGCCCTCCGCCTGGATGCGCTCCAAGACTTCCGTGATCTTTTCTTCCAACGTGATGATCTTTTCCTTTATGATCTCCGTCTCAAACGCATAGGTCTTCACCGTTTCCAATATCCTGCCGAGCGAGCCCGCGAGCGTTTCCGGCGTGAGCTCGTTTCCGGGGTAAAAGAACGACTGTCCGGCGGCCACGCCTTTTCCCTTCCCAAGGAAATACGGCCGGCTGAAAGACTTGTGGCTCGTGCGCCAGAGCCTTTGGAGATGCCGGAGCGCCGGCTTGAGCTCCTGGTAGATCTTGAGCCGTTCTTCCAGGTCCTTGATGTCCTTTTCTTCGTCGTCCGTGAGCGCAAGGCCGGGCAGGAGATATTTTGATTTAAGGAAAATGAGCTTGCTTGCGACCGCGATGAAGTCGGCGAGCACGCGGAGATCCACCCGGAACCGTTCCTCGCCTTCCCCGCCCTCACGGAACTTTTCCAGATACTTCAAAAATCCGTCCGTGACCTTGGCCAAGCTGACCTCGTTTATGCCAAGCTTCTCGGCCTCAATAAGCTCCAGAAGCTTTCCGAGCGGACCGCTGAACTGCTCAAGTTTTATTTCGTATTCCATGAATAGGGCGGATGACGGCGTGGCCGCTCACGGCGCATTTCATCATTCTTTAATAACAATATGGTACCGCAAAATGATTGATGAAATCAATGTTTTTCGGTATGATTTTGGGATGGCGCAGGCACTTTACCGCAAATACCGTCCCAAAAAGCTCGCGGATATTTTGGGCCAGGAAACGAACGTGGAGATATTAAAGAACGCGGCGGGCGCGGGCCGGCTGGGGCAGGCGTACATTTTCCATGGCCCGCGCGGGACGGGGAAAACGTCCACGGCGCGCCTGCTTGCAAAGCTCCTGAACTGCGAAAAGCGGCGGACGGACCCCGAGTTCGCGAAGCTCGGCGAGCCGTGCAACGAGTGCCGGGCATGCCGCGAAATAGACGCGCAAAATTCCTTTGACGTGATAGAGATCGACGCGGCGTCCAACCGCGGCATTGACGAGATCCGCGACCTTAAGGACAGTATCAAGACGGCACCGACCTCCGGCTCGCACAAGGTGTACATTATTGACGAAGCGCACATGTTGACGGGTGCCGCCTTTAACGCGCTGCTCAAAACTTTGGAAGAGCCACCCGCGCACGCCGTGATCGTGATGGCGACCACCGAATACGAAAAGCTGCCCCCCACCATCACTTCGCGCGCGCAGAGGTTCACCTTTAAGAAACTGACCAAGGCGACGATCGTTGAAAAACTCACCGAGATCTCCAAATTGGAAAAAATAAAGATAGACGGGCCGGCGCTGGAGCTTGTGGCCGCGGCTGCGGAAGGCAGTTTCCGGGATGCAGAGTCCTTGCTTGATCAGCTGGGTTCGCTCGGCGGCAAAATCGACCTTGCGACCGCAGAGCGTGTGACCGGCCGCACGGGCATCAAGAAAATCCATGACCTTGCGGTGCTCATGCTCGCAAAAGACGCAAAGGGCAGCCTGTCGTACATCTCTTCGTTGAACGACGAGGGTTACAACCTTGTGCAGTTCACGAAAGACCTCATTCACTATCTGCGCAAAGTGTTGTCGCTTAAAGTAAATCCGGTTTTGGAAAAAACATTTGAACGCGACCTCACGCGTGACGAGATCGCGGCGGCAAAAAAGCTAGCGACCGAAGCGGATGCCTCATTTCTCGTTAAATTGTTGAAATCCCTTATCCGCGCCTATTCCGAAATGCGTTACTCCCCTTTCGCCATCGTGCCGCTTGAGGTCCTCATTGTGGAACTGACAGGTTGAAAAAATAGAAATGAAAAAGGCGCCGTTCCAATAATTTGGGCGTACGCCTTGTAAGTTGTTAATGTTGTTCCGGAGTTATCCAGTTTCACTCGGCAAATCGCTTACCTCTTTCCGCGAGTTCCCGCTCTGTATCCCGGTGGAGGCGGTAGGCCGTAACCACGAACCACACGCTCATGATTGACACTACCGTCCAGAAAAAAATACGGAGCCCCATATGGGCAGCAGGAATAGGCGGCAACGAAAGAAATGCAATCCAAAGTATAGCGAGCATTGCCACCATCGTCAGCCAAAAACGTACCTCCACGAGCACTTCCGCTGAGACAAACCCTTTTTTCTTTTCCATTCTATTCTCCCTTGAAATCAAAATACGGATGGCGTATTGATGAGGCGAAAAACGCAGGAATAAATCCCTAATCCAATCCAAAGCGCGCCGAAAAGCCGGATCAGAAAAATGAGAGTTTCGTGGCCCCGTGTTCGCGCGCCGTCTATAGTTTTGAACTCATCGCCGGAAAAGACCCTTACACTTCCGAGGACTTTATCAGCCGACTCGAGCTCTCCAAGTTTCTCATTCCAGTAGGTCATGAGCGCCCTGGTTCTTTTGGCGGATGATTGCCAGGAAACCATCAGCACGATTCCTCCTACGCAAAGCATAAAGTAACTAAACGTACCCATGGCCAGATGCAACAAAAGAAGTCCGAGCATCGCAATGTTGATGGCCGAGTAAAACGTATTGCGCGTCCAGCCGAGCACTGCTTCGGTGTTGCGGACTGAGATGATGCCGGAATGCAATTTGTCCGAATCCATCAGGATTCTCCCCCTATTATGATTTCAACGAACGCAGGCTAAAAATACTATAAAATTTGCGGTTAGTCAATCAGCGATGCGCTCACCAGGTGTCGTGCAACAAGGGCGCAAAGAAATGCAGATAGCTCCGTGACACCGCCGTACCATACGTGAACGGCGCAATGATGAGGAACGCGGCGAAGGTGACGGCGAGGAGCGTGATCCACGCCCTGCGCCTGTTCTTTTTGCCAAAGCGCGTCCACATCCACTGGAGGCCAAGCGCAAACGCGAGCAGGGAAAAGATGAACGCCGGAGAATAATGATAGAGGAAGAGAATGCGGCCAATGAACGCAAGTGGCACAAGGCTCGCAAAATAACCCACGATTACGAACGCGAGCTTTGACCGCGCAAAGGCCACAACGCCGCGCCTAATCCAAAACCACGTAGCGACGATGACGCCGAGCACGATGGCCGCGAACCCGAGCGCCCAGAGCACCGGATTGCCCACAAAATAGAGCACTCCTTCCGCGCCCGACGGGAACGCTTCCGTCCAGTAGAGCACGGGCTTGTTCATAAACGGCCACTCGTACCATTTGCTGGAATAGGGATCCACAAGATTTTCCTGGTTTGCGGTGTACATGGTGTGGTTGAGCTCAAAGAACTTTCCCCAAAAGCCGAGCGGCGCGACGCTCGTGTCCCACGCGTATGCGCTCCCCGCAAGCGTCTCTTGGAACGCGGGTGTTTGAAACGCGTCGCCGGTGCCGCTTTTATTAAGCACTGCAAAATGGATCGCAAAGAGCGAAGTATAGATGGCGGCGGGAACCACGAGAAGCGCAACCACGCCGATGCCAAGCACTTTTAGCTTTTTACGCCAGTGGAACGGTCGGTCCAACAGCCACTTGAATAAAAAGAAGAGTCCGATGAGTCCCAAGTACGCCAAGCCGACCCACTTCGTGGAACTTGCGAGCGCGGCGAAGATGCCTGCGGCAAAAAGATTTCTCCAGCTTTGCTTTTGGCCACCGTGTTCGTGAGATGTGCTCCGGTTCCAATACCGCAAGAAAAAATATATGGAAAGAAATCCCATAAGGAGCAGGATGGAATCCGTGAGAATAAATCGCGATTCCACGATGAGCGAATTTTCCAGGGCGAACATAAGGCCCATAAGAAGTGCGATAATGTCATCGCATCCGAGTTCAGCCACAATGAAGTAGACGACGAGCGGCAGGAGCATGCCGGCAAGCGTGGGAAGGAATCGCAGCGCGAGATAGCCGGCATTCGGATACGCCATGCCGATGGTGGCAAAGGAAAACGTGGGAACAAAACCGGTGACCCATCCCGCGAGCGCGATGAGCAATTTTGCGAAGGGGGGGTGGATGTCAAAGAAATATTGGTGCGTGAGGTACGCGGAAGCGAACGCCCCAAAGTGCACTTCATCAAACACCACCTGTGCGGGGTAGCCGTAGAGCACAAAATGCGTGACGGCGCTCACGGCGAGCACAAGGAGCGCGTACCACCCGCGGCGCGTAAGGCGCTTCGGTTTCGTGGGTTCCATATAAATTATTTTAAAGCAAAATGGTTATAATGAAAGCATGATGGCGTTTCTAGCCAAACATCAGTACCTCGTGATATGGATCCTGGGGTTGGTCATCATCGGCGCATTGGCGGTCATCGTGGTCCAGTTGAACAGCTCGTATTTGCCGACTTCTTCCGCCATCCCCCAGCCGGGTACCGGTGGCGCCGTAATCCCCACTCCCGTACCTGCGCCAAGCGTCACGCTCACACTCCAGGGAAGCGGGGCTGGAAGCACGCTCACGCTCGCCTGGCAAAATCTTCCCGGCGGGACGACCGCGCTCAATATTTTCCGCGGGAAGAACGAGAGCACGAGCACGTGGACGCTCTGGCAATCAGTGAGCGTTCCTGCTGGACAATCGGGAAGCGGCAATGCACAGTTCACACTTGGCGCCGGGGACCAAGGATACAACTACTACGTGCAGGCGGTGGAAAATAACGGGAACAGCGGAAGCGGCAGCGGTGGCGGGAGTGGGAGCGGCGGGAACAATGGCGGCAACGGAACAAGCACACAAGTGCTCTGGACGTCCGGTCCGACCGCGCCGCAAACTTCTACGCCGACGCCCGCACCCACGCCCGCACCAACGTCTCCGCCCGGCTCCACCCCGACGCCCACGCCCACGCAAGGGCCAGCCGCAACGCCCACCCCCGCACCCGCACCGACCTCCACTCCCACGCCAAACGGCAACAATACCAACTACACGTATTACAATCCCCAAGTCCAGGGCATTGGCAACAGCGGCACCGCAAACGGAAATTTTTGGGTTGAACACGTGAACCAAACGATAGAGATCGGCTGGCAAAATCTTCCGGCAAATACAAACTCAATTGTGGTGTTCCGATCACAGGAACAGGACGGCCCATGGGACCAAATGCTCGCGGAGCAAAACCCGGGCGCAAACGGTTCGTCATCGCTCACGCTTGTGGATGGCACGCTGAACGATCCTTATTACTACGAAATGACGGCTCTCCAGGGAAGCACTACGCTCGCTTCGTACGGGCCGCTTTATCTCCCGCCCGCAGGGCAGTAATAAAAACGCGCTATTGCGAAAGCGTCACCGTTTTCCCGAGCTCCGCGTGCGGCGCGGAAAGGGTAATGGTGTTGGAGGCATTAATAGAAATTGAATACCCGGTGTTATAGTCCGAGGGCGAATTGTAGTACGAGCTCGTGGCGCCGGGGTCGGACGGCATCACGCTGATGTACGTGGGCACAATGCACGGCGCAATGTTGTAGCTGCCGGCAGCGCTGCCCATATTCTTGGTAGACGTGGGAATCGCGCCGGACGCGCAACTAAATTTGCCATTGCCCTGGTCGGCAATATTGCTTTTGATGGCGAGCATGATGGTCTCAAGATCCGTCGTCCGGCGGCTGTTGCGCGCGCTTGCAAGCTGGCCCGCAGGATTTGCCACCAAAAAATATGTGCCCACAAGGATCGCGATGATGGCGATCGTGATGACGATCTCTATAAGCGTAAGGCCGCGACGCATGTCCTCATTGTACCGCATCCGCATTGGCTCCCGCGCGCAACGGGACCTCACTGCAATTCTTCCCATGAAATCAGTATGTAGCCGTTCGTGGTGAGCGGGAAGCTTGGCGGCGGGCTGTACAACAAATTCGCGTCGTAGTTATACGTCCTCGTTTGGTAACCACTCACTACATTCCCAGATCCGTCCTGCCACACAAGGCCGGATGGCTGGTTGGTCCCCATAATGCCGAGCGTCGTCAGATTGGCGCGGAGATAGCTCGCGCCGCACGCGGCCGCGTAATAATCGCGCTGGATGCCGCCGTTCTGGGCAATGAGCGCGGCATCTATCGTAAGGTCGTTGTCGGAGTTGAGGCCGATATTAATATTGTTTTGGGAAATGAGCGCAATAGTATCCGAACCGTTGAAGTTGGTATACGTGATGCTGTTGTTGACGGTGATGTTGGAATACGTTGACGCGTTCACCGGGAAACGGCCTGACGCGATCGTCACGCGCACATTATCCACGTGCCCGCGCACCCACAGATTATCCTCAAAGAACATATCGCCGTTCTGCGGGATGGTGCCCGTGGCGTAGAGCGTCTCCGTGTTCACGCTCCACGTCCCCCACCCTGTCTCGCCCTCGGCATTCGTGCAGTTGCGCGGCGCGGCCACGAGCGTGTTCACTTTATACACGGTGTACGTGCTCGTCGTGAGCACAAGATCGTATCCTTGCACCCCGGAACTCCCGAAATATGTTCCGGATGCCTGCGCTTGTGCCTTCACGGTGGCAAGATCTTCCGTAATTCCCGTGAAGTCTATTGCCGGAACGCCGAGCGCGCGGCCGGCCAGGAACACGGCGGCCTGCGTGAGGAGCACGGTCGGCGGCGCGGGGTCCGCCGGCGGGCCGTCGGTATAGACCGCCCATTCGTTCTTGTTGCTGTTCGTGGGGTCGCTGTACGTGGTAAGCGCGCTCTCCACAAGGTTGTGTGCCACGCCGTCAAAATGGATTCCGTTGTTTGAATAGATGATGCCGTATACCTGCGCCGTGGAACCGAATGATGATACGCTGTTCATCACCCACGCGTACTGCGCAAAAGAAGGGACGCCAAGCCGCACGGTAATAACTTTTTTAATGCTTGCGTCGGCATTCACGGTGCCCGTGCTCGTGATGGTCACTATGGTGGAACCGGAAGGCGGTGCCGTGATGGCAAGAGAAAATTGCCCGACGGCAACACCGCTCTTGTTGTAATAGGTGTGCACGTAGGGTCCCGCCCTGCCCGTGCCGTCCGTAAAATCCTGCGCGTTGTATGCCAGGTGCCATTGGTAGTACTGTATCCCCGCCTCTGCAATGGCGAATGCTTGCGCTTCATTCTGCGCGCGCACGGAAAGATTGAGGAACGATGCCGCGAGCGACACAAACCCGCCGATCAACGTGACGACGATTGCCGCAAGGAAAAGAAGTTCTACCGCAAGTTGTCCGTCCCGTTTCCTTTTCATATTAATTGCTGTCCAAATTTCTTATGTCCACAAGCGACGAAAAATACTGGAGCGGCGAACGGCTGAGCGTGGAGGTCTGGTTGGCCTGCACTTCAAAAGAAACCCTCACGAGCCGGACCGCGGAAGCCGCGATCGGCGACGTGAGCGGCGACTGGGTCCCGGTGTACGAAGTGTCGTAGTAGGAAAAAAGCGGCGTTGAAGAAGGGATAATGACGTTGCCGATAAAGCTCGTCAGAACCTCGCTTGAGGTCGAGTACGTGGCGGGCGTTCCCGTGGGAGCAATAATGCCCTGGTAGATGGTGGACGATGCGTAAAAATAGCGCACATGGTCCGCAGTACCGTTCTTGTTGATGTCCGTGTAGAACGCAAACGAGCTCGTGCTTGCCGCATCAATCGGGTATCCGCCGTTCGCGGAAGTCTTCGCGGATTGGATTGCCTCCACCATTATCTGCACTTCCTGGGTCACGCCCGACTTTGCCTGCAGTTCGGACGACACGAGCGTATTGAGCCCGGAAATGTTGTTACCAAAGTTGCCCACAATGAGCACGATGGCGCCCGCGATCGCGACCACCACAAGCACTTCCAGGAGCGAAAATCCGCTGTTCTTTTTATGTCGTGAATGGTTGCTCATGATTGCGTCATTAAAATTGTGGTGGACGATTCGCCCGTGCCCACGACGGCCGTGCCCGTCGCCTCAACATAATTTGGCGCCGTCACGTCCACGCTGTACGTCCCGGGCGTGATGCTCGTAAAGAGCGTTTGCGCCGGCGGCACGCAATTTGCCGTAAAGTCCACGGAAACGCCGTGGAGCACGGGCGTGGCGTTCGGATCCTGCGTGCTCATAAACACTTCGTACCGGAAATACCTGTTCCCCGCGAGCGATGCGGGCAAAGTTGATGTGGTCGAGGTGAAATAGGTGGAAGCAGTGCCGTCCGGCCCCACAAAATTCCACGTCGCATCATCGTTATTCGCCGCCACTTGGAACTCAAGCGTGATGTTCGGCGGCTCCGTAGCCGGCGTCCAGCTCAGCGTATTAAAAGTAGAGGCGGTGCCGCCCACGTCAAACGTGTTGGAGATGAGCCAGTCGGTGGTGGAGGTGGAATAGGTTCCGGACGCATTCGCAAGGAGCGTGAGCGTGCCGGCATTTGAGTCATCTATCCCGCCATCCTGGCTGGCATACTGGCCGCCGGACCAATTGTTTTGGGAAAACGTTGCGTGGTCCGTGACAAGCGATTCGTTCACGCCGCCGTCCGCAATGGCAACGTTTGCATTGGAGATGCCCGCAAGCGTGGAGGCGTCAGCCACCGAAACAAGAAGTGACGGATTTGCGGCGGGCTGGAGAATGAACTGGAACGTCTGCGTGGAGCTGGGGTCAATAGTGAGCGGACTGAACGGCACCGTCCCCGCCACGTCCTGCGATGCATCGCTGAGCGCGATCGTGTACGTGTCCCACTCAATATTGCTCAAGCTCACAGAACCGCTCGCGGAAGTTTCCGAGCTCGTGACGAACGCCAAAACGTTCGGGCTCGTGCCAATGAGCTTGGCGCCCGTAAGCGAGAACTGCTCGTTGCCCACGGCGTTGCACCGGTCATCCGTGGAAGAAACAGTGAGCAT
>DATAXS010000016.1:0-18461 GCA_036266715.1 Minisyncoccota bacterium
TCTGCGTCGGGGCCTCCAATGACGGCGGCTCTCAAGTAGTCGGCAATGTCTCTCCTGGAAATCAGGTCCACGACATTCTCGCCAAGGTCCACTTGCCACTGTATGGAGCCGCTCATCAGATCAATACGACCGTAGCCGGGATCCACAAGATCGACCGGAGCGCGCGGAACCTCAAGGACTGGGCTGACTTGGGCGAGCTGATTGACCAAGGGATTGAAGTCCATTTCGCGAATGAGTCGTTGGACCTTCATTCCCGCGGCGGGCGTCTCTCGGCTGACATCCAGGCGGTCGTCGCCGCCGACTACATCAGGAACCTCCGCGAGGAAGCCAAGAAAGGCATCTACGGACGCTTGAAGCAGGGCTTCTATCCCTTACGCGCGCCCTTGGGCTATCAGGACAACGGCGCCGGCAAGGCGAAGACGATCGATCCGGTCATGGGGCCGCTCGTGCGAAAGGCTTTTGAGCTTTACGCCACGGGCACCTTCACACTCCACACCCTTCAGGATGAGTTATATCGGCTCGGTCTCCGCAACAAAGGCGGCAACCCTCTCAGCATCAATGGATTGTCCTTTATCCTCAACAATTCGTTCTACATGGGCATCATCAGGATCAAGCGCAACGGCCAGGTTTTCCAGGGCAACCATGAGCCGCTCATCTCGAAGTACATGTTCGACACGGTGCAGGATGTCCTCCAAGGCAAATTCCACACGCGAGCCGTCCGGCACGAATTCTTGTTCCGCCGCCTCGTGACGTGTCACTCCTGTGGCTATACGCTCGTCGGCGAGGCGCAGAAAGGCCACGTGTATTACCGCTGTCACAAGCGGGATTGTCCGGCGACGGGTATCCGGGAAGAAGTGATCGAGTATGCGGTCACGGAGCGATTGAACAGTCTTGCCACCACGCGAAACGAAAGGGACTACCTCGCCTCGGCCATCCGGGAGCTCAAAGTTCGCTGGATCGAGGAACGGGAACAATCCTTGAAGAATCTGGAGGTGCAACGCGCGCAACTCACGGAACGGCTCACCAGGCTCACCGACGCCTATCTGGACGGTACGATTGAGAAGGACCTGTTCGAGGAGCGAAAAGCGGCGATCCTCTTTGATCGGCAGGGCATCCAAGGCAGCATCACGTCCTTGGCGACGAATGAAGTCTCAGTGCCCGACCTCATCGAACGTTTTCTCGAACGCGCAGGAAGCTTGTATTCCTCGTACCAGAAGGCGTCCACGGCACAGAAGCGCCAGATGGTGAATATCGTAAGTTCGAACCTGGTCTTACGCGAGAAAAGCGTTGATTTTACTTTGAAGATTCCGTTCAGAGAGATCGCAGAGCGCGAAAAAGATGTTCACGGTGGACCGTGCGGGAATCGAACCCGCATCTCTCGGATGCAAACCGAGTGCTCTGCCACTAAGCTAACGGCCCTTTTCTAGGAGATGGTACCCTAATTTGACAAAAAATGGAAGATGGGCTATACTTCTCCTGTTCGAATATGTCACTCACGGGGTGGCGGGAGGGCTCGGCAGAATATGCCGAATCTTCATCCTCCCATTGCCTCGGCTCAACCAGAGCAAAAGGAGAAAGACATGCACGCAGAGTCACCCCCGTTGGTTCTTTGCCAGACGAATAACTTGATGAACAACACCGCGAACTGCGGCTCGGTCCGGAACACCAATGCGCTCGACATGGCGGCGTCGCCCCACACGGCCCGATCGGCCTGAGGACGGCACACGCGCCGGCGGTCTCCGCGATCAGTAACGCGGGGGTTGTTGCAAGAAGCAAAGCTGGGGAGGTTACGCAACCTCTCCGGCTTTTTTATTTGCATCTTTTTATTGATTTGCTAGCATTAATGCATGGCAAACAAATTTGAGGGAAGGGTACCGAACGACCCGCGGGACGCGGAGCAGCACGAGCGAGAGGCTCTCGACAAGGCCGCAGAGCAGACAAGGGAATTTGATAAGTCGATTGAGGGAATGAGCTTGGAAGAATTAAAAGCGGCAAGAGCGAAGGGAGGGTTGGCCCCGGAAGCCGAAGAGCTTTTGGACCACCTCATCGCTCGCAGGGAACAAGGATCGGAGCAAGGCAACGAGTAGATCTGCGGGAGATTTTGGGGCGCTCAAATTTATTTGACACAGACGGCATTTTGCCCTACAATCTTCTAGTTCCTGCGGGCCTTATTTTTTTATGCCTACCATCAGACAACTCATCAGGAAAGGACGCAAACCCTTGAAGTCCAAGACCAAGGCGCCGGCGTTGTCGTACTATTTTAATTCCATTAAGAACCGGCCGGTGGACTCGGGTTCGCCTTTCAAACGCGGCGTATGCGTGAAGGTATTCACCACGACCCCCAAGAAACCGAACTCGGCCTTGCGGAAAGTGGCGCGCGTGCGGCTCACGAACGGCATGGAGATCACGGCGTACATCCCGGGCGAAGGCCACACGTTGCAAGAGCACTCTATAGTAATGGTCCGCGGCGGCCGCGTGAAGGACTTGCCGGGTGTGCGTTACCACGTGGTGCGTGGCGTTTTGGACACGACGGGCGTGGACGGGCGCAAACAGCAGCGGTCAAAGTACGGCGCAAAGAGACCCAAATAATTTTCAGTTCTGCAATTTTCAATTTCCAATCAATTTTCAAATAAAAATTTCCAATGCGTAAAAAAAGAGTTTACAAAAAATTCTATCAGCAGGACGTGGTGCACGGTCGCGTTGAATTGGGACGCTTCATTAATTACGTTATGAAGGACGGAAAGAAATCCACCGCCGAGCGCCTCGTGTATGGTGCGCTGGAACAAGTGAAGGCGGCCACCAAGCAGGACCCGATCGCAGTGTTTGAAAAGGCAATAGAGAACGCATCTCCCTTGCTTGAGGTCCGTTCCAAGCGCGTCGGCGGCGCAAACTACCAGGTGCCGACCGAAGTGCGTCCCGAGCGCCGCTTTATCCTTGCCATTCGCTGGATCATCGGCGCGGCCCGTTCAAAGAAAGGAAAGGGGATGGCGGACAAACTGGCAGAAGAGATTATCGCCGCATCCAAGAACGAAGGCAACGCGATAAAAAAGAAGCAAGAGATGCACCGCACAGCAGAAGCAAACCGGGCATTCGCCCACTTCGCCAGATAGCAGCGCGATATGCTGAATTTCCAATGCATAATTTTCAAGCTTCAAATAAATCCGGGAGTTCGGTGAAAATTGGATTTTGAAAATTATTTGGAAAATTGAAAATTGTAAAATCGATAATTATTAACCATGCCTAGAGTATATCCAATCGAAAAAATCAGGAACATTGGCATCATCGCGCATATTGACGCGGGGAAAACGACCACGTCCGAGCGGGTGCTTTTTTATACGGGCGTGAGCCACAAGATCGGCGAGGTGCACACGGGCGACACCGTGATGGACTGGATGGAACAGGAGCGCGAGCGCGGCATTACGATCACGTCGGCCGCCACGACCGCATTTTGGATCCCCACGTACAAGAACCACGACAAAAAGTGGGAGCACCAGATCAACCTCATTGACACTCCCGGACACATCGACTTCACCGTAGAGGTGAAGCGTTCTTTACGCGTCTTGGACGGGGCGGTCGTCGTATTCGACGGCGTGGCGGGTGTGGAACCGCAGTCGGAAACCAACTGGCGTTATGCGGATGAATATAAAGTGCCGCGTATCTGCTTTATCAACAAATTGGACCGCATGGGTGCGTCCTTTACGAAGAGTTTCGCCTCTATTAAAGACCGGCTCACGCCGCACGCGATCCCGGTCCAACTCCCGATCGGCTATGAGAGCGCATTCAACGGCATCATCGATTTGCTTGTGAACAAAGCATACGAGTTCAAGGGCGAGCACGGCGAGAACATTACGGAAATTCCGATTCCGGCTGATATGAAGGCGGAAGTAGAGAAGGCACGGCATGAGCTCGTGGAAAAGATCGCGGAGAACGACGATGCGGTGATGTCCGCATATTTGGACGGCAAGGAGATAGACCTGGAAACGTTGCGGAAAACCTTGCGTAAGGCCGTTGTTGCGAACACGATCGTCCCGGTGTTCTGCGGGTCTTCTTTAAAGAACAAGGGCGTGCAGTTTGTGCTGGACGCGGTGGTTGAATATCTTCCTGCGCCGACCGACCTCCCGCCCGTGAAAGGCATTGATCCGAACGGCGGCGGCGAGCTTTTCCGCAAGGCGAACGACAGCGAACCCTTCACCGCGCTTGCATTCAAAATAGCTACGGATCCCTACGTCGGTTCGCTCGCATTCTTCCGCAACTACGCGGGTGTTTTGAAACGCGGTTCGTACGTATATAACTCCACGAAGGGCGTCCAGGAACGCATCGGCCGCATTGTGCGCTTACACGCAAACCAGCGGGAAGAGGTTGAAGAAATTTATGCGGGTGAGATCGCGGCGGTCGTCGGTTTGAAGAGCACAACGACGGGCGACACGCTTTGTGACCCGGACCAGCAGATCATTTTGGAAAAGATCACCTTCCCCGAGCCCGTCATCGGCATCCGTATTGAACCAAAGACGAAAGCAGACCAGGAAAAGATGGGCACTGCCTTGCACCGCTTGGCGGAAGAAGATCCTACGTTCCGCGTGAAAGGCGATGCGGAAACGGGGGAGACGATCATCAGCGGTATGGGCGAATTGCACTTGGAGATTATTGTTGACCGTATGAAGCGCGAGTTTAACGTTGACGCGAATGTGGGGCGGCCGCAGGTGGCGTACCGCGAAACGATCCAGGGCGAAGCGGAAGCGGAAGGAAAATACATCAAACAGTCCGGTGGCCGTGGTCAGTATGGTGATGTGTGGCTCAAGGTCCGTCCACTTGAGCGCGGACAGGGATTTGTGTTTTTGGACGAAATTAAGGGAGGCAGTATTCCGCGCGAGTTCATCGGCCCCACAGAAAAAGGCGTGAAGGAAGCGCTGGACCGCGGCATTCTTGCGCACTATCCCGTGACGGACGTGGAGGTCACGCTTTTTGACGGCTCGTTCCACGAAGTGGACTCCTCTGAAATGGCGTTCAAAATGGCCGGTTCAATGGCATTCCAGGAAGCGGCGCGGAACGCAAAGCCCGTCATCCTTGAGCCCATCATGAAGATACAAATATTGGTTCCGCCGGACTTCCTTGGCGAAGTGACGGGCAACCTGAACTCCAAGCGTGGCCGGATTGAAGCAATCGACGACCGCCCGGGCATCAAAGTGATCGACGCAAAAGTGCCTTTGTCGGAAATGTTTGGTTATGCAACGGAAATCCGCTCTATGTCCCAGGGCCGCGGTTCATTCACGATGGAATTCGACCACTATGAGCCGACGCCGAACAACGTGGCGCAGCTCATTATAGAGGGGAAGAAAAGATAGGATTTGACAGACATCCGAGGTTTAGTCTACAATAACTCTTACGATTCCCTGACCAAAGAACCAGTTTTGGTCGATTGGCTCACGGTTCTTTTTTTGTGTTTGGGAGTCCTTGGATCGGCGTCTAGCGAACGCCATGCAGCTCGGGAAACGCCGCAAGGCGTGCCAATCAAAAAAGTTTTAAAAATATTTAATCTAAAAACCAAATGGCAGAAAAAGAAAAATTTGCCCGAAACAAGCCGCACTTGAACGTCGGCACGATCGGACACGTGGACCACGGGAAGACGACCCTTACCGCGGCCATCACGCACGTGCTCTTCAAAAAGGGCCTTGCAAAGAAAGAAGAAAAAGTTGACCAGATCGACAACGCTCCGGAAGAAAAAGCGCGTGGTATCACTATTGCGCTCCACCACTCGGAGTACGAGTCCGAAAAGCGCCACTACGCGCACATCGACGCGCCTGGCCACGCGGACTACATCAAGAACATGATCACGGGTGCCGCCCAGATGGACGGCGCGATCCTCGTCGTTGCGGCGACGGACGGTCCGATGCCGCAGACGCGCGAGCACATCTTGCTTGCCCGCCAGGTGGGCGTTCCTTCCATCATCGTCTTCTTGAACAAGTGCGACATGGTGGACGATCCCGAGCTCATTGACCTCGTGGAATCCGAGGTGCGCGAACTCTTGAAAAAGAACGGTTACGACGGCGACAAGACCCCGGTCATCCGCGGTTCGGCCTTGAAGGCGCTGAACGCGCCTACCGCGGAATCTCCGGACGCGAAGCCGATCCTTGACCTCGTGAAGGCAATGGACGACTTCTTCCCGGACCCGGTCCGCGACTTGGACAAGCCGTTCCTTATGCCGATCGAGGACATCTTCTCCATTGAAGGCCGCGGTACGGTCGTCACTGGCCGCGTGGAGCGGGGGAAGGTAAAGGTGAACGAGGAAGTGGAGATCGTAGGTCTCCGCCCGACGGTCAAGACCGTCATCACGGGCATTGAAATGTTCAACAAGCTTTTGGACGATGGACAGGCCGGCGACAACATCGGCGCCTTGCTCCGCGGTCTTAAGAAGGAAGACGTTGAACGCGGTCAGGTGATCGCAAAGCCGGGTACGGTGACCCCGCACTCGGAGTTTGAAGCGGAGATTTACGTGCTTGCAAAAGAGGAAGGTGGCCGCCACTCTCCGTTCTTTGCCGGCTACAAGCCGCAGTTCTACATTCGTACGACAGATGTGACGGGAGAAGTCACGCTTCCCGCGGGAATGGAAATGGTGATGCCGGGCGACACCGTAAAAATTACCGTGAAGCTCATCGCCCCCGTCGCGCTTGAGGAAAAGATGCGCTTTGCCATCCGCGAAGGAGGCAAGACCGTAGGCGCAGGCGTCGTGACAAAGATCACGAAATAAGGTACCATAGCTACACGCGAAGACGCTTAAAACCAATGGCAAAAAAGGAATCGGACACCCCACAAAAGATTCGTCTGAGGATAAAGTCCTACGATCACAAGTTGATCGATAATTCGGCGCGCCAGATCATAGAGGCAGCCGAACGGAACGATGCAAAAGTGGTGGGTCCGATCCCGTTGCCCACGGAGATCAAGCGCTACACCGTGAACCGCTCCACCTTTGTCCACAAGGACTCGCGCGAACAGTTTGAGCTCCGGGTCCACAAGCGGCTCGTGGAAATCACGAACCCCTCCCAGAAGATCATAGAATCGCTTACGAACTTGAATCTTCCTGCTGGCGTGGATGTGGAGGTGAAGATGGTATAGTACGGCGCAAAAGATGGGTTTTTAGAAAAGTCCCGCTTCGGCGGGATTTTTCGCTACCTTGGCTAAAGTTGACATTAAACCAGGTTCTGCTATACTTTCCCGTAAGGTTTCCTCGGAAGATTTATGTCACTATTTACCTGCTCGGGAAGACGAAATTCGTTTTCTTTAGGGGATCGCCTCGATTGAGGGCGGCCTTTATTGGGTAGTGGCAAAACTTCCGGGCGACGAACCGGATTTTTTATTGTGTGCGGCGTGCCTTCACGGGCGCCTCATCAAAAGACATTACTCAAAGCATGTCATTCATTCTTGGCAAGAAATTGAATATGACGCAGATCTGGAAGGACGGCAAAGTGGTCCCGGTGACCGTCGTCCACGCCACGCCGAACAAGGTGGCGGTTTTGCGCACCAAAGAAAAAGACGGCTACGAAGCCGTGCAGGTTTCGCTCGGCCGCGCAAAGAAGGAGTTTCGCAACCGGCCGGCAAATCCCGTGGCAATGGAAAAGTTTACAGCGGGCAGCGATGTGACCGTAGAAAATTTTAAGGAAGGGGACAAGGTCCGCGTGTCGGGCGTGATGAAGGGCCGCGGTTTCCAGGGTGTCGTGAAGCGCCACAACTTTGCCGGAGGTCCCAAGACCCACGGTCAGAAGAACCGGCACCGCGCACCGGGCTCCATAGGCTCCACCGCCTTCCAGCGCGTGGTTCCGGGACGCCGCATGGCGGGGCGCATGGGCGGCACGCGCGTGACGATCAAAAATTTGACGGTGGCGCAGATAGACAAGGAGAACAATTTGATATTTTTGAAGGGTGCCGTGCCGGGCGCGCGCGGCGGTTTGCTCGAGATCCGGAAATAATTTGAACATGACCATGCAAACCGACGTTTATAATTTGAACAATCAGAAGGTGGGAACGGTGGAACTTCCGGAGAATGTGTTTGGCGCAAAGTGGAACGAACCGCTCGTGAAGCAGGTATTGGAGGCGCAAAATGCGAATGCCCGTACGCCCTGGGCGCACACAAAGACGCGCGGCGAAGTGCGCGGCGGCGGCAAAAAGCCGTGGCGGCAAAAGGGCACCGGCCGCGCGCGGCACGGCTCCATTCGTTCTCCGCTTTGGATAGGCGGCGGAAAGGCGCACGGTCCGCGGAACGAGCGGGACTATTCGCAAAAAGTGAACAAAAAGATGAAGCGCGTGGCGCTCTTTGCGGTACTTTCGCGCAAGGCGAAGGACGGCGAGCTTAAAATATTTGAAAACTTTGTGCTCGCGGCGCCCAAGACGAAAGTGCTCGCCTCTACGCTTCGCGCGCTTTTGAGCATGAACGCAAAGAAAACCGAGAAGCGCTACGACGTCTTGTTTGTTGCGGAGGCGGGAAACAAGAACCTTGCGCGCGCATCGGCCAATTTGCAAAAGACAAAAGCGCTTGATGCCACTTCGCTCAACGTGGAGGACGTGTTGAACCACAAGAATCTTTTCATCGAAAAAGATGCGGTCGCGACCATCGCCAAGCATTACAAAATATAAAAACCGCCATGGCCGAAGTATTTATTATCAAAAAACCCTGGGTAACCGAAAAAGCGACACGGCTTTCCGAATCGGGAAAGTACGTGTTTATTGTAGCGCCGCACGCGACGAAGCCGGAGATCAAGAAAGCGGTAAAAGAAACATACAAAGTGGACGCGGTTTCCGTAAACATGGTGAACCGTCCGGCGAAGATAAAGCGGTTCGGCCAGGCAATGAAGGGTGCCACGGGCGGCTACCGGAAGGCGATCGTCACCTTAAAGAAAGGACAAAAAATTGACATCCAATAATATGAAGTCCTATAAGCCAACAACTCCCTCGCGCCGCTCCATGACGGTTCCCGATTACCGGCAGCTTTCCAACGCGCGTCCCTGGAAGCCGCTCTTGAAGAAGATCAAGGCGACGGGCGGGCGCAACGGGCAAGGCCGGATTACGATGCGCCACCAGGGCGGCGGCCACAAAAAGCTCTACCGCATGGTGGATTTCAAGCAGAATCGCATGAACATGAAGGCGGTCGTGGAGACGCTTGAATACGATCCTTACCGCACCGCGTTTATCGCGCTCATAAAATATGCCGATGGCGCGCATTCTTATATATTGGCACCGGAGGGTATAAAGGCGGGTACCGAGATTTTGACGGCAGAAACGACTCCCTTGAGGACTGGCAATCGGATGAAGCTCAGGAATATCCCGGTGGGCTACCAGGTCCACAACATCGAAATGACGCCTGGCGCTGGAGGAATCCTTGCGCGGGCAGCGGGTTCCTACGCCGAGGTTTTGGCGAACGCGGACGGCTACACCGACCTCAAATTGAGTTCCAGCGAAGTGCGCCGCGTGCAGTGGGAAGGGCTCGCATCGCTTGGCCAGGTGTCCAATGCCGAGTGGAATTTGGTTTCCATCGGGAAGGCCGGACGTTCGCGCTGGATGGGCATCCGTCCCACGGTGCGCGGCAAGGCAATGAACCCGGTGGACCACCCGTACGGTGGCGGCGAAGGCAGCCAGCCGCGCGGTACCCGCAAACCGAAAACAAAGTGGGGCAAGGTGACGGGCGGCCACAAGACGCGCAACCACAAGAACCGTTCCAATAAATTTATTTTGTCGCGCCGCAAGAAATAATCACGTCTCACACCACTCCCATGTCACGATCACTTAAAAAGGGCCCGTTCGTAGATCCGAAATTGCTCCAAAAGATAGCAAAAGCACGCCCGGAGGCCGGCGCCATAAAAACATGGTCCCGCGCGTCCGAGATCGCGCCCGAAATGGTGGGCTACACGTTTGGCGTACATAACGGCCGCGCGTTCATTGACGTGCGCGTTACGGAAGAAATGGTGGGCCACCGCCTCGGCGAATTTTCTCCCACGCGCAAATTCACGAAGCACGGCGGCAAGATCCAGAAGGAGCTCGAAATAAAAGCCGCAGAGACCGCAAAGGCCCAGACCGCCGCGGTGAAAGAACCGGCCAAGAAATAATTTGCAATTTACTAATTTTCAACTTACAAAATGGAAGAGCAAACCGTAAAACTAAATTATTTGAGGATGGCGCCGCGCAAAGTGCGGAGCGTTGGCGACCTCATTAAGGGCATGCCCGTCACGGAGGCGGAAGCTCAGCTCATGGTCCAGCGCCGCCGTCCGGCAAAAGCGCTTTTGAAGCTCTTGCGCTCGGGCGTCGCGAATGCTAAAAACAACAAGAAATGGAATCCGGATCACCTCTTTGTGGTTGCGGTCCGCGTTGACGGGGGACCGATGCTGAAGCGCATGCTCCCGCGCGCGCGCGGTTCGGCATCGCCCATCCAGAAAAAGATGAGCAACGTGACGCTCACGCTCGGCCTGAACGAGGCCTTGAAGCCGAAATACCAGATCGTGGTGCCGAAGAAGGTGAAGACCCCGCCGGGCGTGGAGCGGCCGTCGCGCGAAAAGCGCGTGAAGCAGCCGGAAGGCACGCAGGATTCAAGGCCCAAGAAGCCAGGCTTCTTTAAACGGATGTTCAGCTCAAAATCGCGGACCTCTAAATAAATCCCATGGGACAGAAAATAAATCCAAATTCATATCGTTTGGGCGTCTCAAAGAACTGGCCGGTGCGCTGGTTTATTAAGGGCGGCTACGCGAAGTTTTTGGAAGAGGACGAAGCCATTCGCAAAACGATCATGAAGAAGATCGGCCTTGCCGGCGTTTCGGGCATCGAAATTGAGCGGACTCAGGGAAATCTCCGCGTGTTCATCAAGGCGGCGCGTCCCGGACTCGTGATTGGCCGCGGCGGCAAGGGCGTTGAGGATTTGAACAAAGCGATCGCGGATGCGGTACGGAAAGTGCGCAAGACCAAGAGCCCCATCCCGATGAGCGTGAACGTGGAGGAATTAAAGCGCTCCGAGATCGCCGCGCCCTACGTGGCCCAGCAGATCGCGTGGGATCTGGAGAAGCGCATGCCCTTCCGCCGCACCATGAAGAAATATATAGAGCAGGTGGTGCAGAACAAAGAGGTAAAAGGCGTAAAGATATTCTTGTCCGGCCGCTTGGACGGCAATGAAATTGCACGCCGGGAACACCTTTCGCGCGGTTCGCTGCCGTTGCAGACCCTCCGCGCGGACATTGATTATGCAAAAGCGACGGCATTTACGACATACGGCACGATCGGCATTCGCGTGTGGATCTACAAAGGAGAGATATTCGAAATGGACACGCGCGAAGAAGAGCGCCGCGCGGCACAGGGCGGCCGCATTCCCGCAGGGCGCGCCCCCATGCCGCACCCCGGGCGAAAATTGTAAAATTGGAAATTGAAAATTCTTCAAATCAATGCTTATTCCTAAAAAAGTAAAACATCGCAAATGGCAGAAAGGGCGCTCGCGCATGCGCCAAGTGGAAACGCGCGGGCTCACGCTTTCCTACGGCCAGTACGGATTGAAGTCGCTCGATGCGGCGTGGCTTACGTCGCGCCAGATAGAGGCGGCGCGCAAGACGATCACGAACTTTATGAAGCGGAACGGCCGCCTGTGGATCCGCGTGTTCCCCGACAAGCCCGTCACCCTCCGCCCGCCGGAAACCACGATGGGCGGCGGCAAGGGGAATGTGGACCACTACGTGTTCCCGGTGCGTCCGGGCCGCATCCTCTTTGAGGTTGACGGCGTGGACAAGGCGACCGCGGAAGAAGCGCTCCGGCTTGCGTCGCACAAGCTGCCGGTCAAAACCCGCATTATTGCAAAATAGCCGCGCGCGCCATTTTTTACCAAACCCATGAAGAAAAAAGACATCCAAGAATTAAAGAACCGCACAAAAGAAGAGCTCGCGCACCTCGTGCACGAAGAGCAAGTAAAGCTCCGGACGCTTCGCTTTGAGCTTGCGGCGGGGAAAGTGAAGGACGTTAATGCGCTCCGGGAAACCAAGAAGAAGATCGCGCGGATGAATACGTTTCTCGGTACGCAAATCGCCGAGGCGCCGGCCAAAATGAAGAATACCAAATAACCACCATGCCTCCCGAACACCAAAATCAAAAACCGGAAAATAAAAAGCGCAGGATCGCGGGCGTGGTTGTTTCAGACAAAATGCAAAAGACGCGCGTGGTTGCCGTCTCGCGCCTCAAGAAGCACCCCAAGTACCTCAAGTACTACAAGGTGACGACCAAGTTCAAGGCACATGACGAAGCGAACGAGTACAAGACCGGTGATGAGGTGGTGATAGAGGAAACGCGCCCGATGTCCCGCGAAAAGCGCTGGAAGATCGTGGGCCGCGTTTCAAAAGCGGGTTCCTAAAATGAAAATTGCAAAATTGCCAAATTATAAATTTCTTCAACCATGATACAAGAACGTTCCATCTTAAAAGTAGCGGACAACAGCGGCGCAAAGATCGTGCGGTGTTTCCGCATCCTTGGCGGTACGCGCCACCGCTATGCGAACGTGGGGGACATCGTCGTGGCATCCGTGCAGACCGCCGAACCGCGCAAGAGTGTCAAGAAGAAGGACGTGGTGAAAGTGCTCGTGGTCCGCACCAAGAACGCGCTTCGCCGCGCGGACGGTTCCTATGTGCGCTTTGACGAGAACGCGGTGGTGCTGATAGATGCAAAACAGGAGCCGGTGGCGACCCGCGTCTTTGGCCCCTTGCCGCGCGAGCTCAAGGAAAAAGGGTACGAAAAACTTATGACGATGGCCGAGGAAATAGTATGAAAATTTCCAATTATCAATTTTGCAATTTTCAAAGAATTTCCAAAATCAATCTCCAATGAACATTAACCATTTTACATTGAAAATTATTTGTAAAATTGAAAAATGTAAATTGTAAAATTCTTAAAAAAACATGAAATTGCACAAAGGCGACACGGTAAAAATAATGGCAGGCAAGGATCGCGGGAAGACCGGGAAGATTTTGGAGTCCATGCCGGTTGAAGGGCGCATCATCGTGGAAGGATTGAACCTTATCAAGAAACGGACCAAGCCCCGCAAGCAGGGCGAGGTCGGCCAGACCATCAATTTACCCCGGCCGTTGCCCGCTTCCCGCGTCCGGCTCATCTGCCCCAACTGCAAGCACGCGGTGCGCGTGGGATTCCGCATGGATGGCCCCAAAAAGGTCCGTTACTGCAAAAAGTGCGAAGCAACCATTTAATGACGATAAACCAATGCCAACCATTGTAAACAAAGAAAGCGCAGCGCGCAGAAAAGAGGTTCGCGGCTTCCTTGAGAAGATCGTGCTTGACGCGGGCGTGGGCCGCTTGAGCCAGACGCCGAACTTTGAGGAAAAAGCGCTCGTCCAGGTGATGCGCGACCTTGCCGCAATGACCGGCCAGAAGGCGGAAACGCGCCGCGCCAAGAAGTCCATCGCCGGGTTCAAGGTGCGTGAGAACCAGATCGTGGGGCTCCGCATCACGCTCCGCCGCGACAAAATGGTTGATTTTTTTGAGCGTCTGATTAGAATAGTATTGCCTCGCGTGCGCGACTTTGGCGGCCTCGAAACAACGAACATTGACACGCACGGCGTCCTCAATACGGGCATCCGCGAACAAGCGGTCTTCCCCGAGATCTCGCCCGAGAATTCACCCGTGATCTTCTCGTTCGGCATCACGATGGTGCCGCGCGTGAAGGAACGCGCAAAGGCGCTCGCGGAGTTCCGCAGGCTCGGCGTCCCGCTCAAGGACGACACAAAGGCGAAAGCAAAGAAATAACATGGCAAAAGAATCCGTCATCGCAAGAAGTAAAAAGAAGCCGAAATATTCCAGCCGCATCGTCCGGCGCTGTTTCCGCTGCGGCAGGAAGCGCGCCTACATGCGTGACTTCGGCGTGTGCCGGATCTGCTTCCGCGAAATGGCGACGAACCAGGAAATCCCGGGAGTAAAAAAATCGTCATGGTAATGAAAATTGTAAAATTGGAAATTGTAAATTCTTAAACCATATGTACTACGACCTTTTGGCACAAATGAAAAATGCGGTGCGCGCGGGCAAGGACAAGCTCACCGTGCCGTACTCCAAGATGGACCACGCGGTTCTCACGGCGCTCGTGGGGGCGGGGTATTTGAAGTCCGCGGAAAAGGAAGCCGTGGGCCGCAAGAACATCATTGTGGTGCGCCTTGCCGGCAAGGGAAAAACGAGCATGAGCGACTTTAAGATCGTGAGCAAACCGAGCCGGCACTTTTACGCGGATTACCGCAGCTTGCACCCGGTAAAGCAGGGGCACGGCGTGGCGGTACTTTCCACTTCCAAAGGCATCATGACCGACCGCACGGCGCGGAAAGCAAAGGTTGGCGGCGAATATCTCTTTGAAATTTGGTAAATTAACGCACTATTATTTTCCCATGAGCCGCCTTATTAAAAAACCGATCAATATACCCGCAGGCGTGACCGTCGCACAGAACGGCGCGGTTTTGGATGTAAAGGGCCCCAAGGGCGAGTTGCACGTGAAGCTTGCGCCGGGCGTCACGGTGAAGATCGAAGGCGCTGACCTCAACGTGAGCGCCGGTACCGAATGGTCGCTCTCGCGGAATGCCATTGAGGGAGTAACGACGGGCTTTCTTAAAGTGCTCGAGATAGAAGGCGTGGGCTACCGCGCGATGGTGGAGGGCAAGGAACTCGTGCTCCACTTGGGCTATGCCCAGCCGGTGCGCGTATCCGTCCTCCCGGGCATTACGGTCGCAGTGGAAAAAAGCACCATCAAGGTTTCCGGCATTGATAAAGATCTCGTGGGCCGCATGGCGGCGGAGATCCGCGCACTCAAGAAGCCTGAGCCGTACAAGGGCAAAGGCATCCATTACCAGGGAGAAGTGATCCGGCGGAAGGTCGGCAAAAAAGCGGGCGCGACCGCATCTACATAATCGATATAACCACTCTCATGAAAGCAAGAAAGAAATTAAATGTAAAAAGGGCGCGGCGGACGGCACGGGTCGGTGCGCGGATGTTCGGCACGACGGCAAGGCCGCGGCTCGTCGTAAACCGCACGAACAAATTTATCTACGCCCAGCTTATTGACGACGTGAAGGGCCACACACTCGCGGCGGTCTCCACCCACGGCGCGCCGAAGGCCAAGAAGAGCGCCCAGGCGTTTTCCGCAGGCGAATCGCTCGCGGCGAAAGCCGTCGCAAAAGGCGTAAAGGAAGCGGTGTTCGACCGCCGCGCATCCAAGTTCCACGGCCGCGTAAAACAGTTCGCCGAAGGCGCAAAGAAAGGCGGCCTCAAGATATAGCCCGCCACAAGTTCCCTAACGATAAAAAATATATACTAACCCAATGCCCCCACAATCAAATTCAAGAGGTCCGCGCCGTCCCGACCGCGGCCCCAAGCCAAAAGAAGAATTCAAAGAGCGCGTGTTGGACATGCGCCGCGTGACGCGCGTGACCGCGGGCGGCAAGCGCTTCCGCTTCCGCTGCACGATCGTGCTCGGCGACGAGCGCGGGCGCGTGGGGATCGGCGTCGCAAAGGGTTTGGACGTCCAGCAGGCGATCGGCAAGGCCAAGGCCGACGCGAAGAAGAATATGATTATGGTGAACCTCAAGAACCAGCGCACCATCGCGCACGAAGTGGACGCAAAATACAGTGCGGCAAAAGTGCTTTTGAAGCCGGGAAACCTTGGTCACGGCCTCCGCGCGGGCGGTGCGGTGCGGTTCGTGCTTTCCTTTGCGGGCGTGAAGGACGGGACGGCCAAGATACTCGGCCGCACGCCGAACAAGCTCACGAACGCCATGGCGACCATAGAAGCGCTTAAGAAATTAAAAGTATAAGCATATGAAACTCCACGAACTTAAAGCATCTGGCAACAAGAAACCGAAGCGTATCGGCCGCAGTGGCAAGCGCGGCAGTTATTCCGGCCGCGGCGTAAAAGGACAGAAATCCCGTTCCGGCCGCCGTCTCCGCCCCGCAGAACGCGACCTCATCTTGAGGCTGCCCAAGCGCCGCGGTTTTGCGAACGCGCGGAAGTCCGAGAAGGCGATTATTTTTAATCTCGGCGACCTCGCGGAAGCGTTGAAGTCGTTTGCGACCGCGGGCAAGGGTGTTTTGGATCTGAACGCCGAGCTTCTTAAGGCCGCAGGACTTTTAAAAAAAGGATTTCAGGGCGAAGTAAAGCTCTTGGGAGAAGGGGAAATATCGTTCCCCGTGAAGGTTGCGCAGGGATTCAAGGTTTCCGGGAGTGCAAAGGCCAAGATTGAAAAAGCCGGCGGGAACGTGGGATAATTCGGGCATCAGCCACCCATGAACAGATTTCTCCAGGTATTTAAAGTCAAGGAGTTGCGCACAAAAATACTTATTGTGGCTGGTCTTCTTGTGGCTTACCGCGTGCTTGCCGCAATCCCGATCCCGGGTGTGAATGCCGCGACGCTTGCGAACTATTTTAATTCCAACCAGCTCTTTGGCTTTTTGAACTTCTTTTCCGGCGGCGGCCTTTCCAACCTTTCCATCGTCATGCTTGGCGTGGGACCGTACATCACGGCCACCATTATCATGCAGCTCCTCACGATCATTTTCCCGAGCATGAAGGAGATGTATTACGAAGAGGGCTCGCGCGGCCAGGCCAAGTTCAACCAGTATGCGCGGCTGCTCACGGTGCCGCTCGCATTCGTGCAGTCCTACGGATTTCTTACGCTCCTTATTTCCCAGGGCGTTCTCACGCGGCCTCCGTTCTTTGCGTTTGTGACGAACGTCATTGTGATCAGTTGCGGCTCCATGATCGCGCTGTGGCTCGGCGAGCTTATTACCGAACAGAAGGTGGGAAACGGCATTTCGCTCATCATCTTGGCCGGTATTCTTGCGCGCTTGCCGGGATATCTCGGCACGGCGTTTGCCTCATACACGCCGACGCTCATCACGACGTATGTGGGATTCCTTGCGGCCGCAGTCGTGCTTATTGCCGGCATTGTGTATCTGAACGAAGGCGAACGGAAGATACCCGTGGCCTATGCGCGGCGCGTGCGCGGAAACAAGATGTACGGCGGCTCGGAAAGTTATTTACCGCTCAAGGTGAACCAGGCGGGCATGATCCCTTTGATATTCGCCATTTCGGTATTGCTCTTCCCGCAATTCCTTGCGTTCATTGTTTCCATCTTTTCCGCCACGTGGGGGCTTAAGGTCAACGCGTTCGCTGCGGCATTTGTGGCAAACCAGTTCTGGTACGGACTGTTCTACTTCTTCCTTGTATTTATCTTTACCTATTTCTATACCTCCATTACCTTTAACCCGGAGGAAGTTGCGAAGAACCTCCAGCGCAGCGGGGGATTCGTGCCGGGCATCCGGCCGGGCGAGAGCACGGAAAAGTTTTTTGGGAGTGTGGTGAACCGCATCACGTTTTGGGGCGCAATATTCCTTGGCCTCGTGGCAATTCTTCCGATCATCGTGCAGGTGGTGACGGGGGTCGCAGTGCTCACGATCAGCGGCACGGCCATTTTGATCGTGGTCGCAGTGGCGCTTGAGACCATGCGGCAGGTGGATTCGCAACTTACGGTGCGGGAATACGAGGGGATCGAATAAGAGTTATTTGTGTACTTTTTTTACTAACGGTGGTAGAGTGATGCGCGGTAGCGTATAGGCGCATCGGTGTTACAAGGAGGAGGGACGGTGAAGAAGAGTTTCCTGCTATCTCTGCTTGTGCTTTTTCTCGTGGGTGCGTGCATGGTAGGTTTGTGGATTTTCCACAACGGGGACATTCGCCATCCCGGATTCTGGGGCAAAGGGGCGGCAATGGCGTTGGGCTTGGTCGTGCTTATCATCATCATCGATAAGATGCTCAAGGGGTTGAACACGGTGACGGACATAATCAGGAAGTTCACGTGACGGATCGGTTCTTTGGGGCGCGACATATTGTCGCGCCCCGTATTTTTTTGTTACAATAAGTGCACATGAACAAGGTTGCGATCATTTTGTACGGGCCGCCGGGAGCAGGGAAGGGCACGCAGGCAAATTTACTGGCCGACAAGCTCGGCCTTATCCATTTTGATACGGGGAAATTTTTGGAAGCGATCGTGCACGATCCGAAGCGCCAGAAAGAAAAGACGATTCGCCGCGAACGGAGCTATTTTGACGGTGGCAAACTCATGACGCCGAGCTTTGTGACGCGCGAGGTCCTCCGTGGCGCAAAGCGCATCGCAGACGCGGGATGGGGGCTTGTGTTCAGCGGCTCGCCGCGCACGATGTATGAAGCGGAACACGAATACCCGGTGTTTGAGAAGCTTTTTGGGAAAAAGAATATTCTTATTTTCGTCCTGGGCGTCCCGCCTGCCTTTTCCCTCCGCCGGAACAGCGCACGAGAAGTTTGCAAAGCTTGCGGCTATCTCCTTATTGCCTCGCTGTATCCCACAAAAAACCCAAAAATTTGTCCGGTTTGCGGCGGACCGTTCTACAGAAGGAGCTTGGACAAGCCGGACGTCATTAAAATTCG
>DATAXS010000024.1:0-9057 GCA_036266715.1 Minisyncoccota bacterium
ACGGGTCCCTTACCGAAGCCGCGGTCAAAGTGTTCCAGGCGAAGGAAGGCATCGTCTCCTCGGGGACGCCGGGCACGACAGGGTATGGCAGCGTGGGGCCGAAGACCAGGGCGGCGCTCGCGGGGCTGTAGGGGAGGGGGAATTGGGTATAATTATTAGGTGAAGGTAAGAAAACCCTCGACATTATTTCTTTTCGTCGGCTTTGCAGTTGCGCTCGCAAACTTCCTTTATTTTGCCCCGGGCGCGCACGCGGCGATTTCCGTTGTCCAGCATGCCGCTACTTCAAGCGCGGCCAGTGCAAATACTCTTACGATACCGATCAATGCGACGGGCGCGGGGAATTTGCTCATAGTCGCCGTGGGCGACGACGATGCAGCGGATTCTGCCCCGGCGCGGACCATCACGGGCATTACGGATGGCACCAATAGTTTTACGGAAGTTACCGGCGCCTCATCCGGACAAGTTACGAGCGGGTCCGGCGATCAGTTGATGGATATGTGGTATCTCCCGAGCTCAACCGCCGGGAAAACCTCCATCACCATCACCTTCAGCGGTTCGGCGGGAACGTTTATAAAAGCCGGATGGGTGTGGGAGGTGAGCGGCATTACGGATCCCGTAGTGAATGCACAGGCGGGGGGTACCACCTCGGGATCGTCGCCGAGAGAGGGGGTAACGCTTACGACGACCGCGGCGAGCACGTTCGTCGCTGCGGCGACGTTCGGCGACAACATCACCGCCAATCCTCACGCGGGAAATAATTGCACCGCAGGAGGAGACACGGTTCTCACTGGCGATACCACCGGTGGCGCAGGATGTTCATTGATCGCATTTGCTGCCGGAGCCTATGAGCCGGCATGGGATGACGTGGGCGGTTCGTCCCGCGCCGTTTCGATGGTGGCATTCAAGAGCGCGAGTGCTGCGGGAATAGAATTCCTCCAGTCAACGAGCACCGACCTCGCTGCGGGGGCGGTGAGCGGCAGCGCAACTTTTCCTTATAACGTTTCGAAAGGGGACCTGCTGATCGTAGGCGTCTACGATGACCTCGGTGCCACGGTCACGGCGACCGATACCCTGGGTGATACTTTTGTAGAGGTCGCGAGCTCAACTACGCCCGGCAATAACGACAACCTTCTCTTCGTGGCGACTACGACTGCCTCGGGAGCGGATACCGTGACGGTGTCCGCCGGCGGGGGAAAGAACATTTACGACGCAGCCATACACGAATACAGCGGGACCGCCATGGATAGCATTAAGGATATGATCGATACTTCTTCCACCGCGGCGGGAAGCGGCACGAATGTAAACAGCGGAGACATCACCACTACGGATGCCGGGGACCTCGTCTTTGCGTGGCTCACCAACGCTAATAATTCCGGTGCGGATTTTACGGATAATCCGGATTTTATAAAGAGGGAACTGGCCCCTGGCGTCACTAGTTTTTGCAATAGCCAGGCAAACTGCATCAATTCCATGGATTGGATCACGACGAGCACAGTCACGACCGCCGCGACCGCGACGCTTACCTTTGCCGACGGTTGGGATGCGATGGTGCTGGCATTCAAGCCGCACGGCGCCCCTCCCACCATCAGTTCGTTCGCCCCTTCTTCTTCCACAATCACCTTCGGTTCTTCCACGGCGCTTTCGTGGGATACGTCGAATGCTTCTTCGGTGGCGATCAGCGGCAACAATCTCAGTTTGTCTACGAGTACCGCAACGGGGACCGTTTCCGTGACGCCCAATGCCACCGGTACGCTCACCTATACCCTCACGGCAACGAGCGTGAACGGAAGCACCACCGCGACAACGTCAATCACGGTCGATACGAGCGTGCCTGCGCAACCGACCTCCCTCGCGACTACAAACATCACGACCTCGACCGTGTCGCTCTCCTGGGCATCATCGACCGATTCCGGCGGCACGCTCGCGGGATACATCATCTATCGTTGCACCGGTTCCTGCACCCCTTCCGCCGAAATTGCGACCTCGACCGGGGCATCGTATCTTGACACGGGACTCGCCACGACGACGCTTTATACATATTCCGTTTCCGCATACAACACGACGGGCGATGCGTCCGCTTCAAGCAGCGCTCTTGTGGTGATGACCGCCGCGGGAACCGGCCCCTTCTATCCGCTCAAGGTCAGCACCTCGAGCCGTTACCTTGTGGGGCAAGACAACACGCCCTTCCTTATGGTCGGCGATTCTCCCCAGTCCGTCATCGCGGAACTTTCGACGTCGAGCGCGGACAGTTACTTCGCCGACCGGGCAGCGCATGGTTTCAATACGGTATGGATAAACTTGCTGTGCGACGATTATACGTTCTGCGCTTCCGACGGCGAGACATATGACGGCATCGCGCCGTTTACAAGCGGCACGGCGTCGAGCAGCTACGACCTTTCCACGCCCAACCCCGCGTACTTCGCGCGCGTGGATGAAATGATCAATTTGGCCGCTAAGCACGGGCTCCTCGTCATCCTTGATCCCATCGAGACCGGCGGATGGCTCTCTACCTTGAGAAACAACGGCGCAACGAAGGATTTTGATTACGGAGAATATGTCGGCAATCGTTACAAAAATTTCCCGAACATCATTTGGATGAACGGAAACGATTTTCAGACATGGAACACGAGCACAACCGACAACGATGCGGTCGTTGCGGTCATGCACGGCCTTGCCACGGCCGATCCGAACCATCTGCAGACCGCCGAGCTCAACTACAACGTGAGCAGCGCATACGATGACAGCACAATGCTCCCGTATCTCTCGCTCAATGCCGCGTATACCTATTACCCGACGTATGCAGAGGTCCTTCATGCGTATAACCAAGCCACGGCACCCGTGTTCATGGAGGAGGCGGACTACGAAGGAGAAAATAATACCGGGCAGGACCCGAGCACGCCCCTCGTGCTCCGCTATGAAGAATATTGGACGATGCTTTCGGGTGCGACGGGCCAGCTTTACGGGAACTATTATACCGACCGGATTGCAAACGGCTGGTTGTCGGCAAATATTGATACGGTCGGGGTGACCGAGCTTGGATATATGAAATCACTGTTCTCTTCCTATGCGTGGTATGACCTGGTGCCCGATCAAAGCAGTACGGTCGTCACTGCAGGATACGGCACGTTCACGGATAGTGGCGCAGTCCATTCAAGCGATTACGTCACTGCCGCGCGGACGCCTGATGGCAACCTGATCATGGCATACCTCCCCGCATCGTCGACCATCACGGTCGATATGACAAAACTTTCCGGAGCGGCCAATGCGCAATGGTTCGATCCGACCAACGATACGTTCGCTACGATATCGGGTTCTCCGTTCGCAAATACCGGCAGCCATCAATTTGCGACGCCCGGCGATAATAACAGCGGCGATAGCGACTGGGTCCTCGTGCTCAAGGTCGCCGCCGATACCACCCCTCCCTCCGTCACCCTGACCTCTCCCTCTTCGGGCGCAACCGTCTCTTCGTCCGTCACTCTTACGGCCTCTTCCACTGATGACGTAGCGGTGCAGGGAGTCCAGTTCCAGATCGACGGCGCGAATCTCGGTTCGGAAATAACCGCGACATCCGGCCCCACCTTGTATAGCACGACCTGGGATACGACCGGTGCCCCGAACGGAACGCATGTCATATCGGCCATCGCCTACGACACTTCGAACAATACTTCGACGGCGACTACGAGCGTCACCGTGAGCAACGGTTCCAATACTACGCCATCTTCTCCCTCAACCTCGATCGGAGGCGCCGTCCGCGGCGGTGTGTCTTCTTTCGCGACCGTGACCGTCACCTCGCCTTCTTCCAACGCCACCCTCTCCGGCACCGCCACATTTTCCGCGACCGCCGTGCCGCTCGCACAGGTTGCTCACGTCTGGTTCGCGGTCGACGGCACGGCCGTCGGGAGTACGCTCGCCGCCGCTCCATTTACTATGTTGTTCGATACGGCCGCGCTTGCCCCGGGTTCCCATACCCTTGTTGCCTATGCGAACGATGCGCATGGCGATACTGCGGCGTCTTTACCCATCGCCTTTACGGCTGGCGTTGCCGGCGGGGGAGCGGCCAATGCTTCTTCGTCGATCCCGTCCCTCGAAGCGACCATCGCCGCGCTTCAGGCCGAGCTCCAGACGCTCCTCGCCGAGGCAGGCATGTCGTCCGCGGCAACACCTTCGTCAACTGCTTATGTGTTTACCCGCAATCTCGGTTGGGGCGCCACCGGCGCGGACGTGAAGCAACTCCAGACGTTTCTCATCGCGCAGGATAAAGGACCGGAGGCGGAGAAACTCGCCTCGGTCGGTGCCACGGGCTACTTAGGTCTCCTTACGGAGAATGCCTTGTCCGAATACCAGCGCGCCGTGGGTATTGTGCCGGCCATCGGATTTTTTGGGCCGATCACGCGGACAAAGTTGAATGCGCTATAATTATTGAGTGAAAGGACAGGCATTTTTGGCGCTCGTGTTCATTATCGGCGCGATCGTGATCCTTACGGGCGTCACGCTTGCGCTTTTTGCCAGCTCCTTCGTGGATTCTGGGTATGGCTACCAGGCGTCCGCGGAAGCGCAGGCAGTCGCGACCGCGGGGGTGGAGGATGCGCTTCTCCAGCTCAACCGTAATGCAAACTTTCCCTGTAGTACCGTGGACGCAAGCGGTTACGCACTCCCGGTCGGGAGTTCCACGGCAACGGTCACGGTGACGCAAACGTGTCCCGCGACGAGCGGTTCCGCAACCATCCTTTCCGTGGCCACGGTATCAAGTCACACGAGCAAGCTCACGGTGGTTGCAAGCGTGAATGCGTCCACGAGCCAAGTGAATGTTGTTTCGTGGACGCCCACGCAGTGATTCGTTTAATGCACCAAACCACATGAACAATTTTTCCAAAAGAATTTTATCCGCGCTGCACATCCGGCAAAAAGGGGCCGGGCTTGAGGTGAGCGACGAAGTGGTCCGCATTGCGCGGTTTGACGGCAAGGTGTGGCGGATGGATGCGGCGCGGCTTGAGCCCGGCGTGCTTACAAACGGGAAGATCGTAAAGCGTCCGGAGTTCTTGGCGGCCCTCTCTGCATTCAAGGCAAAGGTTGGCAAAGGGAAAGGGAAAACTATGAATGTAGTCGTATGTTTGAGCTCTCTCCCCGCATATACGCAGGTTTTTTCGCTTCCCACCGTGAAGGGGGAGAGCCTGGACAAGGCAGTGGAGCTCAACCTCCAGATGGCATCGCCGTTGGGCGCCGGGGAAGCGTATTCCGGGTGGCAGATCGTGGGACGGGACGAAGGCGCGGCGAAGGTGGAAGTACTCGCTTCTTTTGTGGAAAAAAAGGCGGTGGACGAAATGGTGGACGTTCTCTTTGAGGCGGGATTTCTCACGATGGCCATGGAATCCCGTGCGCTCGCCCTCACGCGCGTGCTCCGCGAAAAGGGTGCGGGCGTGGACGCAAAAAGCGCGCATATCTTCATCAACATCGATAATACCGGGCTCGAGTTCCTTGTGATCCGGCACGGCGAGCTCTATTTTGAATACACAAACCCGTGGCACGACCTTGCGGATGATAAAGGAAATATTGCCGAGGGAAAATTCGAGGCCACGCTTGCGGGGAGCATCCGGCAGGTGACGAACTTTTACCGCCAGCACTGGACGGATCCGCTCGAAGGGATCATTTTTTCCACGGTCGCGCTTGAGCCGCAGACGGAGCGCGTGATCGCAGAGAGCGCGACCGTTCCCGCCGCGCACCTCACGCTCGTCATGGGCCAGGCGATCTCCTCCGAGTGGCTCGTGGCGCTCGGGGCGAGCATCCGCGGCATGGGGCTTGAGGCAAAGGACCATGAAATAAATCTTTTAGGCGCAGAATCGCTGGACCGCTTCCGGGAAGAACAACTTCTGCACTTTATGCGTTTTTGGCGCGTTGCGGTGCCCGTGACCCTCGGCCTGCTCGTCCTTACGCTCTTTGCCGCAAACTTTCTTCTCGGAAGCACCCGCGCCACGATAGAAATGCGTTCCAATTTGAACGTGAACAATGAGGATTCGCAGGAGATCGCGGCGCTCACGGCATCTTCCACCGCGTTCAACCAGGAGGTGACGCTTGTTTCCGCGGCGGAAAACGCCATAAGCCCTTCAAGTATCATGCTTGAAGACATCGTGGCGCTTGCTTCCGATGCAGGTGTTACGCTGGGCCAGCTTTCATTCCAGTCGTTCAGTGCGCCGATAACGCTTTCCGGCACCGCTTCATCCGAAGACCGCTTGGCTGCGTTCAAGACGGCGCTCACTTCCGCGCCGAATGTAAGCCAGGTAAATTTGCCGCTCACCAATATCCAGACCCAGGGTGCCACCGTCTCGTTTTCTCTTACCTTCATCTATACTCCCACGCCGGGCATGCAGCCCGCGCAGTAAAAAATGATCAGCGCGTGAGTGCCTCTTTCACTTCCGTAAACACTTTGCGTAATTCGGTTTTATCCCCCGGTTTTATCGCGGAAAGAACGAACTCTTCCGCTTTCTTCCTTTTTATTTCCTGCGCCGGGCGGATGCCGATGCGGACCCGGGTGAAATCGTTGCATCCAAGCACGTCCATGATGGATTGGACACCCTTGTGCCCGGCCGCACCGCGGTCCTTTGAGATCTTATAGTTCCCGACCGTAAGGTCGCTCTCGTCGTGCAAGACGATAAGGTCGCGGGGCTCCGCGTTAAATTTTTTAAGCGCCTCCTTCACGGCTTCACCGGAGGCATTCATAAATGTAAGGGGAATCACGAGCGCAAAATCGCCCACGGAAGAATATTCAAAAAGGTGCCTATGCGTTTTGAACGCTGGCAGTCCCTGCGCGGCAAGCTCTTCTCCGATCGCCCGGAGCGCCTGCACGCCCACGTTGTGGTAGGTGTTCGCGTATTCTTCGCCGGGATTGCCGAGTCCCACAATAACTTTCACCATTCGCTTGATTTTACCATATCTTGCGTTTGTTTTTTCCCGCACATATAATAAGTACTACCTTGCCCATTACCGCCACCATGTATCGCGCCGCACCATGAGAAAATTTCTTTCATCGCTCCTTGAAGTTTTGGAAGTTGCCGTGATCGCGGTCGTCGCGGTGTTCATCGTGCGGACCTATCTCGTCCAGCCGTTTCTGGTTTCCGGCTCCAGCATGTCGCCCAATTTTTCGAACGGCGATTACGTGCTGGTGGATGAGCTTACATATCATCTCCGGCCGCCGGAGCGCGGAGAGGTCATTGTGTTCCACGATCCGCAGGATTACGCCACCTATTTCATCAAGCGCGTGATCGGGCTCCCGGGCGAGAAGCTTGTTATTAAGAACAACGGGATCACGGTTTATAATGCGGCGAATCCCAACGGGCTTTTGCTTGATGAATCATATCTTCCTTCGGGGACGCCCGTGGGCCCGGGCGATTGCACGGGGGGAATATTGACGGCTGACACGTGTACGTACCAGCTGGCGTCAAGCACCTATCTTACGCTCGGCGACAATCGCGAGTTCAGTTTTGATTCCCGCGATTGGGGGCCGCTTCCTGCGGCGAACATCGTGGGGCTCGTGCGCGTGCGCCTGTGGCCATTAAATGCAATAACGGTTTTTACCCCACCTAAATACTAGGACAGTTTTCAATTTTACAATTTCCAATCAAATCACAATATCCAATGATCAATATTCAAAAAATTTTAATTACACGAGGTGCAAATTTTATCTTGGAAATTGGTATTGAATGAAAATTGGAAATTAATAATTGGAAATTCTTCAAAACATGGATAAAGAAAAAGATAAGAAAGAAAAAGAAATTGTGCGGACGTTCCAGGCCCCGAAAGGCATGCACGACATCTTGCCCGTCGACCAGCCTTATTGGGACCGGATAGAGTCCGCGACAAAAGACCTCGCGCGGGCCTATGGCTTTGGCCGGCTTGAACCGCCAGTGCTTGAGTTCGCCGACCTCTATAACAAGACGTCCGGCGAGGAGAGTGACGTGGTAGCGAAGGAAATGTATGTTTTGAAGACCAAGGGCGGCGATACGCTCGCGTTGCGGCCGGAATATACGCCGGGTATGGCCCGCGCCTATATGGAGAACGCGTTGAGCCGCCTCGGTCAACCGCAAAAGCTTTTTTACATGGGTCCGGTGTTCCGCCACGACCGGCCCCAGCTCGGCCGCTACCGGCAGTTCACGCAGATCGGCTTTGAAACGCTTTCGGGGCCGAACGATCCTATCTATGACGCGGAGATCATTGCCATCTTCTCCGATTTGTTGAAGGCACTGAAAATTGAAAATTGGACGTTGAAAATCAATTCTATCGGATGCCGCGTCTGCCGGCCGATCTATAAGAAACAGTTAACCAATTACTACAAGGCACACGAGAAAGATCTTTGCGAAGATTGCAAAAAACATCTTGCCACGAATCCGCTGCGGCTCTTGGACTGCAAGGAGGAGAGTTGTGTGAAACTGAAGGCAAAGGCGCCGAACTTTTTGGATAAGCTTTGTTCCATGTGCACCCAGCACTTTAAGAGCGTGCTTGAGTACCTTGAGGAGGTTTCCATTGTCTATGAACTTGATAACCACCTCGTGCGGGGTCTGGATTACTACAGTCGCACAGTGTTTGAAATGATGGCGAACGGCAAGGAAGGGGAGGTCGGGTCCGTGGCGGGCGGCGGCCGGTACGATTACCTGATGGAAACGATAGGCGGCCATCTCACGCCTGCGATCGGCGCAGCGGCCGGCGCGGAGCGGCTCATCGCGGTGATGAAGGCGCGCGAGATCGCGCCGCCCGCGCGCGCGGCAAAGCGCGTGTTTCTTGCGCACGCAGGCGATCTTGCAAAGAAAAAGGCATTCGGCGTCTTAAAGATGCTCCGCGAACACGGCATCGCCGTTTCGGAATCGCTTGCCAAAGAATCACTCGGCAACCAGCTCAAGGTGGCGGACAAAGAAGGGATCAGCATCGCACTCATCCTCGGCCAAAAGGAAATATACGAAAAGAGCATTATTATCCGCGATCTGAAGACCGGATTGCAGGAGGCCATCCCTCAGGAGAAACTTGTTGACGAAATTAAAAAACGCTTAAAATGAGAACTGGGGCGTGGGG
>DATAXS010000031.1:0-7165 GCA_036266715.1 Minisyncoccota bacterium
CCGGATTATTTTGAAGGCGTCTATTTCCCGGACACGTACCTCATCCCCACGAGTAGCACGCCCGCAGAAGTGGCCGCGCGGCTCGTGGCGCAATTCAACACCTCGTTCGCACCGTACGCCGCAGAGGCGCTGCAGCAGAACATCAAGTGGACCACGGCGCTCACGCTCGCCTCTATTATCCAGCGCGAAGCCGCGGGGCCGCAGGACATGGCGCTCGTTTCCGGCATTCTCTGGAACCGGCTCCTGGCCACGCCGCCGATGAAGCTGCAAGTGGATTCCACCGTGCAGTACGCGCGCGGGAACGCGGACGCCGCAACGGGCAGCGACGGCTGGTGGGCGCCCATCGCGCCCGCGGACGAGTCCATCAATTCTCCCTATAACACGTATCTCAATGCCGGCCTGCCGCCGCACCCCATTTCCGATCCGGGCCTGGACGCCATTGCGGCCGCCTTGAACCCCGCCTCCACGAGCTGCCTCTACTACATTCACGACGCCTCGGGCACCATCCACTGCTCGGCCACGTACGCGGGCCAGCAGGCGAACATCCAGGAGTATTTGCAATAGAAAAACCCCCGGCAACTTCGTGGAGAAGTGTCGGGGGTTGGGGTCAATCTACGTAGTAAGGTGGGATTGGTAGAGAAGCTCTTCAGAAATTCGGTTGGATGTTGTTGTTGGCGCAGATGGAGCGCGCCTTGTCGAGCACGACGTAGGGGTCGGTACTCACTTGGGCGAACTGTGAGGTGCCGAGAGAAACCTTGTCGATGACGGGCGAGGAGCCACGATTGAGCGCGTCCTTCGGAACACGGAACAGGTCGCCAGAGCCGAGTTCGACGTAGGCGCCAGCTTCGTTGATCTCTTCCCATTGTAGAACGGGAATTCTTAGTGTCGAGTGAGTTGCCGACCGCGTTGCTTCATCCTTCATGTGTAGTTCCTCCGTGTTTGGTGTGTCTTGGTGTATCTGCCCTTATTGCCCTTGGTAAACGTAAACGACCGGCTACCAGCTACCGACTACCGACTAAAGGGCCAGAGCCATTATCCACCAAGCGACATGAACGCGGGGTGAATTCCGGGATAAAGTTCATGAAGAATTTCAGAGGTATATCTTGTCCACGTAGCACCACGTAAATTCCTCGCCGGGCGTGACGGACTTCATGATCGGGTGCCCCGTCTTTTGAAAATGCTTCGTGGCGTGCGTGTTTTTGGAATCGTCACAGCATCCCACGTGCCCGCAGATGAGGCACATGCGGAGCGAGACCCACGTGTCGCCGGTCTTTATGCAATCCTCGCAGACCGTGATGTCCTTCGGGTGCACATCGCGTATCTGGTCCTTGTGGGTGCAGGTGGGTTTGGGCATGGGTGGTTTATTCATTCTGGCACTTTATTGGATTCGATGAGATCAAAACCGCGCATGTTCATCTCCAAAATAAACTTGGTTGCTGAGATTTTCAAATACGCGCTGCGCGATGCCGGCGACGGTCATATTGGAATCTGCATTGGGGGTTGTCATCAAATTTCTTAAACTCTCTCTATATTTTTCTTGTGAACGGTCGTATGCCTCTCGTACCGTGACACCCTCCGTCAACGCGAGCACTGCCTCAAATGCCGGCTCCATAATAAACTCTGCATAGGCGTCGCGGCGCATTGCTTCCCGGGTGGTTGCCCGCGTATCATATGCTCCCTGAAATTTCTCCTTATACCCGATGTACGCAACCGCCCCGACCCGGACACATTCTTGGGCAAGCTTTTTACCGGATTCGCACGCAAGCGCATGCACGATTGCGCGGGCAAGAAGCGATTCATTTTCCCCAGCGCGGATGAGTACATTTGAATGAAATCCCAGAATGGCATTTTTGTCGCCATGCGCATTGAAAATAATCAGTTGCGGTTTCTCCGCTTCCACGATTGCGGTAACTTCTTCCCGGGTGACATGCGGTCCCTGTAATTCAAAAACTACTGTACCCGGACGCTGCCTTGCGCGATCAATGACCTCCCGTGACCATGCTTCAAAGTATTTTGTGGCGATATCGTACGCCGGATTGGTGATTAATAATACTTTTGGCATCAATTATGCGGGTTGATTGATCTTTCTCAATACTTCTCCGCTTTTAAGCGCTCTTAAAAAATTCATTTCTTTCCGGACGTATTCTAACCCCGTTTTATCGTTTTCCTTTATCTTCTGGATCATTTCATCGCGGGAATAGGCCTGCCCGTCGCCTTCAAAAAACCCGAGGTGCGGGTCCATTAATGACAATCTCATAAGTACCAGTTCTTTCTCTTTTTCAAGTCGTTCCTCTGGCGCCATGGTATTAAATAAGTTCGAGCCCTGCTAATTCCCGGAGTATTTTTTCACCGAGTGCAGTATTCTGTTGTACTTCAAGGTACGCCACATCCCAGGTTATCGGAACACGCATGTCTTCCTTCATTAGTCGCTTATCCAAAAACGCAATAACTTCACCTCTCATCTGAAGAGGAATATTTGCATATGCTTTGAGGAAGCGCGCCTTGAGTTCCTCCATTAACCTAAGTATAACGTTACGACCTTTATGGTTTCAACTCTTGTCATTGAGGAACCATTCTAGCATATCCCTGATTAAAATCTTGTTAAAACTCAACCTTTACGCCCACCCCCCCAATCGCCTACTATAGTAGTGCCATATGAACATCCTCGCCATTGAAACCTCCTGCGACGAAACGGGCATTGCGCTCGTCAGGGCGACTGGCGGCGCGGCTTCCGGCCGCAGCGGCGGCGCACGGGGCGCCGTGCCGCGCTTTGAGGTCGTGGAAAATCTGGTCGCTTCGCAGATAAAGATACACCGGCCGTTCGGCGGCGTGGTGCCGAACCTCGCCAAGCGCGAGCACCTCAAAAATCTGCCCATTCTTTTTGCGCGCATCGTGGCCAAGCACAAGCAGTTCAAGCCGGATCTTGTGGCGGTGACGGTTGGTCCCGGCCTGGAGCCCGCACTCTGGACCGGCATTGAGTTCGCGAAGGTGGTTGCCAAAGAGGGCAAGCTGCCGCTCGTGGGCGCAAACCATCTTGAAGGGCATCTCTACAGTTTTTTACTGCCGTCGCGCTCGTCCAAGAGCTTTGGCGCGGCGCTCCTTCCCAAAAAAATCTTTCCGGCCGTGGCGCTCATCGTTTCCGGCGGCCACACGATGTTGCTCAAAATGGATTCTTTTTCAAAATGGGAGCATCTGGGCGAAACGCGCGACGATGCGGCCGGCGAGGCCTACGACAAAGTGGCGCGGCTGCTCAGCCTCCCCTATCCCGGCGGCCCGGAAGTGGAAAAGCTCGCCGCGCGCGGCAATCCCTTTGCCGTCACCTTCCCGCGTCCCATGCTGGACCAGCGTAACTACGACTTTAGTTTTTCGGGGTTGAAGACCGCGGTGCGCTACTATTTGGAAAATGCAAAGCGCGAAAAAACTCCGAGCGGTGCGCCGCACAAAGTGAACAAGGCGGACGTGGCCGCGGGGTTTGAACAGGCGGTAATAGACGTGCTTGTGGCAAAGACGCGGCGTGCGGCCGAGGACCATGCGGCCGAGTCAATTATTTTGACGGGCGGCGTGGCGGCGAACCGCCATTTGCGCCGCGCGCTGGAGCGCACGGCCGGCCTCATCCACTGCAACTTTTTTGTGCCGGACTTTAAATACAACATGGACAACGCCGCGATGATAGCCGCGGCGGCCTACATGCGCACGCTCCGCGGCGGTAGCGGCGCTGGCGCGCGTGGCGCCACCGCCACGCGCGCAAAAAAATATCCCCTCGTGGCACGCGGGGATCTCTCTATTTAGTCAGCGGCCATTTAGCCGCTATTTCGTTACCGTAAAGCTGCCCACCGGGATCGGGTTGCCCTCGTCGTTTATCAAAACGGATACGCTGTATGTCTGCGGGCTCGTGAGCGCCATAAACTGCGGGCAGGCCTGGTTCGGTTTGCAGTCCGGCGCAAGATTTGAAGGCACCGCAAATTCCATCATGTCGCCGCTCGCATACGCAAGACCCTTTGCCGCCACCAAACTGTTCATAAGTACCGTAAACGTGTCGCCGGCCGCGCCCTGCGGGAACATGATCATGACCTGCGTGCCCACGGGGCCGCTTGAGGGCGTAAGACCTTCCATCGGCATGCCCCCCATGGAAACGCTGCCCGGCCCGCCGCCGTTCGTGCCCGGCGCGCCAGCCGGATAATTGTTCATCATTTGCGCGCGGTACGCCGCCACCCAACTCCGGCCGGACACCGCGAACGATATCAAAAAGAATGCGCCGAACACGATCCCGATGACCATGCACACCTTCATAAACGCGTCTCCCCCTTTCGCCGCGCGTTCCGCCGCCCGCGCCGCCGCGTCCGGCCTCAGCCGCTTGAGATTTTCATAAATAGTGAACGTGTAACAGGTGGAGTAGACGGTAACGAGCAAAAACGCGATTGCATACACGGACCCACTCACGACCGCCGGCGTGAGGACGGCAAACGGCACGTAGACGACGAGCATGATCACGATGATCACAACCGCCATGAGCACAATGCGCCCGAAGAGCGCCCACCAGTAGCCCCGCGTGTATTCGCGGCTCGTGCGGAGCGCCGCCATGCCGTGCACGTCATCCAGCACGAACGCAAAGTTTGTCACGGAGAGCGCGACGCCGAGGAAAATGCCCGGGATGATGAGCAACACGGAGCCGCCGCCCACGACGAGCATGCAAAGGATGACGATCCATATCATCGGCCAGAAAAGCTGGAACCCTTTGTGGTACGACGCGCCAAAATCCGTCTTGCGGCCGAGCGCCAAGATGAGCGCGATCGTGGCGACGATGGCAATGATGTAGCCAACGAGCATGATGAGCCCGCCGAGCGCCAAGAATGACCGTGGGCCCGCTGCGGCCGCCCCCGCAGTAAGGAACGCCCTGCCGACGGAGATCACGACCGCCGGCGCGGCGAATATCGCGACGAACATCCAGAACTGTCCCTTGAAATGCTTCCATGCATTGCCCAAAAGCGAACCGAGCGGATCCAGCGCCACCTTGGGGCTTGTGTGGGGTGTTTCAGCCATACCTTTATTGTAGCAAATCGGGGAACTGGAAATCATTCCGCAGTGTGTGTTATAAAAGAGGCAGCTGTTCCCTTTCCAAAAGGGGGCAAAACAAGGGGGCGTCACCATGAAACGCAACGCCGCAGTATTCGGTCTCGCCTGTTTCACATTCCTTTTTCTCATCCCGCTTGCCCATCGCACACACGCCGCCGCAGGCCCCGCAGAGGATTTAAACGGCAACTTCAACGACGACTGTGCCAAATGGACGGGCCCGCTGGTGGACAAAGTCGGCTTCTACAACAAACGCGACAAGGCGGACACGCTGCAGAAGCTCATGGCGTTCAGGGAAAAAAACAACATTGACATGCGGGTCCTTGCGATTACGGTGAACCAGACCACATCGCTTGAACGCTACGCCGATTCCTTCATAAAAAAGTGTTTCGTGGGCGGTCCCGAAGGAAGAAGTATTGTGGTCGTTATCGATCCGGACCTTGAGCGAGAAGCCATCAACGTCGCCATTACCGAACCGATTTTGAAAACAATTTCCGACGAGGCATACGCGGAGCTCCGGGAACTTCAAAACGACGATAACGCGGACCACTTCTCTGACGCCGCAAAGGGTGTGCTCGCTACCATCTTTAAGAAGGCATTCCCGGTGGCGCCAAAGCCAAACCCTCCCGCTAAACCCAAAACCCCTTCGCCGCAACCCGCCGATCTCTATGACAAGGCGGCCCAGTTCATACAGCCCCAACCAAACGAGAGGCCATTCCGAAAGGAATGGCCTCGATTTTTTATATTGGTCCTCTCATCCGCTATCTCATCTCATTGAAGGGCCACGGCTTTTCCAAGAAGCCCGCGGACATCACGAGCGAACGCTGGAGTTTTTCCCTAAGCGATTTCTGATGTGCAAGAAATTCGTGGGGATATTGGGGGTTTCGGGAAAAACAGTAGCAGCTCATGCCAAGGAAGGTGTCGCGGACGAGCTCAATCCCTTCCGTGTCTTGATAGAGATGGATCATCTGCGCAAGCATTTTACCCGAGAGGCTGGTGGAATGGCGGTATACGCAGCAGATCACCTCATCTATCGTCGTTTTATAGACGAACAGCGAGACCAGCATGAGGTCGCTTATGTCGCCGTCTTTGCCTTCCACCGTTTCAATGGTGGCAAGTCCGTCGCGGTTAAATGGCTTTTCCGGATGGCGCCGGAAAAGATGCAGTATGTGCGTTTTTCCTCCCGACCTTGGGTTTTGCCCGGAGCGCGGCACGGTTTCGGCAAGCGGAAAGAATTTGGGGGACCGAGACGGTTCAGCGATGACCTTGTATTCGGAAACCTTTTGCATCTAATTCACCTCCCCTCGAGGACAGCATGAATGGAACAACTGTTCTAGTTCTACTCCCGGCGTGCATGGCGTGTCAATACGGCAATTTTATTAAAATCCTGAAAAAAATCCCGCAGGTTCAAGTGACGAACCTGCGGGTGGCGCTGTGCCGTACGGCTCAAATGCTACATCTCGCTTTGCCAGAACGGGAAACTAACCTTATCAAGATTTCCGACCGCGCGCCGGAAAATGGCGAGGTCCCTCCCTTCTTCGGCATACTCTTGGAATAATCTGAACATCCAGAGCGCCGCCGATATCACGTGGCCATGCTTCACAAGCTTCGGAGCACTCCGCGAGAGGTAATCGATCTGAAGCCGTGCCCGGTCCGACAACGCGAGCGCAATCGTTTCTCCATTGAAGCCCCCTTGCGAGGTCATCTCCCAATCCCAATCCAGCCAGAAGGGAAATGAGAACGGCCAGTAACACGGAACGTGCTGCGGCTCGCTGAACATCAGCTCTCCTTTCGGTTCACCTGCGGCGGTCGACATCGTTTCGTCAAAGACCCTCGTGAGGAGCGAGACCGACTTTGCCGCAAGGTTCCCCTTGGTGACGATCGGCGGATCGGTCTTTGCCATCATTTCGGCTATCACAATGTGCACATCTCCTGCGTAAGGAAAGATAACGATCTCGTCCATGCGGGCGACCTCCCAAGGGATTTACTACCCCCAATATATAAGACGGCGCGTGGCGATGTCAACAGGGTGGCAACGGGATGGCGATAAAAAGAAAAACCGCCCTTGCGGACGGTTCTCTTGGGTCGGCTAATG
>DATAXS010000001.1:0-3717 GCA_036266715.1 Minisyncoccota bacterium
GTTCGGCTATTTTGAATACCTGGAAGAGAATTTTTTGAATCCCGATGAGCGCGAGGAGAACATCGGCGAGCTTGTGAACTTTGCGGCGGGGTTTGATACTTTGCCCGAATTGCTTGAAAAAGTGAGCTTATTGCAGGCCACGGACGACGAGGTGGCCGCAGCCGCGAGCGGCGCGGGTGGCGTGAATCGCAAAAAAGCGGGGAAGCGGCCGGCCCCAAAGACCGAAAAGGTGAGCTTAATGACGGTCCACCTTGCAAAAGGGCTGGAGTTTGAGAACGTGTTCATTGCCGGCGCGGCGGAAGGACTTCTGCCGCACATCCGCTCCATAGATAACGAAGCATCAATTGAAGAAGAGCGGCGGCTCATGTACGTTGCGATGACGCGGGCAAAGCAAAAATTGCACATCACTTTTTCCGGAATGCCCTCGCGTTTCATTTCGGAAATTCCCGAGGATTGCATTACGCTCGCCGCGGTACCCGACGGAGACGACGTGGCGCAGGAAGACGCGGCGCGGGAAGAAAAAGTCATTCACCTTGATTGGTAGATCATTATGACAAATAAATTGCTCGGCCAACATTTTTTGGATGATCCCTCGGGGAAGATAGCGAGCGGCATGATCGTGGCGCTCGCGCCCGGGCGCGGCGAGACGATCGTAGAGATTGGCCCGGGACACGGGGAGCTCACGCGACCGCTCGCCATGGCGTGCGGCACACACGGGGCGCGGCTCATTGCGATAGAAAAAGATCCGGCGCTCGCGGCGGCAGTCGCAAAGAAATTTTCTGGCGAGCCCGAACCGGCAGAAATAATTTCCGGCGACGCCCTTGAAATTTTAAAGTCCGAGGAAATAATTTCGAAAAGCGCGGGAATGGGCGTAAAGCTGATCGGTAATATTCCATATTATTTGACCGGCTACCTTCTCCGTATCGTGGGCGAGCTGCCCCTCCGCGCCCGGCCCGCGCGGTGCGTCTTTATGGTACAGAAGGAGGTCGCGGAGCGGATCATTGCCGAACCTCCGAAGATGAACCGCCTTGCGGCGAGCGTCCAATTTTGGGCGGAACCGAAAATACTTTCCGCTGTTTCAAAAGACCATTTCAAACCCAAGCCGGAAGTGGACTCAGCGATCATCGTGCTTGAAGCGCGGGGTTCTCTGAAAAGCGGGGTTGAGGCCGCGCACAACCTTGAACCTGCCCGGTATTATGAAGCGGTCCGCACGCTCTTTGCCCAGCCGAGAAAAACAGTACTTAATAACGTTGCTGCACGCGCTGCGCAAGTTGCGGGCGGCAAAGGCGGGACGGGCACAAAACAGACCGACGCGGATAAACTTCTCGCGTTGCACATCGATCCAAGGGCACGGCCGCAAAACCTCACCGTGGGGCAAATTGCCGCCGTCGCAGAGGCATTCTTTTAAAAAAGGCGTGTGGTAAGACGGTGCGGGCAGGGGATGCATTCTCCTTTTTGCACTGCTTTATACTGTGCCGCCTTTGTTTCGTCGCCTCGTGTCAATTGGGGATAACTTTGCATATAATAGAGCGCTATAATGAGGTAAATGATAGACGTCAAGAAGTTTGTCGTCGTATTCCTTATTCTTGCCGCCGTTGCCGGCTCGTCCGCTTTGGTTTTGCTTAACTTCGGCTCTCCGGCGTCCGCACAATCCGGCAGTAACGCGCCCCCTGCGCAAGCCTCGGCATCGTCACAGAACCAGGGTAACGGCACGCTTGCTCTTGGGAGTAATGCATTTACGCGCTCTTTGGGCCAGACAGATTACAATCTGCAAGATGATCTTTCCGATGACTCGTCGTCCACTGCGTCTTCCTCTGACCCGAACAACCTTACGAGCCAGCTCGCGGACTCCATGCTCAGCAATCTTTTTGCGGCAAATCCGGATGGGCCGCAAACGACTTCCGATGGACAGCAGATAATCGCGGAACCCGACGCGGACAGCGTGGTTGCGGGGCTTTCCACATCCACGCTCGCCGCGGTACAGGTTCCTGACTGGGATTACGAGGCAGAGACGATTACCACGCAAACCACCTCGAGCTCGGACGAGAACGTGGAGCAATACGTGAATGCGCTGAATACCATTGGAAATGATTATTTTGTAAATACCGACCTGCAGGATTCTCTAAATAGCGCGACGGTCGGTCCGAGCGATATTGATTTCGCGGGCACGCAAGTGGGCGACGCATTGAATGGCGTAAAAAATCTTGTGGTTCCGGCGAACCTTGCCGATTTCCAAAAGAGCCTGGTCAAGCTCTTGGTCTACGAACAGAACAGTTTGGCGCTCGCGAACAGCACAAGCACTTCGGCCGACCCGGTAAAAAGCGCGCTTGTGTTCCAGGCGGAAGATGCAAAATATCAGGCGGCGCTCCAAGATTTTCAAGATGAGTTCCAGAGTGCCACGCAGAGCGGGTTGCTCACGCTTGCGCCGAATCAAAAAGAAAACGGTCTTCTTGGTTTTGTAAATTCGGTTTTGGGTATATCGCAAGCACAGGCATTCGGTTGGGAGATCGTCTTTAACCCCACGGAATACGCCCAACTCGTTGAACAATCCGTGAAGGCCATCTTGCTCCAACTACTAAAGAACACCATTGTCACCCTCCTTCAAAACCGATCCCTCAAGTTTATCCAGAACAACGGCAATCCGCGGTATGTGACGGGATGGGGAAGCTTGCTCTCCAATTCGTTTAATGCGGCGGTGGGAACCGCGCTCGGGCAAATTGAACCTGGGCTCTGCGTGGGCTTTAGCGCTGATGTAAGCGGCTGGCTCAAGCAAATCTATCCATCTGCGCCTGCGGTCCAGGGAGGAATCACCCTGAGCGGCGGCGGCGGCACAAATTGCACGCTACAAAACAGCGTCGGGAGTACTGCGGGCTTTTTCAACGACTTTAACACCGGCGGATGGAACGCGTTCGGCGCGCTTTTGGCTCCTCAAAATAATGCATATGGTGCTTTTGCAACGGCGTACGACGAAACCCTCTCACTCGGGGGATCGGCCCAGACCGCCTCGCAAAATAAGGCCGTTGCGGGGCAAGGGTATCAAGGTATTTCTGTTTGTGGCGATGGCACCGACGCCGCTGCGGCCCATATGGTGTGCAGTGTAGGTGTCCTCGTGGGAAACCAATGCGTACAGCCGAACGGGACTGCGGTGGTGGGAACGCCCGTCCAGATACCCGCCGGCTGTTCCGACGGTTCCGAACCGATCACCACGTTCCCAGGCGCGAATGCAGCTGACACTCTAAACAGGAACCTCAGCTCCGACATTGACCTTGTCGTGAATGCAGGCGATATCACCGGCCTTCTCGCCACCGTGACCACTGCGCTCCTCCAACAGGTGATTATGAGCGGCGTGAACGCACTTATGACGACCGCGAATGCAGGCGCTGGTGCCGCGCCCGTCGTCCCGCCCGCACCGATACCCGTGGCCTGCAACCCGACACAAGTAAGTGTTGCTGTGAATACCCTGGAGAGCTTCGGCGCAACGGGTGGTAGTGACACCAACTACACGTGGACAACTGCGGGCGGCACACCTGCAACGGGCAGTGGCCCGGTCTTCAACACCACGTTCACCCTTGCCGGCAATTACACTGTCACTGTTACTGGCAACGCAAGCGGCACCATAGAAACTTCGGCTTGTCAGGTGCAGGCGAACTAAATTCCGATGATCTCACGAAAATCGCTTAAAAACATTTCTCTACTTGCCCTTGTTGCGTCCATTGT
>DATAXS010000021.1:0-6731 GCA_036266715.1 Minisyncoccota bacterium
CCAAGAAGAAGATCAAATGCAAGCAACATTTAATAAAATTTTAACATACCGCCTGCGGCGATCGCCGCGCCGGGCTTACCAGGCCTCTACCATAAGCATCTTGCCCGGGCGGAAGATGCCGTAGACCTCCTCGGTCACAAAAGGCATAAAGGGGTGGAGCATTTTGAGCGAGTCCAAAAGCAGTGATTCCAAAAGTGCGTAGGACGCGGACTTTTCTGCGGGCGTTCCGTCGCGGAGCGCGGCCTTTTGTTCTTCCACGATCTTATCCGCGAGCGTGTGCCAGATGTAGTGATAGAGCTTTTCCGCGGCGAGGTGGAATTCAAACGCCTCAAGATGCGCCGACACTTCTTTTTTGAGTGCGGCGAGCTCTTTTACTTCTGCGCGGCCCGAAAAGTCGGGACGCGGCGAGGTATCACCACCGCCGGCCGCCGGTTTGTTCATTTGGATGAACCGGGCGATGTTCCAGATCTTTGTGGAGAAATTCCGGTAGCCTTTTACGCGCTGTTCATCAAACTTCACGTCGTTGCCCGGTGCGGCGCCCACAATGAGCCCCATGCGCAAGGCGTCGGCCCCATAGGTATCCGCGAGCTCCAAAGGATCAATGCCGTTCCCGAGCGACTTGCTGAACTTTTGTCCTTTTGCATCGCGCACGATGCCGTGGATGAGCACGGTGCGGAAAGGGACGCTGTCCAGAAGCACACCGCTCATTAATATCATCCGCGCCACCCATAAAAACAGAATTTCGTAACCCGGCGCCATGAGCGTGTTGGGGAAATACGTGGCAAGGTCCGGCGAATTTTTTTCCGGCCAGCCGAGCGTGCTGAACGGCCAGAGCGCGGAAGAGAACCAGGTGTCCAGCGTGTCGGGGTCCTGTTCCCATCCTTCGGCCCCGGCCGGCGGCGCGCCCACCGAAACTTGCTCGCCCTTGTACCACACGGGCACGCGGTGCCCGAACCATATCTGGCGCGAAATGCACCAGTCGCGCAGATTATCAATCCAGTGGAAATATATTTTTTCAAACCGTTCGGGCCCGATGCGCACGCGGCCGCTTGCAACGGCGTCGCGCATGAGCTGTTTCAACGTAGTGCGCCGCAGGAACCCGCGCTTAAAGGGCTTGTTGACCGCCACGAACCATTGCAGTTTGGGCAGCGGTTCAATAATGCCGCCCGTGCGCTCTGCCACGGAAACGTTCTGCACCACTTCCTCTTCTTTCTCTATTAATCCCTGCTTGCGCAGTTCTTCCGCCACCCACTCGCGCGCTTCCTCTGTTTTCTTGCCGTTCACGGGGCCGGGCACCGTCATCTTCCCGTACTCGTTGATGACCTGCACGTGCGGCAGGCCGTGCCGTTCCGCGATCTCCCAGTCCGTCATGCTGTGCGCGGGCGTCACGCCCACCGCCCCCGTGCCGAACGCGGGGTCCACCGATTCGTCCGCGACCACCTTTATGTGCAACGGCGCGCCGCAAAAAGGAACATCATATTCTTTGCCGACAAACTTGCGGTAGCGCTCGTCCGTGGGATGCACGGCAACCGCCGTGTCGCCGAACTTGGTTTCCAGTCGCGTGGTGGCGACGGGAATAGGGAAGAGTTCGCCATTCGCCAAACGGCCATAGCGGAACGTGTAGAGCTTTGCCCGGCGCTCTTCGTGCTGGACCTCGTCGTCCGAAATAACGGTCTGACCCTTGGGATCCCAGTTCACAATTCGGTTGCCGCGGTAGATAAGACCAAGGTCGTACATGGTTTGGAACGCGGTGCGCACGCCCTGCGAGCGCTTTTCGTCCAGCGTGTACGCCTCGCGGCTCCAATCAAGGGAAGCGCCCATCCGTTTTATCTGCCGGACGATGGTGTCGTGGCTCGCCTTTGCAAATTTGTTCACGTGGCGCAGGAATTCCTCGCGGCCAAGGTCGTGCCGCGATTTCTTTTCTGTTTTCGCTAAATCTTTTTCCACTTTTGATTGTGTGGCGATGGCGGCGTGGTCCGTGCCCGGCACCCACAGCGTGCGGCGTCCCTGCATCCGCGCAAAGCGCACGGCAATGTCCTGGAGCGCGTCCTCAAACGCGTGGCCGATGTGCAACACACCCGTCACGTTCGGCGGCGGCAATACCATAGAGAAGGGTTCGGCGTCCCGCGCCGTCACGCCCTCGCGCACGCACGCGTCCGGGTTGAAGAAGCCGGAATCCTCCCACTTCTTATATATGCAGGCTTCAACGCTCTTGATGTCGTACCGGGGTTCCATTTGGCCCGGTGCGGCGGGGGTGGGGGACTTTTCGCGCGGGCGCGGTTCTGCAGCCATAATATATGGATTGTAGCGGATTTTAAGGATTTTTTCATCTTCATTTGCGGCCGCCCCCGCCCCACCAAAACATTAAAAAATTCTAAAACAAAACTTGTAAACGGTTTCCACTTTGGTACTGTTTACAAATGCCCAAAGCGCGGTCAAAAAATTTTGAGGTGGCAGTTTTTGAACAGTTCAAGTTGATAGATGAGCGGTTCGGCCGCATGGAGGAACGATTCGCCAAGTTTGAATATAGGCTCGGCCAACTGGACGAGCGCATGGACCGCTTGGAAGAAAACCAACGTAAACTGGGCGTTGGCTTTGAGGACCTCAACGACAGATTCACTCTTTTGCTTGAGGGATATAACGTGTTGGACGCAAAGGTGGACCGGATGTACGGGGAGTTCCGTGATTTCCGCGAGGAGGTGAACGAAAAGTTTGCAGTGGGGCGCGCGTAGGCGCCGCGGCAAGCTGCCACCCATTCAGCGAACCAAACTCTCCCGTAGTGGCGTATAATAGGCAAGCTACAAAAAGGTCGCCAATTTATCATACTTACTTATCTTATGGCTGCAGATGATCAAAAGGATGGTCAGAAGGGTGATGGCATGAACATGAAAGGGAAGATGTGCCCGTGCGGATGCTGGAACTGCGGATGCCAGAACGGCGGCGGACCGGGATACGGATGGCACCGCGGCGGATGGGGCGGCGGATGGGGCGGCGGATTCTGGGTGATCCGCATCGTGGTCGCACTCCTCGTGCTCGCGGTCGTGTTCTGGATCGGTGTGCGCGTGGGCGAATTCCGTGGTAACGGTTTTGGCGAGCGCTCGATGCGCTCCGGTTACGGCACAATGTATCCCGGCGGCATGATGGGCGGCGGCTACGGCAGGACCGGCTATGGCGCTAGTGGCACCGGCGGCAGCGGCGTCACGCACGGCGTGCTCCCTCCAACCCCCGTGAACGGCGCGGCGGGCAGCGGTTCGGGCGCAAGCGGCGCAGCGGCGACGTCCACGTTGCAGTAAATTCATCCCGCGACGAAAGAGTTCGGCGATGAGCAGAAAATAAAAAGGCCCGAGGCGCAATGCCCCGGGTCTTTTTTGCGGTTCGCGCATTCGCGCGCCGTGCAGCTCTACTTCTTACCCACCTGGCAACCGCAGCTGCAGGTGCCATCCGGCTTGGTGTGCACGTGGGTGCACTTTGAACAGGTCACTTCTGCCATGGTTATAATGTTTGGTTTCCTGCGACCTTTATCCCGTTTCCTTTATTATACTCCTCGCGTCAAGCCCGGCGTCCGCACCCGCCGGTTCCCGTGGCGCGCGAGCCGGATTGCAAAATTCTTTTCCCTGAGGTATTAAGAATAGAGATAGACGGTTCTTATGAGCCGAATCCTTGTAATATGGAGGCAGACGATGTGCCAAGTGTCCCAAGAAGGAATCAAAAGCCGTCCCGCGGAAGTGGCCGATTCTCTTACGCTCAGGCGCCTGAAGACCGGCTCGATGGGCTTCGTCGATGGCACGGGCATGCTCGTGTGTCTTATGCCCGGAAGCTTGCTTGAAGTCAGGCAGGTTCCGGGAGAAGATCAGTGCACCGGCATAACCGAAGGGATGCAGATGCACTTCCTGAATCGGAAGCTTTTTCAGAAGCGGCCGCTCGGGTACCGCGATGTCTTGGAGTTTTGCGAACCGAAACCCAATCCCTCCTGGCCCTCGTTCCTTCTTCAGGAGCTCGCCGAAGGCCTCGCGGTCTACGTCGTTTCGGTGCCGAAGGGAGTCGCCACCAAGAAGGCAAAGGCGCCGGCTGTGCGCAGAGCTCCGATCGCGCACGAGGAGCATGCGGAGAAGCTGGAACTCATCCTCGCCTAGCACATTCCGGTCTGCGTCCGGCCAACCGGCCCGTCCCCCATTTTCACAAGGGGAGCGGGCCGATTTTTTAGATAGTTTTAATGCCGGAAAGTTTATGATGCATCGGTCAGTGTAGGGCCGCTGGTGAAAAGGCATCACGCTCAGCCTGCTATCTGGGAGTTCGGAGTTCGAATCTCCGGCGGTCCGCATTGACCAAGCTTGACACGGAGCGATATCGGAGTATACTTATCGCACAGGTAGCAGGCTGGCTGGAGTGATGCTCCAAAAGCGAACTTCAGGAATCCGCAAAACCACCCCGCAAGGGGTGGTTTTGTTTTGTTGAACGTTTTTTGGCGGCCCCTTATTTTATTTTCTCCTACTACCACCGCACCGACTGCAAATACTGCACGACCATCCCGTACGCCGCATTCACGGGCGGGAAGAGTTCGCGGCCAAGGAGGACCACGAGGTAAAGCGCAAAGGCAAAGAAGAGGGACTGCATGAGGTCGTTGAAGAAGCTGTAGCGGCCCCAGTGCCACGGGCGCGCGTTCTTCATAAGCACCTTAAAGGGCAGCATGAGGACGTAGAAGAGCGCGCAGACGAAGACGATGGCGACCCAGCCGGAGTGGCCGACCGCGATCGTGAGCCCAAAGAATGTCCCAGCGTGGAGAATGCTCCAAATGGCCATTACGCAAAAGACAAAGAGCGCGGCGATCACAAGGCCCATTAAGAAGCGGAAGAAACCGCTTCCTGCGGTGAATCCGGGCTCGTTCTGCCAGGAGCCGCCCTGCCATGGCCGGTTCTGCCACGGGCGATTTTCCCAGGGCTCATTCTGCCAGCCGTGGCGCCCGGCGCGCCACTCCATGTGCGCTTTCCGCCGCTCTTCGCGGGCCTTTTCGCGTGCCGCATCCCGCTCCTCGCGCCACACCGCGCGTTGCTCTTTCTTCCAACTCTTCATTCTTTCTTTCCATTCCTTCCAGGACGCCTTGTCGTGCGGGTTCTGGGGTGCAGGCGGCATGTCGGGATGATGCTCACGGAACTCTTCGTAGCGCGTTTTTGCGGCTTCAATAAAATCATGCGCGTTGAAGGGCGCCACGCCGTGCGCCCGCGCTTTCTCATCCTCCGTGTGGGCCACGGGCATCACGATCCAAAGAACGACGTAGGCAAGAATGCCATAGCCGTGCGTGAGCACGCCGAGCAGCACAAAGAGCACGCGGATGACAGTCACATCAATGTTGAAGTACGCGGCAAGCCCCGTAGAAACGCCCGCAATCCACTCGCCCTCGGGCAGGCGGTAGAGGCGCTTGGGCGAAGGGTTTGCGGAAGCGGAGCCGGCGGCCGCGTTTGCACCCGCAGCGCCCGCGCCCATGGCGCCCGCTGAACCCGCACCTTCTTCTTTCCCGGCCGTGCCCACGCCCGCATCTCCGCCAGACGCGTCCACCGGCCCCATGGCCGCAATTATCTCGTCTATCTCCGCGGCGGTAACCACATTTTTCTTGGGAGAAAGCATGGCCGCGCATTTGTCGGCCACGGCCTGCTCAAAATCGGCCATGATCTCGTCTTTGTCGGGATTTTCCGCGAGCACCGCGCGCGCCTTGTCCAAATATTTCCGCAGGGCTTCGTATCCGGCCTCTTCTATCTGATACGCCCTGCCGTTTAAATTGATGGTTGTTACTTTGTTCATTTTTGTTTGAGTGTTTTCGAAAGTTTTTGCCAATAGTTCCTTAGTGATTCCAATTGCTCTTTGCCTTTGTCCGTAAGACGGTAGTACTTTCTTGGCGGTCCGGCGTCCGATTCCACCCAATCGTATTCAACGGTCCCTTCCCGACGCATGCGCGAGAGGAGGGGATAGAGCGTGCCTTCCTGGGTTTGGAACTCGGTCGTGTTCAGGATCTCTAGGATATCGGCCGCGTAGACCTTTTTACTTGAAATTACCGTGAGGACGGCGAATTCAAGAAGGCCTTTGCGGATGGGGTCAAACTTAGCTTCCATGTCGGGCATGGGTTAAGTGTAGCAAGGTACCTTGTGCTGTCAAGGGACCTAGTTTTAGAGCTCTTTTTTATTGATTAAAAAACCAAAAGGACGTAATCTTTTAAGAATGAAACGGAAAGCTCAGGTTAAGAAGTCAAGAAAAGTTTTAGATAAATTTAATGATGGTTTTGGTAGCATAAAAGAAAAAATTATGCACAAACCTTATTACGAAAAGCCAGGGTTCGTTTTATATAACGCCGATTCGTTGAAAATTTTAGGGCAACTACCAGAAAATTCGATTGATATGGTATTTGCGGATCCCCCTTATAATCTTTCGAACGGAGGATTTTCGGTACACGCAGGGAAAATGGTAAGTGTGAATAAGGGCGATTGGGACAAGAGCAGGGGCTTTCAGGATGATTATGATTTTCATTACAATTGGCTTGCAGCCGCGAAGCGCGTTTTGAAACCAAACGGAACCTTATGGGTCAGCGGGACATATCACTCTATATATCAATGTGGGCATGCGCTTCAAGCTTTGGGCTATCATATCTTGAACGATATTTCCTGGTTTAAACCTAATGCGGCACCGAATTTGAGCGGCAGATTTTTCACGGCGAGTCACGAAACTTTAATTTGGGCGCGAAA
>DATAXS010000002.1:0-25631 GCA_036266715.1 Minisyncoccota bacterium
CCGGGCAAAATCCGCGCGATTTCTATGGCACCGACCGACGGCCTGAACCGCGGTGCGGAAGCGGAGGACACTGGCAAAATGATAGAAGTGCCGGTGGGCGACGAGACGCTCGGCAATATCTTTGACGTGCTCGGCCGCCCGCTCACCACGCCAAAAAAACCGTTCAAAAAATATTTACCCATCCACCGCGACGCGCCAAAGTTCACCGACCAGTCCACTAAAACGGAAGTTTTTGAAACGGGTATCAAGGTCATAGACCTCATCTGTCCCTTCATCAAGGGCGGGAAGGTTGGCTTGTTTGGCGGCGCGGGCGTGGGCAAAACGGTGTTGTTGCAGGAACTCATCCGCAACGTGGCCGAGGTGGGCGGCGGCGTGTCGGTCTTCGCCGGCGTCGGCGAGCGGACGCGCGAAGGCAACGACCTCTACCACGAAATGTTGGAATCAAAAGTTATTGATAAAACCGCGCTCGTCTTCGGCCAGATGAACGAAGTGCCTGGCGCCCGCGCACGCGTCGCTTTGAGCGCTTTGACGATGGCGGAATATTTCCGCGACGAAGAAGGCAAAAACATCCTTCTCTTTATAGACAACATTTTCCGTTACTCGCAGGCCGGTTCCGAGGTTTCCACGCTGCTCGGCCGCATGCCGTCCGCAGTGGGCTACCAGCCGACGCTTGCGTCCGAAATGGCGGAGCTCCAGGAACGCATCACATCCACCAAGAAGGGCTCCATCACGTCCGTGCAGGCCATTTACGTCCCGGCGGACGACATCACGGACCCCGCGCCCGCAACCACGTTCTCGCACTTGGATTCCACGATTGTTTTGTCACGGGCATTGACCGAGATCGGTATTTACCCGGCCGTGGATCCGCTCGCCTCGTCCTCCAGCGCGCTTGACCCGAAGATAGTGGGCGAGGAGCACTACAACGTTGCGCGGGACGTGCAAAAAACGCTCCAACGGTACAAAGAGCTCCAGGATATTATCGCCATCTTGGGCATTGAGGAGCTTTCTGCGGCCGACCGCGAGACCGTTGACCGCGCCCGCCGCATCCAGCGGTTCCTTTCGCAGCCGTTCTTTGTGGCCGAGGCCTTCACCGGCCGCGCAGGCAAATACGTTCCCTTAAAGGACACCATTCGCAGCTTCCGGGAGATCCTAGATGGCAAGTACGACGACAAGCCGGAAGAAAACTTCTATCTGAAGGGCGGCATTGAGGAGGTGAATGCAACATAATTTTCAACCATGCAACTCGGCGTCTATTCATTTGAAAAAGTATTGTTCCAGGGCGAAGCGTCCGAGGTAAATTGCAATACCGAGCGGGGCGAGATTACGATTTTGAACCACCACGCGCCGCTCATTTCCATTCTCGCAAAGGGGACGATGAAGATAATCGATAACGAAAAAAAAGCGCATTATATTCCGGTGAGCGGGGGATTTTTGGAGGTGCGGAGCGGAAACCAGGCGCGGATACTCGTGGAGGAAGCGGCAACGCGATAGGGATGGTTTTTTGTTATTCGGCCTTTGGTCTATACTATCCCTATGGCAACACATTTTCTTGGCAAAAAACTGCTCGTGATCACCGCCCACCCGGACGATGAGGGCATCGCCGCGGGCACGATGTACGAGAACCATAAAGCGGGCGGCGAGACCTATTTGATCTGCGCGACGTACGGCGAAAAGGGGAAATCGCATCTTGCAAAACCGGTTTCCGACGCGGCGCTCAAACGCATCCGCAAGAACGAACTGCTGAAGGCGGCAAAAGTTTTACACGTGAAACAAGTGTTCTTTTTGGGATTGCCGGACACCAAGGTGGGCAAACATCGCAAGGAACTTTTTGCAAAGTGCGCGGCCATTGTACGCGAGGTAAAGCCCGACCAGCTCGTGAGCTTTGGCCCCGACGGCATGAGCGGCCACTTGGACCATATTGCGGCCCACGCGGCGGCGCTCCAGCTTGCAAAAAAGTTTAAATTGCCGCTCGCCGCCGCCACGCTCGCCGGGAAATTGGTTGCACAACGAAGAAAACTATTTCTTGCCCGCAGAAAATTTGGGAAGTATGCCGCTGGATCCATCGTGCACCGCAAAGGCGACATTAAAATAAAGATAAACAAGACAATGAAGCACCGGGCCATGAAAAACCACGTCTCACAGTTCGGCGCCAAGGGTCCCAATTTCCCCATCATTACCGAGGAGCATTTTGTGAACGAAAAAATATAGTATAATAGAGGCACGCTGCGCAAGTACACCACGATGAGCACAACCGCAAAATCTTTCAAAGAAAAAGTCTACGATGTTGTCTCACGCATCCCGCGTGGGCAAACAATGACGTATAAAGAGGTCGCGCGCCGTGCGGGGAGTCCGCGCGCATACCGCGCGGTGGGGAACATTATGCACAACAATCCTGACACCGCGCGCGTGCCGTGCCACCGCGTGGTGCGCGCCGATGGGGATCCGGGCGGCTACGCCCGCGGGCAGGCGAAAAAGATCGAGATATTGAGGCGCGAAGGCGCGCTCGGCCACTCCCGCCGTTCCCATTGATATGCTCAAAATCCTTGCCGTTATTTTTGCAGTCGTCATTGTGGCACTCACCGTCGTATTTTTTATTTACAAGCCCGCGCTCGCGCCGCCCACGGCCGGGCCCGTCTCCGTCACCATGCCGCTCCCGGGAGGGCTTATCACTTCGCCAGTGGGCATTGAGGGGCAGGCGGTGGGCACATGGTTCAATGAGGGCACGTTTCCCGTGGAAGTCTTGGATAGTAGTGGGGCCGTTTTGGGGCAAGGCCAGGCGCAGGCGCTTGGCGAATGGGTGACCACGTCGAGCGTGGCGTTTTCCGCAAATATCCCGTTTGTCACGCCGCAGGACGCCACGGGCACGATCTTGTTTATGAATGATAACCCGTCGGGGCTTCCGGCAAACCAGGAGCAATTTACGGTGGAGGTAAGGTTCAAATAATAAATGGCAAGAGAAAATCGGGAAGGGCAGCGCGAACATTTCGAAGAAGTTTTAGAAAGCGTTCAGGAGGTCGCGGAACATGTGGAAGAGGTTGTTGGCGAGAAACTGGAGGCGGTCGGTCTTGGCGAAGACGATATTCACAAGTTCAAGCTCGCGGTTCGGGAAGCGGCGTTGAATGCAGTCAAGCACGGGAACAAAGAAGATACCTCAAAGAAAGTTACTTTTCTCTTTGACTACGACCCTGCAACGAATGAAGTAGTGGTGAGCTTTACGGACGAAGGCGAAGGGTTCGATCCGGACGAAGTTCCCGACCCTACAAAAGATGAAAACATTTTGAAAACAGGTGGGCGAGGCATACTCATGATGCGGGCGGGGGCCAATGTGCAATTTGAGCGTGGCGGCAGGAAGGCCGTTTTGCGGAAAACGTTCGGGCAAAAAGAAGGGTAAAAAAAGCCCGTCCGGTGGAGTTTGCCGGACGGGGCGCATTGGTTTGGTCGGTCAATCGGGGAGGGGAATCGGTTCTACGATCCCCATATCCTTAGGCCGATTTTTTCGACCCACGGCGGAAATCGATCTTCCCATAGTGACGCGGCGTTTGATCTCGGTCACCACGATCTCGTAGCCTTTTTTCTTTTTGCGGGCTGTGAGCCTTTCTCGCGTGGTGCTCATAGCGCGGTTCATTGCAAGGCCAAACGGGGTAGGGTGGTTCTCGCTTTTCGTGCGCCCATACTCGCGCTTGAACTTCTTTACGAGGTCGTCCATTTCCAGCGAAGTGACGTAGGCCTTCCATGATGTGGAATCTTTTGAAAGCTCTTCTGGCTGCGTCGTTTCGGACGATGGTGTCTGAGAGGGGGGAGACATGGGTTCCAGTGCGGCCGGCACTGGTGGCGGTGCCGGGAGCGGCGGCGGAGGCGGTTCAAATTGCAACTGCTCCTGTCCTTGCGCTCGATGTCTCATTATTTTCTCCTTAGTGATGGTGCTATTATCTTTTTAACACACGGTTCATTAATTGTCAATGAAGTCGGGAAATTGTCATTTTCGCGCCGGCATCGTATTATCCAATCAGCAGTTGCTCTCTATGTCGGTATTAGGAGGCCTGTATGGCGCGAATATGGATGTCCAGGGCGGTATGGTGGTGGTCGTTCCGGGCGGCACTTGTGATTGCCTTCATCATTGCCGTCGTGATCGTGCATTACCATCGGTCCTTTGATCGCGATGTCCACCTGGTTCCCAATCGGGAAGTGGGATATACCGCCGTCATCCAGGTTCCCGATGATTTTTGGGCGATGGGATCCTCAGTGCCTGTCTTGGACTGGGATTGTTCCACGGATATGGATCTTTACGACGGGATTCGCCACTGGGTCTGGACAGAACGCGTGGTAGATATTCGTCTGAGCTATATCCGGCTTGTGGACGGGGACATTCCCGAACAAGCGTCGCACCTTTGGAGGTATTCCACACTTGACGGCAAACCCCTACCGGAGTTCATCAACCGCGTGGTGCTGATGCGGAACGGTCTCGCGATCGCGAATATACCGTTACCAGGAACGTTCAACCCCAAAACGATTTCCTTGCCCGATACGCTTACAGAACGCATTGAACGGCGGTTCCAATTCCGGAGCCGCCGTTTTTCTGCTAAAATGGAGGGACTGCGATAATGGCTGAACAAACGAAGCAAAATAATCCAGCGGCATCATCAACGGTACCGACCGTGCTCGTGGTGCTCGGCGCGACCGGAGACCTCATGACGAAGAAAATCGCTCCCGCGCTTTTTGCGCTGCACGAAGCAAAGAAGCTCCCGCCGTATTTTGAGCTCGTGGGCGTTTCGCGCAGGCACTGGCACGACGACGAATTGCGCAAGCATGTACGGGAGATCCTCGCGGTCAAAGCGCCGGACGCATCCAAGCGCTCGGTGGAATCATTTCTTTCTCTCATGCGGTACCACAAAATAGAGTTCAACATGTTGGAGGACTACAAGGCGCTCAAAGACACGCTGAGCGAAATGGACAATTCTCTCGGCATGTGCGCGAACAAGCTTTTTTATCTTTCCGTGCCACCGCAATTTTACGAAACGATTTTGGAAAATATTCATAAGGCGCATCTTGCGGACGCATGCGGCGACCCGGGCGAAGGGTGGACGCGCATCATTGTGGAGAAGCCGTTTGGGAGCGACGAAAAGAGCGCCAAGGCGCTGGACGCCAAGTTGAGTAAGCTCTTTAAAGAAGAGCAGATATACCGCATTGACCACTATCCGGCAAAGGAGATGCTGCAGAACTTGCTCGTTTTCCGGTTTGCAAACGATCTTTTTGAGCGCGATTGGAGCAATGAGACCGTTGAGTCCATCCACTTGCGGCTGTTTGAAAAGATCGGCGTGGAGGATCGCGGCGCGTTCTATGACCACGTGGGTGCCCTGCGCGACATGGGGCAGAACCATCATCTGCAGATGCTCGCGCTTGTGACGATGGAGCGCCCGGCGCGCTATGACGCCCCGTCCATCCGCAGTGCCCGCGCGGCGCTTTTTGAACAGCTCCAAATCCCCACGTTAAAAGAAGCCGCCACGCGTTCGTTCCGTGCGCAGTACGAAGGATTTCGCACCATAAAAGGCGTGGATCCGCATTCCAGCACGGAAACGTATTTCCGCGTGAAAGGATTTTTGGAGAGCGCCCGTTGGGAAGGAGTGCCCATCATTATGGAGTCCGGCAAGCGGCTCGGTGAATCGCTGAAAGAAATAGAGATCGTGCTGCGGCACGAAACGCCGTGCCTTTGCCCGCCAGGCCGGCACGTCAAGAACCGCATCGTCATTCACATTGAACCGAAAGAGGGGATTTCCATTGCGTTCCACTCAAAAAAGCCGGGGCACGAGCTCGCGATAGAAGAAAAGTTCTTGAATTTTGATTTCCGCGGCGGTGCGGGCGGCGGTAAGGGTGGCTCGCATACTCAATACACCGAGGAATATGAGAAGCTTTTACTCGACTGCATCGCGGGCGACCAGACGCTCTTCGTTTCAAGCGAAGAGATTGCGGCGATGTGGCGTTTTGTGGATCCCTTTGTGGCGGCATGGCAAAAGAATCTGGTGCCGCTCCGGCACTATGCGCCGGACAGTCGTGCCATCGTGGCCGAGGCGGATGTGGCGAGTGTGGCTGCGGCCAAGGACGGCGTGAACGCATTACCAAGGGAGATCGGCGTGTTTGGTCTTGGGAAAATGGGCGCAAACGTGGCGCGCCAGCTGAAGGAAAAAGGATGGCGCGTGGTGGCCGCGAACCGTTCGCCGGGACCGGTGGAAGAAATGGAGAAAGAGGGATTTGAGACGGCGCATTCTCAGGAAGAACTGGCCCAAAAGCTTTCCGCGGCCGGTTCGCGCGGTGCGCGTAATTCTCCGCCGCGCGTGGTGTGGCTCATGATCACGTCCGGCGCCGGGATTGATGAATTTATTTTTGGCGCGGATGGCAAAAGTGGCATCGCCGCGTTGCTGCGCAAAGGCGACATTGTTATTGACGGCGGCAATTCGTTCTTTGAGGACACTATGCGCCGCGCAAAACTGCTCGCAAAGCGCGGTATTCATTTTATGGACGTTGGTTTTTCCGGCGGTCCGGCGGGCGCGCGGCACGGCGGCTCGCTCATGATCGGCGGCGACCGCAAAACATATGCATATTTAGAGCCGCTTTTTGCAGACCTTTCCGTGCCGCTTGGCTACGCGCACTTTGGCGACGCGGGCGCAGGGCACTTTGTGAAAATGGTCCACAACGGCATTGAATACGGCATGATGCAGTCCATCGCCGAAGGGTTTGCGCTCATGAAGAAGTCGCCGTTCAAGCTGGATCTCGCGCGCGTGGCGCGGGTATACCAGCATGGGAGCGTGATAGAGTCGCGGCTCGTGGGGTGGATGGAAGAAGCGTTCCGCGTATATGGCGAAGACCTCGGCAAAGTCTCCGGCGCCGTGGCCGCAACCGGCGAAGGCGAATGGACCGTCAAAACTGGCCGCAAATGGGGGATGAAACTCCCCGCCATCGAAGACTCCTTCAAATTCCGCGTCGCCTCAAAAAAGAAACCGAGCTACATGGGGCGGATTTTGTCGGCGCTGAGAAATAGATTCGGGGGACATAAGGTGTAAATTGATCACATAAATGGAAAAAGTAATATATTTTGTTCGTCATGGCCAAAGCGAAGATAATATTGCGCCAGTTTTTCAATCCGTTGACTCGCCACTAAATGACAAGGGACGGGCACAGGCCAAGAGTATCGCTGAAAGAGTTTCAAAAATTTCCTTTGAGACATTGATTGCAAGTCTTTTGCCACGGGCAAGAGAGACTGCCGAGATCGTTGCAAGAGTTACTGGTAGAAAACCTGAATATTCAGACCTTTTTGTTGAGCGCATTAAGCCGAAAGGGATTAGCGGCAAATCCTACGAGGATGAAATGGCAAATACTCTTTGGCGCAATTGGGAAAAAAGTTTGGATACTCCGGGTATGCGCGTTGCTGATGGTGAAAATTTTGATGATATTATCGCTCGCGCAGATAAAGCACTAACGTTTCTTAAGAACCGCATCGAAGCATCAATTGTCGTGGTGACGCATGGATACTTTTTGCGGACGGTAGTTGCGCGAGCTCTACTTGGTAATTTGCTCTCGGGCGAGATTTTTGGAAGATTTCATCGTATGGCACAAATGGAAAACACGGGTCTTACAGTGCTGAAATACCAAACTGCATTTGAAGAAGATTATTATTGGCGTCTCTGGATTTACAATGACCACGCCCATTTGGCCGAATAGAACCCTCCGCGTGGGCATCCCTTTATGCACAAACCAAACAGCCCCGCCGGGCGTATAATAAGAGCATGATCCTGGACGACATTAAGAACTATCCGAAGCAGTTTGCGTATGAGCCGAAGGTGGAGAACGAGGCGAAGCTCAAGAAAGCAAAGAAATTCATTGTGGCCGGCATGGGCGGGTCGCATTTGGCGGCGGATATCATAAAGACCTGGCACCCGGAACTGGACCTTATTACCTGGTCCAATTACGGCTTGCCGGCCCTCAAAGAAGCCGACCTCAAAGAACGGCTCATCATTTTGAGCTCGTATTCGGGCACCACGGAAGAAACGATAGATGCCTTTAACGCCGCGCGGGCCAAGCATCTCGCCGTGGCCGTCATCGCCTCGCGGGGGAAGCTCGTGAATCTTGCGGACAAGTTCAAGATCCCTTATGTGCAGATGCCGGACTTTCACCTCCAGCCGCGCATGGCGCTCGGCCTCAGCTTAAAGAGCATGCTCGCGTTGATGGGCGAAAAGACCTGGCTCGCAGAAGCGACGGAGCTTGCCACCTTGCTCCACCCCGGGCGGGAAGAGCACCGGTCACGCGACCTCGCCAAGCGCCTGCACGGCTCGGTGCCGGTTATTTACGCCTCGGCCCGCAACACGGCCATCGCGCAGAACTGGAAGATAAAGTTCAACGAGACGGGCAAGATTCCCGCGTTTTGGAACGTGGTGCCGGAGCTGAACCACAACGAGATGACCGGATTTGATTCAAAAGGAAGGACGCCGCCGCTCTCGCGCCATTTCCATTTTGTATTCCTGAAGGATGGCGGCGACGACCGGCGCATCATCAAGCGTATGAGCGTCCTGGAAAAACTTCTCAAAGACCGCGGGTTCAAGATTGAGGTCATTTTGCTTCAGGGCAAGAACGAGCTCCATAAGATATTCAACGCGCTTTCGCTTGCCGACTGGACTGCGTACTTTACGGCCGGGCTCTACGCCGTGGAACCGGAGCAGGTGCCGATGGTGGAGGAGTTCAAGGGGCTCATTGCACGCGGGGGTTGAGATCGTCGGGGTGGGGGATATCAATTTCTTTAAATATTTCCCTTGCGGTAATTTCGTTCACTTCCATGTGTCTAGGTACGGATGCCCGTTTTCCATTTAGCACGTTCCAATAAATTGAATGCCGCCCGCCTTCGCGCAATAGATAACAGCCGCATCTTTCGAGATGACGTACAATATCGCGCCGCTTCACAGGTCTTTACTTTCGCGATAATTGCTTTTTTCGGCGAACAAGCCTTCTGTCCTTTGACAGTAGGTCTGGATCCACTTCCAACATGAGTGAAAAAGCATCCGCGAGGTTCTCCTCCGCTTCCTGCATACTCCGTCCCTGCGTAACCACGCCAGGAAGCTCTTTGATCCAAGCCGCAATCCAACCATTCTCTGCTTGTTTATAAACCGCAGTATATGTGCGCCGTGCCATATCGCCATTATATGGCAAGCCGACCTTGGCCGCAAAAATTTTTGTGTGCATGGCCGCATCATAGCACACGGGCATTAAATAATTCTTAAATAAAACTTGACACACCCTCAGTTTTACCCGAACCTCCCCGAACATCGTATACTATATATATGGCAAATGAAGGCCGCGGAGACCACGAGGAGCCGGGAAGCCACAACAACCGCAACAACCGCCGCATGGCGCGGGTGGTGGAGTGGGTCGTCATCGCGCTCGCGGTCATTCTCGCGGTCCTCGTAGTATTTTTCGTAAGGGAGTATCTCAACCTGCGCCGCGAGCAGATTTTGAACGCGCGGGAAGCCTCAATTGACCACGTGCTGAAGGGTCACGGTCCGCTTACGGCAAGCGACGTGGACATCATCCAGCCATGGATGACGTTTGATTACTTGAACCGTATTTTTGTTTTGCCCGCGGACTATCTCCAAACCGCGCTTCCCGTGACGGATACGCACTATCCACATCTTTCCATTACGAGCTATGCACGCGACACAAACGAAGCAAGTGCCGCCGCGCTTACCAACGTCCAGACCGCCATCAAAAATTATTTTGCCCAAGAGGGGACCGGAAACAGTTCGAGTTCCGCCACCAGTCCGTCCAATGCGTCGCTGGGCTTCCCCACGGGCGCGGTGCAAGGCTCCATATGACGGGAGTCACGGGTTCGCTCCTGTCATTCGTCCTGCTCTATAAATACTGGGCACTTTTTGTGATCGTCTATCTCGGCGCGATAATCATCCCGTGGCCGGTGAACATCACGCTGCTCGCGATAGGGGCGTTTGCGAGCCAGAACTATTTTAGCTTTTGGTTCTCGCTCACGGTTGCGGTCGTGGCAAACACGCTCGGCGACCTCACGGACTACGCCGTCACGCGCTATTTCGGCGAACGGGTCATCCATTTGCTCCGGCTGAACAAGATACGTTTTTTTAACCACCTTCAGGCCGAACTGCGGAGCGATGCGGCCGTGACGGTCTTTATGACGCGCTTTGCGGGGTCGCTCAGTTCCATCACTAATTTTTTGGCGGGACTCGTTGCCGTGCCGCTCAAAACATTCTTTATCTACGACCTCATTGGGAATATTATTGAACCCTTCAGCGCGCTCTTTCTGGGATATCTTGTGGGTTCCTATTGGAACGACTTTTCCAATTTACTGAGTTTGATCGGCGCGATCGTCGCGGTCGTAGTATTACTCTTTATCCTCCTCCGCATGTACCGGCGCATTATGAAGAAATACGAATTGGTGTAGGGCGCGAGTTTTTATCAAAAGGCGCTTTTGCTATAATAAAAATATGAAAAATAAACGGCTTATTACCGCGCTCAGCATCCTGCTTGGTCTTGTGTGCGTCATGCTTGCGTTCGTCTATTGGACGACGCCGGCCGGCTTGTTGCCCTCGTTTTTCCCCGGTCACGATTCCACGCTCACCATCCACGTGAAGCACGGCATCGCGGCGTTTATTCTCGGCCTGGCATTCTTTGTGGTGGCATGGTTTGTGAGCGGGAAAAAGTCTGCGCACGACGCACCGCCGCGCGAAGACAAGCACCTCTAACGACTGGCTAACAATCGGCGGGCGGCCGTTAGCGGATGATGAGCAGGCCGATTATTCCGATCGCCGCGCAGTATACGGCAAAGGGGATGAGCGTGTTCGTTTTAAAGTAGCGCACCAGGAATTTTGCGGAGAAATAGGCGGCGATGCCGGCGGCCACGGCGCCAAGCACGGCGTCTTGCAGTATTGCGCCGCCCGCGGCGAGGAGGCCGGGGAGCTCAAGGAGCGCTGCCGCGCCGATGATGGGCGTGGCAAGAAGGAAGGCAAAGCGGAGGGCATCTTCGTGCGAGAGGTCGGTCCAAAGACCGCCGGTCATAGTGGAACCGGTGCGGGAAATGCCGGGCAGGAGTGCAAGTATCTGCATAAAGCCGATCTTGGTCCCTTGCCACCAGGTGAGCTTGGCGAGTCGCGCATCCGCGCCTGCGCCCGCAGCATCCGTCGCGCCCGCCACCTCTTTGCGCCGCCGCCCCCGCCGCCGCAGGAACTCCGCGGCAAAAAGCAGAATACCGTTCAATATCAAAAAGAACGCCGCGGAGCGGGGAGACGTGAAAATGGCCGTGACCTGGTCTTTGAGGACGAGGCCGACGATGCCTGCGGGGATGGTGCCAATCACAAGGAGCCATCCGAGCTTGGCATACGCGTCGTCCTCCCGCACTTCCCGCGCGACGAGCGAACGGAAAATGCCGCGGATAATGCGCATCCAGTCGTTCCAATATAAAAAGAAGAGCACGAGTGCCGTGGCAAAGTGCGTGGCGACGAGGAATTCAACGACGTTCGCGGCGTTCGCACTTATCTGCCAGCCAAAAAGGCCGGGGAGCAGGATGCTGTGGCCGAGCGACGAGATGGGAAAAAGTTCAGTGACGCCCTGGAGCAGGCCAAGGATGACGGCTTGGAACGGGGAAAGCATGTGGCTAGTGAAACCGAGTGTAGAGGTAAATGCCGCAAATCACGATTGCGCCGGCGATCATGATGATAAGAAGAAGTTCAACCGGACTGAGCCCTTTGTGATTGGTGCCTTGATCGCCATCCTTCATGCTCCAAGTATAGCATTCAGGCGCCATTCGGGTTACTATGGGAATACGCGTAAGATACCTTCTTAGACGCTCACTATATGCCTAACGAAACAACTTTTTACGGCCTCGGCATTGCGCCAAACATTCTTGCCATCCTTGACCGGCTGAGCTTTAAGACGCCCACGCCCATCCAGGAAAAATCCATCCCGTCGGCAATAGAAGGCAAGGACCTCATTGGCCTCGCGCAAACGGGCACAGGGAAAACGCTCGCGTTTGGCGTGCCGATGCTCCAGGCGGCGCTCGCGGGGAAGCGCGGGCTCGTCATCCTGCCCACGCGCGAACTCGCGCTCCAGGTGGAGGAGACGTTCCGCAAAATCGGCGCACCGCTCGGTCTGCGCACCGCGCTTTTGATAGGCGGCGCGCCTATGGGCCGGCAGGTGCAAGACCTCCGGCGGAATCCGATGATCGTCATCGGCACGCCGGGGCGCATCATAGACCATCTTGAACAAAAGACGGTATCCCTCACGCAGACGGCGGTGCTCGTGTTGGACGAAGCGGATCGGATGCTGGACATGGGCTTTGCGCCGCAGCTCAGGCGCATTCTTGTGACCGTGCCACGCGAACGGCAGACCATGCTCTTTTCAGCCACCATGCCGGAAACCATTGTCCATTTGGCGAATTCATACATGAAGCTCCCACTGCGCATTGAGATCGCGCCGCCAGGTACGACGATAGAAAAGATAACCCAAGAACTCTTTTTTATCCCAAAGGCGGACAAGCCGCGCCTGCTTGAAAAGGTTTTGTACGAATATCGCGGGTCAGTGCTTGTGTTCACACGCACCAAGTTTGGCGCAAAGCGCATTGCAGCCGGCGTCCGCGCGCTCGGCCACACGGCGGCGGAACTCCACTCAAACCGGTCGCTCAACCAGCGGCGCGAGGCGTTGGACGGCTTCCGGAACGGGAAGTACCGCGTGCTCGTGGCAACGGACATCGCCGCCCGCGGCATTGATGTGAAGGGGATAGAGCTTGTGGTGAACTACGATCTCCCCACGAACGCAGAGGACTACGTGCACCGCATCGGCCGCACCGGCCGCGCCGGTGCCGTCGGCCGCGCCATCTCTTTTGCCATGCCCGAAGAAAAGAACGACGTGCGTGACATAGAGCGCCTCATGCGCGCCGCGCTGCCGTCTTCCGCGCTTCCGGAGCTTCCCCCCGCGCGCTACATGCCGCGGGAGATGCAGGGGCCGGTGGGCACGGGTCCGCATGGGCCGAGTGCCTCGCGCGGCTACCCGCCTCGCCGCTATCCGCCACGGCCATCCGAATCAGGATTTCAGAACAGCAGGAGCCGCTTTCGACGCAGTGGGCCGCGGAGGTAGTTATTGATACTGTATATAGCTCGGCTCCGGGCTCAAACTCAGCACTTCCGCAGGCGTCATCAGATGGCTGCCTGCCACACGGATGTCGTTCTTGTAGAATAATTTGAAGCCGGTGAACTGCACGGGTTCGCTTGCGATGAAATCCTCATACGTGCTCACTTTCTGCGCCGGCGGTCCAAAGCCGTCCATGTCCATCACGATCTGCACCTGCGGCAGGGGCGCGATCTCTTTGTAGTTCGTCACCATGTCTTGCGTGAAGCGGTGTACCACAAGGATTTTAGGCGGCAGATTATATTGCTTTACGATGCCCGCCAGAAACTGCGCGGCAAAGTTGATGTCCGTGGCATCAAGCGTGCCGATCACGGTGCCGGGCCGTTCGCCGTCGTGCATGGCGAACTCCGGGTCAAGGGAAAGTTCCACGTTCGGCAGCTGCAAATATTGCGCAAGCAGCGGCACTTCCGTTTCCACATTGCTCAATCCCACTTGTATGTCCAAAAAGACGAGTCCGTTTATCTGGTTTGCCATGGAGATGGCCTGGTCCACCTGGCTCGCGGGCATGCGGAGCCGGTATTTGCCGTCCGTCCCGGCCGTTGCCTGCGCCGCGACCGCAATGTAGTCCAGGGCCGGGATCACGTGCGTCGTGGGGTCTGCCGCTTGCCACATGGCGGTCGTGGACGCCAGCATGGCGAGCACCTGGTCCGGCGGATATTCGCCGAGAATGCCCATCTGCGTGGAATAGAAGTTGCCGTAGTACGCCACGATGCGGTTGAAGGGGAGCAGGGCGCCCGCGTCCGGGTACGGCGCGGTCGCGACGGGCCAGCCGTTCGCGGCGGTGGAGGTCGTGACGACCGACTTGCGGATGACGCTCGTAATGCCCGTGCTCGCGTTCGTGATGCTGGAAGTGACGACGGCCGTTTTTGTGATAATGGGGAGGTTCGCGATCTGGAGCATTTTTGCATTATAGGCCGCAGTATTGAGCGGCGGGAGCGGGGTGGGCGACGCAGTGCCGGAAGGGTCGCCGGTTTTCCCAGGGTCGGTGCCGCCCGCGCCATTTCGGGTGCTCGTCGCGCCGCCTTCGGAGACCACGAACACGCGCGGGTTGTAATTGGCCATAATGAGCGCCGTCGCGGCGCACACAATCACGATGCACAGGGTGAGAATAAGCGCAGGGCGCGCCCGGCGGGGCTTTTGGGGTTCCATATCCCCTCTATATTAAACGAAAAATGGGAAAAAGTATTGTGCGATTTTTATTACCGCGCCGCTTTGAACGATCTCCAAACAAAAAGACCCGTTGCCGGGTCTTTTTGGTCGATCTTCATCGGCGCTGTGGTTCTGACCTGATAGTCAATAGGGGTATTGTACCATGAGAATATTTTTTTCGTCAAGCACCCCTTCCGGGGGCGGTGGAGGTACGGGGAGTCGAACCCCGCGGACCTTGACTATCAGGTCAGATCCAGCGCCGCGCTACCCCCACCGCGCATTCACCATACCGCACCGAGATTAAATCTCTCTAAAATTTCACTCACTCGCGGAAAGGAGCTTCACGAGCGCATCCGTGATCGGTTTCAGCTCGAAAATTTCCTCTTCTTTTGTGTGTTGCGCCGCCGGTTTGCCGGTTGCTTTGGAAATGTAGAGGGCGCGGACGGGGAGTTCCAAGTGCACTTCGCCAAATAACCGGTCCGTTAAAATGACGTCCCGACGCGTTTCTACACGGTGCATTTTGCCGTCAGGGTCCAGCAGTGCGAACGCCTCTATCCACGCCGCGTCAACATTCCCGCCATGCGTGCGGGCGATGTCTTGCCAGAAGGCCAGCATTGTCGCGGCGGCTTCTTCTTTTGAAAGCTTTGCGTTTCCATGGCCGACCGCCGCGCGTTTCGGCGCGTCCGCGAACCCTACGCCTTTTACCCAGAAGCCGGTGTCATTTGCAAGAATGGGCATGTCTACCTTGCCAAAATATGCGTGCACTTTGCGCTCGGCATTTTCCATAAGCGTTTTCCCAGTTTCTTCAACTTCAATGCTGGCCAAGCCAAAATCTTCCGGCGTGAATATCTCAAGCGCCAAACCGGTATTCGCGAGCAGCTTCTTGTACCGTTCTATTTTGCCCGCGTTGTGCGTGGCGAGGAATACTTTCTTCATCGTTTTGCAATTTAGTATATACTATTATCTATGGATCAAAAAAATACAGGGTCGCTCAACGTGCTCGTGCTGAACGCATCGCTCAAACACAAGGCCGAGGAGGTTTCCAATACGGAGGAAGTTGCCCAGCTTGTGTTGGACCGCATGAACGAGTTGCAAAAAGGCGGCGTGACCACGGAAATAATCCGGCTGGCCGACAAGAACATTCCCGTCGGGCTCAAGTTTAAGGAAAGTAATGACGACGAATGGCCGGAGATCGCGCAAAAATTGCGGAAGGCGGACATCGTCATTTTTGCGACGCCCATCTGGTGGGGCGGCCGGTCAAGCCTGATGCAACGGGTGATGGAACGGCTGGACGCGTTTGACGAAGAATATGTTGCAGAAGGACGCAGCGCGTTCTACAACAAAGTTGCCGGCATCGTGGTCACGGGGAGCGAGGACGGGGCGTTGAGCGTCATGGGCACCATCATGATGGTGCTTACCTGGATGGGCTTTACGCTTCCGCCCGAATGCGCCGCGTACTGGGTGGGCGAAGTAGGTGAGCCCACCGCCACCGACCGTGAGCGCCGCCTCAAGAACGAATCAACAAAAGGCATGACGCAGAACCTGGCGCGCAACCTCCTCTATTACGCAAATCTTTTGAAAGAGCGGCCGCTCATACCGGGGAAATAAAAGGCCGCGCCTCGCGGGCCCTCACGCAAACCGCGTGACAATGAAAATGAGGATCACGCCTACAAGCGTGAGACCAATGAGCTTGTATGAGCTGTGCTTGCTGTGCGCTTCGGGGAGAATGTCGCTTGCGCCGATGTAGAGCAGAAATCCGGCAAAGAACCCAAGATACCAGACGAGGAAATGAGGTGAGACGTGGAATGCAAATGTGGAAAGCACGCCGAGCACGGGTGCTGCCGCGTCCAGGAGCAAGAAGAGCCGTGCGCGCATCGGCGTATTTTTGTTTACGAGGACGAGCGTCACCGTGTTCATGCCGTCGGTGAAGTCGTGCGCAATGACGGCGAGCGCCACAAGCAGTCCCGTTGCCGCGTTCACCTGGAAGCCGAGCCCGATTCCCACGCCGTCCATAAAGCTATGGCCCGTCAAAGCGAGAGCGGATGCCACGCCCACCTGCGGGTGCCGGTGTTCCGCGTATTCTTCTTCCCGCTCGTGGTGTATCAAAATGGATTTTTCCACGATGTGGAAGACCAGGAACCCGGCCACGAGCGCGATCATGGGTTCCACCGTTGCGTAGCTGTGCTGCTCCACCTGTGCAATGATCTCCGGCAAAATATCAAAGCTCACGACGCCGAGCAGCACGCCGGCGGTGAACGCCATGATGGTGTGCAGGCGGTCGCGGAACTTGATGGCAAAAAGTCCGCCAAAAGAAGTGGAGAAGAACGTTGCAATGGAAAGCAGTATCGCGGTCATCGTTAATAAAATCTATTTCTTATGCAGCCCAAGAAGTCCCCATGTGCGCAGAAGCCCCACGCCAAAGAGGATGAGGATGACCGTCGTGATGCCATAGAAGTTGGAAACGTCCGAAGGATTTTGGAGAATAAGGACCGCGTAGACGACCTGGATGAGGTAGATAAGGATGGAAGCAATGAACCACGTCATGTTCGTGCCCACGCTGTCGTCCCGCTTGGAGAACGTGCGGTACGAACTCCGTATCCCGATGAGCGCAAAAATGATGGCGATCCAGCCGATGTTCGCGGAGGGTAGGAGCGCGTCAAGCGAAAGAAAGAACGCATTCGCGAGTGCGGTGAAGGCCGTCTCGGCTAGGCGCCGTTCTCGGAACTCCAGTTCATCGCCGCCTGCCCGCCCAAGCACGAGGGAGAGCGCCACAAAGAGCAGTCCAATGAGGGACGCGGATGCTTCCACGCAGGCAAGAAGAAAGCTGTTGAAAGAAGCAGGAAACATCTTTAGTTTATTCTAGCAAATCAAGGTCAAGCACGTAGTCTATCTTTATCTGTTGCACAAAGTCCAGCACGTGGCTCACAAGAATCATGGCGCCTTCGTAACGATCCAGCGCTTTTGCAATGACTGGGATGTGGCGAAAGTTGATGTGGTTCGTGGGCTCGTCCAAGATCAAGATGCCCGGGTGCAGGAGCGTGAGCCGTGCAAAGGCCACGAGTCCTTTCTGGCCTTCCGATAAAAGCCCCACTTTTGTTTTCAGGACTTCCGCATCCAAAAGGAATCCGGCGGCGGTGGAGCGGAGCTCCTGTTCCGTGCCGTTATTTTTGACCGCATCGGCGAGAGTTTTATAAACGGTGGCGTCAAAGTCCAGCGTGGAAAAATCCTGGCGATAGTAGCCGACGTGGACGCCCGGCGTAATGTGCTCGCCCTTCGCGTGTCCGCTCGCGAGCGTTTCCAAGAGCGTGGTTTTGCCAATGCCGTTCGGTCCCTTGAGCAAAAGCCGCTCTCTTTTCTTAAGCGTTATATCCACTTTCTTTGTTACGGGCTTGTGGTTCTTTATGACGGACACGGATTTCAGTTCCAGCAGGCGTCCGCTCAAGTCCGCTTGGCAGGGGATCACAAAGCTCCGAATGGTCTTGTCTTCCTGGCGCACTTCCACGATGTCTTCTTGCAGTTCTTCTATTTTTTCCTTCATTTTACGCGCCACGTCGCGCATGTGCCCGCCCTTTTGGGCAAAGAAGCCGGCCTGGTCCTTGCGGTGGGCAATGTCCTTTTGGAGCCGCACGTTCTTCATGCGCTCGCGCTCAAGCCGCACGGCGATCTCCTTCACGACGTCCGAATAGTCGCCCGTGTATTGCTCCACCTTGTGCGTAAATACGTCCAGGTAAAGCACGCCGTGCGTGAACGCGTTCAAAAATTCCGCGTCGTGCGAGATCACGATGCAGGTTTTGCCGTAGTCCACAAGAAACTGCGTAAGGTGCGCAATGCCCGCGGCATCAAGATTGTTCGTCGGTTCGTCTAAAAGCAAAATGTCCGGGTCCTGGATGAGCGCCTGTGCCAAAAGCAGCCGCGCCTGCTGGCCGCCGGAGAGGGACTTTAATATTCTGTCGTGCGGCACTTTTAGATGAACCACTTCCAAAATCTTTTCTATCCGCGGCTCAATGTCGTATTGCGTTTTCTTGAACGCCTTTTCAAAGAACGCTTTTACGGTGAGCGCCATGAGGTCGGCGGGAATGACCTGCCGCGCGGTCGCAATGGTGGCGCCTTTTGTGATGGTGACGGCGCCCGCTTCCGGCGCGAGCGCGCCCGTCACGAGCTGGAAGATGGTCGTTTTCCCCGCGCCGTTCTGCCCCATGAGCGCGATCTTGGACCCTTCGCGCACGGAAAAATCGGCCTCGTTAAGAATGGGCCTGCGGTTATATTGAAATGTGACTTCGTTGAACCTCAGGATGACGTCGTTCGCGGGCATATTATTTTGTAGATTTAATTTTGTTGAGCAGCTGCTCAATTTTCTTCATGCTCTCGGCGTGGTTGATGGATATCGCCGTGGCGCTCGGGTTCAGTTTTTTTAAGACGGCCAATTTTTTCTTGAGCGCCGCCTCGTCGTCCACGAGGTCGCTTTTGGAAAGAAAGAGATATTCCGGCTTCTTAAGGAGTTCTTTGCTGTGCGTGCCGAGCTCTTTGCGGATAAGTTTGTAGTCCTTTGCCGGGTCGGCGGATTCCGCGGAAACAAAATGGAAGAGGATTTTCGTCCGCTCAATGTGCCGAAGGAATTTTATGCCGAGGCCCTTGCCGGAAGACGAGCCTTCAATGAGTCCGGGAATATCCGCAATAATGAGCTCGTAGTACGCGCCGAGGTTCGGCTCAAGCGTGGTAAAGGGGTAATTGGCCACTTTACTCCGCGCGTTCGTGAGCGCGTTCAACATGCTGGACTTCCCGGCGTTGGGCAGTCCCACAAAGCCCACGTCCGCAATGAGCTTGAGCTCCAGGCGCAGGTCAAACGCTTCGCCCGGCCGCCCGCCCTGCGATTGCATGGGCGACGTGTTTCGCGAAGAACGGAAATGGAAGTTTCCGCGCCCGCCAATACCGCCGCGCGCAAGGAGCACATGCTCGCCAAGTTACTTTACATCCACTTCGCTGCCGTCAGTAAGATTGTGCACCACGGTGCCCACGGGCAGCTTGAGCACAAGGTCATTGCCCGTGCGCCCGTCGCGGAGCTGGCCCCCGCCATCGCCGCCGTTCTCCGCCTCAAATTCCTTCTTGAACCGGAACTGCTTGAGGGCACTGATGTCCGAAACGCCCACGCCAAACACGCTCCCGCCCTTCCCGCCGGATGCGCCCGCGGGGCCGAGCGTGTTCAAATTGGTATTAAAAGCCACGGCGCCCTTGCCGCCGTTTCCCGCAGATATCCTGATGTTCACTTCGTCTATAAGCATGGTGCTCGTGAGAATGCATTCTAAACCATTCTCACTATTATTACCATTCGTTCCGCGCTATCATCGTATGATGGCACCACGTGCACGCGCCCAAGGATATCCACGCGCATCAAGAGACCGTCAAAGAGATGATGACGATAAGGAGCCGGAACTTTTCCATGTGACGCAGGAGGGATTGGACCGTTTGCAGGAACGCCTTGCGCACCTGAAGCGCACATTGCCGGCACGCGCGGAAGAAGCGCGGCGTACGGCGGCGTACGGTGACCGGTCGGAAAACGATGAGTACAAGACGGCGAAAGGTGCCCTGCGCCGTGCCAAGTGGCAAATATTGAGCATTGAGGACCAGCTCAAGCGCACGGCGGTCATCAAGCCCGGTTCGGGCGTGGGCGGCGTGGTCGCGATCGGCTCCACGGTGACGCTTGAGTTTGAAGGAGGAAAAAGGAAATTTGAAATACTCGGTCCGCACGAAACGGATCCTACCAACGGTCGCATTTCGTATTTATCGCCTCTCGGCGCGGCGGTGCTGGGGAAAAAGAAAGGGGATGCGGTGGAGGTGAAGATGGGGGATAGCGTGAGGGTTTATAAAGTGGTGGAGGTGGGGTAGGTGCGCCTCAAAACCCATGGAGCGGATTGCTCTGCATAATGGACTCCACTTCTTGCCAACCGTTCGGATACGCATAATCGTAGCGGGGCGGCAGGGCGAACACATAGTTTGCATTTTGGCCGAGTTCCGAGGGCGGGATGGGCGCCGCGCTCGTGATGAGCGTCCCCGATGCGACCGCGCTCCATTCGCTGGGCGTAAAGACCATGATGGGAATATCCTGCCATGGGTTTGCCTTCGTCCACTGCGGGTTGCGGATGAGGATCTCGGGTCCCGTGACGGGCGGGCAACCGTTTGCCGGACACGCTTGGTCGCCGTTCCCGTTCCAGGTTGACGTCACGATCGTATACCCTTGCCAGTCGGCCGGGAGGGAAAATGTGAATCCATACGTGTTGTTGGTATAGGTTATCGGGAACGCGACTGAGGACGTTGCGCCGGTCGCCGGCGTTGGCGTCGGCGCGGCCGCGCTTCCCGCCGGTCCCCATGAGAGGCTTGCTTCGTAATAACCAACGAGGCCAACTATGACGGCGACGGCGATGATGATCACGAGGCTGAGCCAGAAGGGGATGTGTTTTTTCATATGTCTATTCTAACACGAGTAGTCTAGTTGTTCGCGCTCAAAGCATTGAACCCGTTTTAACTTCGCCGCCTCTCTTGTAGTTGGCCAGAATGACGCCGCTCGGCAACGCTTGAGAGTCCATTAATTTGAACGCGGCAGGGATCGTTCCTTCTGCGAATAAGCGTTTTCCGGCACCAAGCGTAATGGGATATATTCTTAGCCGAAGTTCATCAACCAGATCGTTTTTGAGAAGCGTTTGCAAAAGCACGCTACTGCCCCACACGTGGAACACCGGGCCATCCTCCTTTTTTAGGGCTTTGATCTTTGCCGCAACGTCGCCGTCTATGAGGATAGATTCCTTCCATGTAAGGTCCACGCCTTTGTCCGCCACAACATATTTTTTAGCTTTATTGAACGGGTCGGCTACCACGCCTGTTTGCGTTGGCCAGTATCCGGCGAATATCTCATACGTCTTTTTGCCGAGCAGCAAATCAAACGGCATGCTTAATTCTTTGCTGAGTATTTTGCCAAACGATTCATCCGCATAAGGGGCGGTCCAGCCTCCGTACTTGAACCCTCCCGAAGTGTCCTCTCCCGGACCGCCGGGCGCCTGCATAACCCCGTCAAGGCTGACCATCATAAAAACGACTATTTTTCTCATAGACTTATTTTACCAAATTTTCCTGATGCGCAGTATTTGCTGCCGGGCTTGGACGATGTTCGAACTTCGCTAAACTATGCAATAGTTTGATTAAATTCTGTTTTTATTGGATAATCTGTTTTATGAAGTGGCTTAAGGCGTGGTGGGTCAGTATCAAAAAGAGCTTTTGGTCAGTATTGCGATTCACACAAACTGCGATAATTGTTTTATTGCTTATAGCCGTAGCGGCGATTATAGTTTTCTATTTCGGGTTATTTATCGGCACAAAAGGCATGTCTTCAGTGTCCGATTATCTGAAATTAATATTTTCTTGGCCGACATTGGGTTTTATAGCCATCATAATTTTTATGTCAAAATTTCAAGACCCAATTGCTCAATTTTTATCAGAGCACCGATTGACCAGATTAGCAGGGATGGAAATAGATAAACGACAAAAACAAGAAGAGGAGGCTAAGGAGGTAACACCAAAAGCTAGTAATGAGATTATCGGTGATGACATTGTCGGGGAGGAACCAGATGGAAGCGAAGAAGGGGGTAATGTGGAAAATTTGAGGGCGGAAATAAACGATCTGAAACAATTCACTAACTTAAATAATTTTTTTGTGGATCGGACAAAAAAGATTTTGCTTTGGTTTTATGCAAAAACGTATGGAAAAGCACCTATTACCAGGGCGGAATTTGAAATGAATTATCAAATTTTTATACCTGACCCGAGTCAGCGAGCGACTATTTTCGATGTTTTAGAGAAAAACGGAATGATAATCTCAAAAGATGGCATGAATTATATGGCTACGGAAAGAGCGGAGCGATTTTTAAAATTTATTGGCCTAATTACAGGATGATATAATTTGAATACCATGGCACTTTATTTCAAAACAAGTGACCCAAGGGGGTTACTGGCTGAGTTCAAAAAAGCTATTGATGCGCATCATATCGAAACATGGTCGTATGATTCAGATGACGATTTTACTCACACGGCACAACAATGGAAATCACTTGCTTGGCTCCGTCCCGAAATTCGCTCCGATGAGCTTGCATTATTTATTGTGACACCCAAAAATAAAACTCTAAGTTCAGAGGTCTATGCGATATACCACGGACGTTTCATAGAAGCTATGGTTCGGCATTGTGATAGATTATTTAGTAATGGAATAGCTACAGCATTACCTAAGGAAAAGGATCGGATACAGGGATAAAGTCATTGAGTAGGTTAAGACACTTTTTTATATTTTTGGTATTACCCTGTACAGCTGTTGATATAAGGCGGCATAGATTTATAACAAAATCCCAATATGGGCCTGAACGTTTCGGTAAAAGCTCAAAAAATTCAGGAATATCAATTTAAAGAACCGTATCAACGTATTGCAAAAATCCCAAATAAGGGGTGATTTATCAGAACTGCTGCCGGGCCTGGATTCGAACCAAGATACACGCCTCCAGAGGGCGCGGTCCTACCGTTAGACGACCCGGCACTTATTTATTGAGCACCTCTTATTATATGCATCCGCGGGGTTTTATCAATTGGCGCCGAGACGGCCCGATGCGGGCCGCGGCCGCCGCCGGTGGAGCGCCGGGCGGGATAACTTCTGTTATAATAGAGAGACGATGCGCACGAATCCTCTCATTTTGATGGCGGACGACGACCAGAACTTCCGGGAGATCATTACGGAAAAGCTTTCGTCGCTGGGGTTTGAGGTGCGGACGGTCGCGACCGGCGCGGATGCGGTGAAGGCGGCGGCGGAGATAAAGCCGGACCTGGTGCTCATGGACATCCGCATGCCGGGCGAAATGAATGGCATTGACGCGGCGTTCAAGATAAAAGAGAACCCGGAGACGAGGGACGTTAAGGTGGTTTTTTTGAGCGATTCGGAGAATCCCTGGCCGGCGGTGGTGGGTGGCAAGACCGAAGTGAGCAGAGCCTTCGGCATGGAGGATTTTATCCCGAAAACGGAATATTTGGACGTGTTCGTGGGGAAGATAAAGCAGTTTTTGGCGGTGGCGTAGCCATACCCAACTTTCCGCAATTTCCACGCCGCGCGGATGCTATACTAAACGTAAATGGCTGACAGTGCGTCGCTCAAGATTGAAATTGAAAAGAATCTTGCCCAGCCGGTGGAGCGTATCTCCATCGTCAAACTGGTTGACCTTCTTGTGGAATACGCCTATTCGCTCCGCGCTTCGGACGTGCACATCCAGCCGGAAGAAAAGCTGGTGCGCGTGCGGTTCCGCATTGACGGCGTCCTGCGCGATATTTTTGACAAGATCGGCATCCACCGCGACATCCACAACGAAGTAGTGAGCCGCATTAAAGTTTTGGCTGGCCTGCGCACGGACGAGCACCTTGCGCCGCAGGACGGGCGGTTCAAAGTGAACGTAAAGGATGTGGGCGACGTGAACGTGCGCGTGTCTATTATTCCCACGTACCACGGCGAGAATTCCATTCTGCGTATTCTCGCGGAGACGCAGGAATATACGTTGGACAAACTGAGCTTTGCGCCCGACGACCTCGCCAAGGTGCGGCGTGCGATTTCCAAACCCTATGGCATGATACTCGCGAACGGGCCGACGGGTTCCGGGAAGACTACCACGCTCTACACCATTTTAAAGCAGCTCAACAACGCGGACATTTCCATCATCACGATCGAGGACCCGATTGAATACGCGCTGGACGGCACGACGCAAATTCAGGTGGAAACAGATACGGGCCTTACGTTCGCCGGCGGTTTGCGGTCCATCTTGCGGCAGGACCCGAACATCATTATGGTCGGCGAAATTCGCGACGAAGAGACGGCGGCCATTGCCGTGAACGCGGCGCTCACCGGGCACCTCGTGCTTAGCACGCTCCACACGAACGACGCGGCGACCACCTTCCCGCGGCTTTTGGACATGGGCGTGCCGTCGTTCCTCGTGGCGTCCACGGTGAACCTTGTGATCGGCCAGCGCCTGGTGCGCAAGCTTTGCCAAAAGTGCAAAGTGGAGCGCAAGCTGCACGCGGAGGAATTCCACAGCTTAAAGGAGATCGTGCCGGAGCTGGAACAGTCAATGCACTTTTATGCGGCAAAGGGATGCAGCGAGTGCAACGACACGGGCTACGAAGGCCGCATCGTGGTGCGCGAGGTGATTGAAGTGCGCGATAAGATACGTGCGCTCATTTCGGCCAAGGCGAATGCGCAGGAGATCAAAGACGTGGCGGTTGCGGAGGGAATGCGCACCATTATGCAGGATGCCATGACACGCGCCTCCGAAGGGCTCACCACAATAGAAGAGGTGCTCCGCGTGGTCCACGAATAGTCCGCAACACAAACCATTTTTATGATGAAAAAACTTTCCGAATTCTTTGCCCGAGTGTTTGAAAGGATCTCCACGCAGGACCGCATCAATTTTGCGCGGCACCTTTCGCTCGTCATCCGCGCGGGCCTGCCTATCTACCAGGGCCTCAAGATAATCCAGTCGCAGACGGAATCAAAGGTGTTGGGCCGCGTGCTGGACGACCTCATTGTTGACGTGAACAACGGAAAGTTCCTGGCGGACGGCCTTGCAAAATACAATTACCTTTTTGGCGATTTCTTTGTGAACATCGTGCGGGTGGGGGAGACGAGCGGTACGCTTTCCAAAAACCTTTTGTACCTTGCCGAGGAACTGGACCGGTCAAAAGTTATTGAAACCAAGGTGCGCTCGGCCATGGTCTACCCACTCGTCATTCTGTGCGCCACGATCGCCGTGGCGGGCTTCCTTACGTTCTTTGTGTTCCCCAAGCTCATTCCGGTGTTCGCCAACTTGAACGTGCAACTCCCGCTCACCACGGTCATCCTGCTTGATGTGCTCCACTTTTTGCAGGAGTACGGGCTTTGGGTTCTCGGCGCGCTCATTGCGATAATCATTGCGTTCCGCATTCTCATTAACGGCGTGCAGGGGTTTCGGTACGCCATGGACCGCGTGATCCTCGTAATTCCTGTCGTCTCCGACCTCTCGGTGGGCGTCAACATGGCGAACTTCAGCCGTGTGCTCGCACTGCTCCTCAAGAGCGGCATTAAGATCGTGGAAGCGCTTGACATCACGGCGGCTACGTTCAGTAATTTGGTGTACAAAGAGGTCATCATCGCCGCCGGCGAGCAGGTGCGCGTGGGCGCGCAGATTGGCACGTATCTTTCCCAGCACAAGAATCTTTTCCCGCCGCTCCTTTCCGGCATGGTG
>DATAXS010000017.1:0-9151 GCA_036266715.1 Minisyncoccota bacterium
TTCCTTGAGTTCGTAACCCGCTCCATCAAGCGCCCCTTGATCTTCGGTATACGTGAATTTTTGCTTCGTTTCCTTTGGAAGTGCGCAAAACGCTTTCCAGGATTCGACGACCGCAAGAACTCCCGCGCGGAGATTGGGCCGATACACGATGTCGGCCGGTTTTCCGCTTTGCAATTCGACTATGGCCGCATCAGTTTTCATATGTTCTCCTTGTTAAGATTGTAGTTCTACGAATCACAGTAATCAATTCACTGGGAAAAATCAATTCCTCTTGAGCCGGAGAGAGGAGTCGAACCTCCAACCTTTCCCTTACAAAGGGATTGCTCTGCCATTGAGCTACTCCGGCGGCTTCCCTATATTATAGAACGTCAATGGTTCTGTAAATGGCGCCTACAGTTCGCGTTCCCGCAATGGTGCTTTTGAGGACGCTCCCGGAGGCGCTCGCGGCTTGGTCCGCCGTTATCTTTTTTCGGCGGCGCGAGCGCCGAGGGCGCAGCGGGCGGCGTGCCGCTGGAGCACGCCGACCCGCGTGTCCGAAAAAGCACCATTGCGGGAACGCGGACCGGCAGGTACAATTTAAGAACAATTTAATGTTCTTGCATCCTGGCTTGCCGGGGCAACACAAAGAACTATGGCATCCAAATTCACCCATCTTCATACGCATTCCCATTATTCGCTTCTTGACGGCCTCACGAAGATAGACGAACTCGTCGCCCGCACAAAAGAGCTCGGCATGGATTCCGTGGCGCTCACCGATCACGGCGTCCTTTACGGCGCCGTGGAATTTTATAAAGCTGCGACGAAGGCAAAAATAAGGCCCATTCTCGGCGTGGAGACCTACGTTGCCCCGCGCGACCGCTTTTCAAAAGAGCCGAGCGAAAAATATTACCATCTCATTCTGCTCGCGGAAAACGACACGGGCTGGCACAACCTCGTAAGGCTCGTCTCCGCGGCACACCTCGAAGGATTTTATTATCGCCCGCGCGTGGACAAAGATCTCCTCGCAAAATACCACGAAGGGCTCATTGCACTCTCCGCGTGCCTGGGCGGCGAAATCGGGAATTGCCTTCTCGCCGGGCGCTACGACGAAGCAAAAAAATGCGCGCTCGGCTACCAGGAACTTTTTGGCAAGGGAAATTATTTTCTTGAGATACAGAAGCATCCCAATATTCCCGAATCCGAGCGCATTGAACCGCTCCTCGTAAAGCTTTCCCACGAAACCGGCATCCCGCTCGTCGCCACGCAGGACAGCCACTACACGCATTCGGAGGATGCGGAATATCACGATGTGCTCCTCGCCGTGCAGACCGGGAACAAACTTTCCGACGACGACCGGATGACGATGAAGGTGGATGATTTTTCTATCCTTTCGCCCGATGCCATGGCACAAAAGTTCGCAAACATCCGGGGCGGTGCGGACGCCCTCGCGCGCACGGCCGAGATCGCCGCGCGGTGCAATGTAACACTGGAATTGGGCGGCGTGCTCCTCCCCGATTTCCCCAAGCCCGACGGGAAGACCGCGAACGCCTACCTCCGCGAGCTCATAAAAGAACGTTTGCCGAAAAAGATCCCGGCCGCCGAACAAACGAGCGAGGTCAACGAACGCCTGGAATACGAGCTCGGCGTCATTGAGACCACGGGCTTTGCCGACTACTTCCTTATCGTCCAAGACCTCATCCATTGGGCAAAATTGCACGGCATTGCCGTAGGCCCCGGCCGCGGTTCGGCGGCGGGAAGCTTGGTTTCCTACGTGCTCGACATCACGGACCTCAACCCGCTCAAATACAATCTCCTCTTTGAACGGTTCTTGAACCCGGAGCGCATCCAGATGCCGGACATTGACATTGACTTTGCGGACAAGCGGCGCGATGAAGTGCTCGCCTACGCGCGGGAGAAATACGGCGAGGATCGCGTGGCGCGCATCATTACCTTTGGAACAATGGCCGCGCGTGCCGCGATCCGCGACGCCGGACGAGCGATGGGATACTCGTATGCCTTCTGCGACCAGATCGCAAAGCTCATCCCTTTCAACCCCACCCAAGGCATGAAGGAAGGATGGCTGGATGAATGCCTGAAAAAAGTTGCGGAACTCAAGGCTCTTTACGATGCAAACCCGGATGCAAAGAAATTGATTGATACCGCGCGCCATCTGGAAGGAGTTGCGCGCCACGCCTCCGTCCACGCCTGCGGCACCGTGATCGCAAAAGACATACTGATAGAGCGTGTGCCGCTCCAATTTGCGCCCCAAGAAAAGGACATCATCATCACGCAATTTGAGATGCATGCCATAGAAGACCTCGGCCTCCTCAAAATCGACCTTCTCGGCCTCAAAAATCTCACCATCATTGAAGATACGATCCGGCTCATCAAAGAGCTCACGGGAACCACAATAAATATTTCCCAGATCCCGCTTGACGACCCAAAGACATTCACGCTCCTTCGGAAAGCGGACACGACGGGCGTCTTCCAGTTTGAATCATCCGGCATGCGGCGCTACATGAAAGAAATAAAACCCACCGGGTTTGAGGACCTCATTGCGCTCGTGGCGCTTTTCCGGCCGGGACCGATGGAACTTATCCCCGCGTTTATCAAGCGCAAAAACGGGCAGGAGCGCATAAGCTACCTTCACCCCAAGCTCGCCCCCATTCTTGGCAACACCTATGGCGTGGGCGTTTACCAGGAACAGATGATGCAGATCGCCCGCGACCTTGCGGGCTACACCCTCCCCGAAGCCGACACCCTCCGCAAGGCAATCGGCAAAAAGATAAAATCGCTCCTGGACGAACAGGGCGTAAAGCTCGTAAGGGGCATGATCGCGAACGGCATTCCGGAAAAGACCGCGCGGGCAATTTGGGAACTCTTTCCGCCTTTTGCACGGTACGGATTCAATAAATCCCATGCGGCCTGCTACGCGCTCATCGGCTACCAAACGGCATATCTCAAGGCAAATTATCCCGAAGAGTTCACTGCGGCACTCCTCAATGCGGAAGTGAGCGACATTGAGCGTATTTCGTTCCTTATTCAGGAAGCGAAACAATCGGGGATCACTATTCTCCCTCCCGATATAAATAAGAGCTTTATGTCCTTCACTCCTGAAGAAGAAAAAATCCGCTTCGGCTTGGAAGCGGTAAAGAACGTGGGCACCGAGATCGCGCGCGCGATCATAGAAGAGCGCACGCGGCGCGGGCCCTTCAAGAATTTTGAAGAGGTGCTCACCCGCATTCAGCACAAGGACCTCAATAAAAAATCGTTGGAAAGTTTGACCAAGGCGGGCGCGTTTGATTCGCTCGGTATCGAGCGGAATCAGGCGCTCCAGAACATGGACGATATTTTGAAGTTCGCAAACGCGGCGCGGCGCGGCGGGAACGGCGCATCAAGTGGCGGTTCGCTGTTCGGCGATACCATGCCTGTCGCAACTTTAAAACTGAAGCCCGTGGCACCCGCCACGAACGCGGAGAAGCTCACATGGGAAAAGGAGCTCATTGGATTCTATCTTTCGGAACATCCCCTGGCCGCGCACGGCGACCGCCTAAAGGCGGCAGGCGTGCGCCCGATCGCGGAGCTCGCGCTCATAAAGAGCGATAAGATCGTGGTCCGCACGGCGGGCGTCGTTTCTAAAGTAAAGAAGATATATACCAAGTCCGGCCAGCCAATGATCTTTGCGACCATAGAAGACGCGGCACAGACGCCGCTTGAGATAGTGGTGTTCAATAGCGTCCTCGAAAAGACCGCGGCGTCCTGGGTGGAAAACGCGACGGTCGTCGTGCAGGGCCGCATCTCCCCCCGCGACGGCGAAACAAAAATGATCTGCGACGACGTGAAGCGGCTGTCTTGACTTTTCTAATCCATTGGGGCATAATGAAATTGGCTCCAGCCAAAATTCAATGTCGAGGTGATCAGGATGCGAAGTGCTCTTCCGTATTACGATGTACGCCAGGATCCCCGGTATAAACGAACCGCCGCGCTACTTGGCCCCAAAGCTCCCCTCTCCATGGAAGAAATTCTGATAGCTCAAGGGGAACAGGATGCTCTCGAAAGAAAGCATCGCGAGCTCCACGCGGCGCAGCTCAGAAGGATATATTTCATTCTGAGCTTGAATATCCCGAAATCCAGAAAGGCAAAGCTTCTCAATATCCCCGATGCGCGTCTCCTTCCGCACTTCGAGGAACTTTTCACCCACATCGGGAAAGACGGCGATTACGTCGTCAACTAGCATCCCGACGATCATCCCTGGCGTGCGCCGCAACTGCGCACGCCATTTTTATTTTTTAAATTTCATTTCCTCGGCCTCATCAAAGGGAAAAATACGCACTCCCGGACCGGCTTGTCCATCAAGACCGCGAACACGCGCTCGGACATGCCAAAGCCGGTTGCGGGCGGCATGCCGTATTCCATCGCCTCCAAAAAATCCTCATCAAGCGGCTGGGCTTCTTTGTCCCCCGCCTTGCGCAACTTCATCTGCTCGTCAAAACGCGCGCGCTGGTCCAGAGGGTCGTTCAGTTCGGTGTAGCCGTTGCCGAGCTCGGTACCGCAGGCAACGGGCTGCATGCGCGCCACGCGGCGCGGGTCGGACGCAAGCCGCTTGGCAAGCGGCACCACCTCCGCCGGCGGGTCCACCAAAAAGCATGGCTGCACGAGCTTGGGCCGCACGGTCTTCTTATAGATAAGGTCAACAAGCCGCCCCTTGCCGAAATGTTTCTCCGGCTCAAGCTTTAATTCCTTCGCCTTTTTTATGAGATCCTTTTCACTCGCCTCAAGCGGGTCAAGGCCCGTCTCGCGCTTGAACGCTTCCACATAATCAACTTTTTCCCATTTTTTTGACCAGTCGATCTTCTGTCCATTGTGCTCGGTCACGAGCCCGCCGCATGTTTTCCTGATCGCCTCTTGAAACATCCTTTCCACGAAAGGCATGAGTTCCTCGTAGCCCGCGTACGCCCAGTAAAATTCCAAAAAAGTGAAGTCTTGGAGGTGTTCGCGGTCAATGCCTTCGTTCCGGAATACGCGGCCGATCTCAAACACCTTTTCAAACCCGCCGACGAGTAGTTTTTTGAGCGAAAGTTCAAGCGCGATGCGCAGGTACACGTCCGTATCCAGCGCGTCGTGGTGCGTTTTGAAGGGCTCCGCGTCGGCACCGCCGGGCAATGTCTGCAAGACCGGCGTTTCCACTTCCATAAAACCTTCTTTCTTCAAGAATTCCCTGAGTGTTTCCCAGAACACCGTTTTTTTACGGAACAGTTCTCGGAGTTCCGGCGTAGCAATCAAATCCAAATAGCGCTTACGCAAGCGGAGTTCCGCATCTTCTATCCCTTCCCACTTGTCCGGCAGGGGCAACAAACTTTTCGCGGCCATCACGAGCGAACGTGCTTCAATGCTCTTTTCTCCGCGCTTGGTAGCAAAGAGCGGGCCGGTAACCGAAACAAAATCACCAATGTCGAGCGCCGAGCGCCAGAATTCCAAGTCCTTCAATGTGTCTTCTTTCAAAACGACCTGCATCTTCCCGCTCCCGTCCTCAATGTCGGCAAAAACGATTTTCCCTTGGTCTCGCATGCTCCGCAGGCGCCCCGCGAGCGATACTTCTTTTTCCGCCTTCGTAAGTTTTTCGAAATCGCGCAGCGCCTCCGCGACGGACGATGTGCGCGGCACATGCGCGGGATACGGGTCAATGCCCTTGCTTTTGAGAAGTTCCAATTTCTTCCGGCGTTCCTTCACGATGTCGTCCAGCATTATTGAATAATAGCATTCATTTTTTGCCTTATGAAGTGGGTCGCTACTACTATTGACCGCCCACATTTTTTATTGTATATTGCCCGCAGCATTAACATTTGTCAGTTTAGTCATTCTGGAGGAAATCATGCCCGACTATAAGAAGATTTTTCTACGACCGCATACATTTCTCGTGGTCATCCATGCGCAAAATCCGGACCAAGCGCTGGAAAACGCGCGCATCGCACACCAAGAGGGTGCCGACGGAATATTTCTCATCAATCACGGGGTTCCGTCAGGCGTTCTTCTTTCTTGCTACAAAGAAGTTCGCGACTATTACCCGGAATGGTGGATCGGCCTCAATTTCCTCGATCAGCCGAGCAACGTTGCCGCCATCAATCGCACTCCTCTCGACGCTTCGGGCCTTTGGGTGGATGATGCAAAAATTCGGGAAGGAGAAACAGATCCTGTAGATATAGCTAGTATGTCTTTAGACATGAGGTTGATGAAGCAAACATCGTGGCGAGCACTCTATTTCGGCGGAGTCGCGTTCAAGGGGCGGGCACCGGTTAAGGATCTCACCTACGTCGCAAGTCTCGCCAAAGAATTCGTTGACGTGGTGACAACGAGCGGTCCCGAAACCGGTTTTCCACCGACAGTGGGGAAGATCCAAACCATCCGAAAGGCGATTGGCACACATCCTCTCGCAATCGCAAGTGGAATCAGAGAGGGAAACGTACGTTCGTTTTTGGAATTTGCGGATTGTTTTCTTGTCGCAACGGGAATCAGCTACTCGTTCACCCGACTCGACGAAGTCAAGGTGCGGCGACTCGCGAAGATCATCCACGAATCTTAGTTTGCCGACCAGACTCACAAAACGGCGGCTGCACATTACTGCAGTCGCCGTTCTTTTTTACTTTTACGGTTTACCATCTACTGCAAAATTCCCGCGCTATTCTATCTTCAAGATCTCATACATCGCGGCGCCGGCGGGGGTGTTCACCTTCACGCTCTCGCCCGCTTTCTTCTTTAAAAATGCTTTGCCGAGGGGCGATTCGTCCGAAATGCGGCCTTCTTCGGGCTTTGCTTCATACGAACCCACAATGGTGTAGCTCGCCATCTTTTCACCCTTTTTGACCGTCACCGTGGAACCCACCGTCACCGTGTCGGTCCCCTCCGCTTTCTTGATGGTGACCGCTTCCTTTACGAGATCCTCCAGTTCCGCAATGCGCGTTTCCACGTTCGCCTGCTCCTCGCGCGCTTCCGCATACTCGGAATTTTCCGAAAGGTCGCCGTACTCCTTTGCCTGCTTCAACCGCTCCGCCACCTCCACGCGCTTCTTGTTTTTGAGCGTCTCAAGCTCCATTTTCAATTCTTCCAGGCGCTCCTTCGTAAGATACTGTTTTGCCATTAAATAATTATTAAAGTTTTATTGACCAGTCGTATGTTCTGTGGCAGCAGCGGGACGACTGTACGCACCCCTCCACAACCACCAGCGAATTCTAAAGATATCACCCAAAAATTGCAAGCCCCCGGAGAGCTTCATGTGCGAGTTCTCGTCATTGATCCAATGCACGGGAACTTCCACTATTCCGTACCCCATCCGGCGCGCAAGCGTGAGCGCCTCAAAATCGAACCCCCACCCGGTGAGGCGCGCCTCGCGAAACACCTTTTGCGCCGCCTCCGCCGTGAACGCCTTGAAGCCGCACTGCGTGTCCCAGATGCCGGGCACAAGAAGCAACTGGATGAGCGCGTTGAGACACCGCCCGACCACGCGCCGGTGGAACGGTTCCGGCGGGTCAAGCTTTGCACCGTGCAGCGCGCGTGAACCGATCACCACGCCGTACCCCTCTTTGAAAAACGGGATCATCTGGTCGAACTGGTCTATTGGCGTGGAATTGTCCGCGTCCGTAAAAAGATGGATGACGCCCGCCGCCTCAAGCATCCCCTGCCGCACCACGCCTCCCTTGCCCTTGTTTTCCACATTGTCCACGAGCCGCACATTCTTGACCATCTTTGCGGCAAGATTGCGCACCACTTCCGCCGTGTTATCCGTGGAGCCGTCATTCACTACGATAATTTCGTATGTGTAGGGTGCGTGCGCAAGGCGCTTGTCTATGTCAAGAAGCGTCTTCGGAATGCGCTGTGCCTCGTTGTAGGCCGGGACAATGATGGAGAGATACGGCTGGGCCATTTTGTGTTTATTATTGTAACACAAATAAGCGATAGCTGGTTACGTATGCAAGAATAATGAGAGACCGCTGCGCGCACTCCTGCGGCGCGCTCGCTTTGTCCTCGGCCGTTCGCGGCCGTTAAAAAGAAAACGGCCGGCCGAGCCGAACGGCCTGCGGGCCTCTCATTATTCTTGCATACGTAACCAGCCACCTTTAATTATTTTTTAATAAAAATGACCCAAGTGTGAGCACCTCCGGGCCGTGCGCGGTAATGGCGACGGTGTGCTCAAAGTGCGCGGCGAGCGAACTGTCGACGGTCGCCCAGCTTTCGTCACGCATCTGTTTCACGGCCTTGAGTCCCGCGCGGCCGCTCCCCGCGCCCGCCGCGAACATGGGTTCAATGGCGAGCACCATGCCCTCGCGGAGTGGTTCGCCTTCCCCTTTTTTGCCGACATTCCACACGGTCGGATCCTCGTGGAGCGCCCGGCCGATGCCGTGGCCGGTGAGCCCGTCCACCACGGCGCACTTATTTTTTCTCGCCACTTTTTCGATTACGGCGCCGATATCGCCAAGCGTTTTCCCCACGCGCGCCTCGCCGATCGCGACCGCGAGCGCGTCCTGCGTGGCGCCCATGAGCCGTTTTGCTTCTTTTGAAATTGCGCCCACGCCCACCGTCCGCGCAGCATCAACAAAAAATCCTTTGTACGAAAGTCCGAGGTCAAGTTTCACAAGATCGCCGTCTTGGATGACGTACTCCGACGGCTGGCCATGGACGACCACACTGTTCAATGACGCGCAGAGCGTGTAGGGATACGCGCGCGCGGCTCCTGCCGGCTTGTAGCGCAAAAACGCCGGCTTGGCGCCCAGTTTATGGATCATCTGGTACGCGATTCGGTCCAGCTGCAGGGTTTTCACGCCTGCGCGCGTCTCGGCCGCGAGATGGTCAAGCACCTCCGCGAGCCGCCGCCCGGCCTCGGCCATTATCTTAATTTCCTCCGGCTTTTTTAACGTGAGCATAAATGCGTTCCGTCACCTTATATGGCGCGGGTCGCCCATCAACCATGATAACTTTATAACCCTTCTTTCTTGCATATGCGTAAATGGGAAATGTGCGCTCCTGGTATTCGCGCAAGCGAATTTTAATGACGTCCGGCTTGTCCAAGCTCCTTCTGTAGAACGGTCCGCCGCAAACCGGACAAATTTTTGGGTTTTTTGTGGGATACAGCGAGGCAATAAGGAGATAGCCGCAAGCTTTGCAAACTTCTCGTGCGCTG
>DATAXS010000011.1:0-26387 GCA_036266715.1 Minisyncoccota bacterium
AAACGGATGTCGCGCTCAAGGTGACTCCCACGGAATCCAGCGACCGCTGGACGGTGGCGGGACGCGGCGAGCTCCATCTTGCGATCTTGATAGAAAAAATGCGCCGCGAAGGATTTGAGCTTGAAGTATCCAAACCGCAAGTTATTTATAAAGAAGAAAACGGCAAGAAAATGGAACCAATGGAACTGGTTTCCGTTGAGGTGCCCGAGCAGTATTCCGGCGTCGTGATAGAAATGATGGGCAAGCGGCTCGGCCAAATGAAGAACATGAAAGTGGACGACAAAAAGATATCGCTCATGGACTTTGAGATTCCGACGCGCGGGCTCATCGGCATCCGGAATAAGTTTCTCACCTCCACGAAGGGCACCGGCATCATGAACTCGCTTTTCCTTGGCTACCAGGAGTACAAGGGCGATATTACGGCAATCCCGCATGGCTCCATTGTGGCCACGGAAGCGGGAGAATCGCGGAACTACGGGCTTGTAGTGGCCCAGGGCCGTGGAACGCTCTTTATTGGCGATGGCGTGATGGTCTACGGCGGCATGGTGGTGGGGGAGAACGCAAAAGAAGGCGACGTGCTGGTCCACGTTGCCCGCGAAAAGCAGCTCACAAACTTCCGCGCCAAGAACGAAGGATTGGCCGACCAGCTGGAAGTCCCGCTCACGCTTTCCCTGGAGGACGCGCTTGATTACATTGATGAGGAAGAGCTCGTGGAGATCACTCCGCAGAACATCCGCATTAGGAAGAAATATTTGACGGAGGCGGATAGAAAACGGGCGGGAAAATAAAAAACGGGACGCATACCACATGCGACCCGGACTACAAAATAATGATATCTTGCTGGAGAAGAAAAACCTGCTCTTCGCCGCTACATTCTTGAAGCTCTTTACAGAGCATCTGAAAGTAGACAATCGCCTCAGGCGATCGGGCGGCGATAACGGTAATCTTCCTATGGAGGTTGGTTTCGGGTTTTCCTTCTCGGGGCCCTGCTCCTTGGAGGAACGCCTCGTCGACCGTATACCCCCCGAAATGTTGCGCAAGGATAACGGTGAGCAATAACTCATCTTGCCAGTCACAGACCGTTTCGCGAACTTCTTCCGGAGAGATTCTGAAGCGAGGAAAGAAGATGGTAAATTGACTCCCCTCGCCACGGATACCTGTTCCCGGCTGATAGCTCATCGCCATTCCCTCCGTGGAAAATGCCTCCATTGCGTGAGCATTAAATGCACGGACTCTTGTCATAAAAATCCCCCTGCGCAATCATGCCGCTGCGTTGCTCTTCTTGGCGAGTTCGGCGGCCAATTCTTTTCCCATCTTGAAGCGTATCCCGGCTTCCTTGAAGCGAGGAATCATGCTTTTGGGGACGAAATATAATCCACCCCTCACGCCGCCATAGGATTTCAGCAAGCCGATGGCCTGGATGGCATCCTCGTCCGAATCAAACTTCACCCACACCGGATAATCTCCGAGGTCTTCAATATCTTCTTTCATGGTTTCCTCCCCTAAATCTGACAAAACAGCAGCCATCAATCTACCACGATCTTTCTGATGCCGCAAATTTGTCTACAAATACCCTACCTTCTTCAGCCAAAAATCGTTCTCCCATTCCCAAAGCCGCTTGGCGCCGAGGAATGCCTGGAAGTCGTCTTGCCAGTAGGGGAACTCTTTGAGTTCAATGTCGCCCAGCAGTGGGCCCCATACGTGGTCGCAGGTCCGCATGAGGGCGCTCCGTGGATCTATCTTTATTTTTTCGTTGCCGCCCTTGATGCGCCGCCGCGCGCCGCACTTTTCACAGAACTGCACCTGGTCAATCTTCAAAATCCACCGCGTCTGGAGATTTTTGAATTGGCTCTTGAGCGCATCCATGTATGCGGAAGTCTGTAAGGAATAGTCACGGTAAATGGCCTGCGAGGTTTTAATATCCAGCACGCCGAGCTTCCCGCCGATGAGCGCAATGGCGTCCACCGTGCCCGCGTAGCGATGGTCGTAGTTCACAATGCGGCGTTCCACGAGGTCCGGCGTCACCTGAATATTATTTTTCTCAAAAAATTGCTGGAATGAAGCGACGGCCGGGGCAATCTGGGCGGGAATCTCCGGATTTTTGTCTAAAAGTAGGCCTTCCACGGCCTCGTGAATCATGGTGCCTTCTTTTGCCGACTGTTCCGTGGCCTCCTGCGCGGCCTTATAGCTCTTCGCCGCCGCATAATAAAAATAAAGCGCGGGCTTTGCCTTGATGGTTACGATTTTCGTCACGCGGGGATACCACACATCGTCAATCGTATAGCCCGCCTTCTCCTTGAAGTCGTCTGCGTCCTTATATTCACCGAACATAGGCCTATTTTAGCAGGGAATCGGTATAGTTCACAATGTCGCCGGCGCCCATCATGACGACAACCGCCTCGGATTGCGCAATATCCGTCATTTCAACCAGCAGCGCGCGCTTCAATTGTTTTGGGTCGGCGAGATAGCGAACATCCTTGCGTGGGTATTTTCGTTTTATTGCCTGCGCCAGTTTCTCCGCGGTAAATTTTGGGTTTTGCATGTCGCGTCCGGCCACGCGGTACGCGGGGAGCAGGGTGAGCGAATCGGCAAGCATAAACGAATCTGCAAATTCCTTAAAAAGCAGGCGCAGGCGCTCGGTCTGGTGCGGTTGGAACACGCACGCCAAATGAGCATGGGGGAACTTTTCACGGAATGCCTGGAGCGTGGCCCTTATTTCCGTCGGATGGTGCGCATAGTCATCAAACACGCGGATGGTTTTCTTTTCCATGCGGATCGTACCGCGTTCTTCCATCCGCCGCCACGAACCGCGGTATGCGCCGAGCGCGGCCAGTATCTTCTTTTGGGGGATCTGCAAAATTTTCCCGAGGCGATACACGGCAATTGCGTTTGATAAGTTGTGCCGACCGGGGATGCGGAGCGCGCGCTTGATCTTCCGCGTCGCAGGGTCCTGGAGCGTATACCAAACCACATGCAGATGTTTCTTTTTGGCGATCACCGCCACCCGCGCACGAAGCGAAAAAAGCACTTCATCATCGCGGTTTAAAATAAGCGTCCCGTGTTCATGCGTGCGCGAAAGAAATTGCAGGAACGACGCCTTGAGTGCTAGAAAGCTCTTATAAAAATCCAGGTGCTCACGGTCAATGTTCGTCACGATGACCACGGTGGGGGAATACGAAAGAAAGGCTCTGCCAAAATCGTCCGCCTCAAGCACGAGCCACGGGCTTTTCCCGATGCGCACGTTCTTCCCTTCGAGTTCGTTTAGGTTGGTGCCAATAAAGATTGTGGGATCCAGGCCAGCCTTCATAAAGAGGATGGATGCAAGTGCGGTTGTCGTGCTCTTGCCATGCGAACCTGTGATCGCGATCGTCTTGTGCATTTCCGTAAGGCGGCCAAGTGCTTCTGCAAGCGGCAAAAGGGGGACATTTCTTTTGCGCGCCGCAACGAGTTCGGGATTGTCCAGGGGGATGGCGCGGTTGTAGATCAGGAGGTCTGCATCCTTTGGCAGGTTGGCTGCAACGTGCATGCCGATCTTTATCCGAATACCTTCGCGCATCAAAGAACTCGTGAGCGGTCCTGCACGCAAATCGGAGCCGGAAATAGCAAATCCCTTTGCCTTAAAATAGCGCGCAACGCCGCTCATGCTTATCCCGCCCAAGCCTACAAAATGGATTTTCATTGCTGATTGCTGAAGTTTATTGGTACGTTGTTCCCAAATAATTGAGCGGGTCCACGTCGTGGCCCTGCGGATACGGCCCACAACCGTGCGCCGGTGCCGTGGAAAACCCTTGTTCTTGGAAAATAGAGAAATGCAGATGCGGACCGGTTTCGTCACCGGTGGAACCCACCGTTCCCAGCAATGCGCCCTTAGTGACCGCGGCGCCAGGCGAAACGGAAATGTTCCCGAGGTGGGCGAACATAAGCACTAAATGGTTCACGGTATCGTCCACGACAACGAATTTGCCGAAGGCGATATGGGGGCAATAATCATCCTGGTCGCCCGTTGCGAGCACGGTGCCCGTGGCAGGGGAGTAGATCGGCGTTCCATAACTGGCCGCAATATCCACGCCGTTGTGCCAACCGTCTATATAGAGAGAGGAGAGAGAAGTATGGCCGTAGCCCTGGGTAATGTAATCCTTCCCTGCGCCGCTTGGAGAAAAGAAATTGAAATTGATTGACGGAAGGTCGTCGTAATACGTGGAGCCGGAAGACGAGATATCGGCCAGCTGCGCGTGCGCCAAGCCGCCCCCGGCAAAAAAACTCCCAAGCGCGGTGGAAACATAGTTCACGAACACAAGTCCGAAAAATATCAGGCATACCCAGCCGATCACTTTTCCCATAGGTAGAGTTTATCGTATTTTCTTTAATTAGAGAACGGGGTTTTGACAGATTGGCTATATTATAGTACACTATCCCGCAGCAGTCTTGAGTATTTATTCCGCAACAAATTCCAATTCCAAACTGAGGAGGTAACCACTCTATGGCCAGCAATGCGCATGTCGTTGATGGTAAGGGAGCAATGTCTTCTGTGCTGACTGGGGCATTTTTTTCTCCCGCAACGCAACAAACCGTGTTCGCCGAACAACGGGAAGAAAGAGAGTGTGAAGAGCATTTGAGACAATTGGCTGGGGGAGACAAAGGACAATACGAACGCCTTCTCCGAAGCGGCTACAGCAAAGAGCGTGACAACGCGGTAGCCCTCATTCAAGAAGTCGAACGCGCAAAACCCGGCGTTTATGAACGCCTCCTCTGTAATCATCTCAACCGACGGAAAGCTTCGTATCACCGATCCATGGAACAAAGACCGGAGAATTAACGCCGCTGCGGAAATAAAAACCATGCCGGACATTTTGAGCGCACCACGCGCGTTCAGAATGTCCGGCATTTTTCTTTGGGGGAGATACTATTCCCCAGATACCCCATCTGTCGCACAATATATCTTTCACGACAGATATAAGGCTTTAATAAGGATTTCCTATTTAAACACCCCAAGGAGCCAGTTCACTGCCCCCTGCATCACGCCGAGTATCCAGGAAAAGATATTGAGGATCGCCACAAAGAATGTCGAAATATGGAAACCGAATATCCCGTAGAGCCAATTATCAAAACTTTCGGCAGCACCCTGCGCCCCGGTCGTCAAAATCTGCGTGGTCCAGGATGGCGGCGTGTAAAGCGTGCTTCCCGCGGCACTGCTGCCCGCGCCGCCGGGATTGTTCCACATATTGTCGAGACTCTGCACAAAGTTCTCAAACGGCGTTGAAAGACTGTTGAGTGATTGGCTAACGTTATTGGTGTCGGTGGCGCCAGTACCGGTGCCGGCGCTCGTGCCGCCGCCCACGGCATAGGCATGCGCATCCGCCGGTGCGGACACAAAAACCGCGCAGGCAAGCGCCGCGCTTCCAAGAATGAGGGCAACCATTCTGCTTCTGCCGAACCTCATCACTCTATTATAGCGTATCCGCCGCCGCGGTTACCCGTCGCAAAGATTCCTCTTTGCCGAGAACATCCATAATGTCCAGCGGATCGGGGGAGGCGCGAAGGCCGGAAAGCGCGACGCGCAGGGGCCAGAGTACCACTCCCCTTTTTCTTTCGCTCGTAAGGTCGGCGAGGATGCCCGCCAACGCCTCCTTGGTGAAATTCTTTTGGTCTATTTTTTTTAATTCTTCCGTGAGTTCGCCCAGCACTTTCTTTGCTTCTTCCGGCGTGCTTTCTTTCCACACCAGGAGCGACGGCTCGTAGTGCGGCAGGACAAAGAAGAACTTTCCGAGGTCCACGAGCTCGCGGAGATTGTTCGCCCGGGAACGCTCCACGGAAACCCATTTTTCCACGAACGCTTCGTCCGCGTGCAAATTCTCCGCGGCAAGGAGCGGCAGGACCATCTTTGCGATTTCCTTATCGCTCAGGGTCTTCATATGCTCGCGGTTCAGCCAGTTGAGCTTTTCCTCGTTGAATACCGCGGGCGATGCCTGCACGCGGGCAAGGTCAAATTCTTTTATTAGCTGGTTCTTGCCGAGCACTTCCCTGTCGTCTTTTGGATGCCAACCGAGGAGCGCAAGGAAGTTTATGAGCGCATCCGGCAAATATCCTTTTTCGCGATATTGCATGAGCGCCGTGTCCGTGAACCGCTTGGACATTTTGCTGCGGTCCGCATTCAAGATGAGCGGGATGTGCGCGTACACCGGCTCGTGGAACCCGAGCGCGCGCTGGACGAGGATCTGCTTCGGCGTGTTTGCAAGATGGTCCTCGCCGCGGATAACATGGGAAATTTCCATAAGTTCGTCATCCACCACCACGGCAAAGTTGTAGAGCGGCGTGTCCAGGTCTTTTGCTATCACCTGGTCGCCCAGGAGCGCCGCGTCAAAGACCACCTTGCCGCGGATGAGGTCCTTGAACTCCACTGCGGTCTCGGGAACCTTAAAGCGGATGACCTGCGGCTTCCTGCCTGCCGGAGGCGCCGTGATATTCCTGCAATGGCCGCTGTACTTTGGTGGAAGTCCCTGCGAGGACATTGCGTCGCGCTGGGCGTCCAATTCTTCTTTCGTGCAATAGCAATAATATGCTTCGTGTTTATCAAGAAGCTCTTGCAGATATTTTTTATAGAGCTCCGTGCGTTCGCTCTGGCGGTACGGGCCGTGCGTGCCCCTTGAACCCACCATCGGCAACGGCCCTTCGTCCCAATCAAGGCCGAGCCATGCAAGGCCGGCCAGGATCTCATCCTCGTATTTCTTTTCCGAGCGAACCTTGTCCGTGTCCTCTATCCGCAGAATGAAGGCGCCGCCCTGGTTGCGGGCAAAGAGCCAGTTAAAGAGCGCCGTGCGCGCCGTGCCCACGTGGAGCGGCCCCGTGGGGCTCGGGGCCATCCGGACGCGTATCGGCCTATCCTTGGTCGTTTTTGGGGCTTTCGGAGGCATCTTAGGCCCATTTTAGCGCAAATATGGGCGGGGTGCCATTACCCGCTCGGTTCTGACATCCTCTAACTGCCAGAGCACTGTACAATTTTATAAACAAGTGATAGAATAACACCGGTTGTAGTCAAAAACTTATCTGGAGGTAAAAATGCCCGCATTGGCAATTAAACCGCTCGTCGTGGATTACTCGCAAAAGGTTCCGCACCTTCAACACCTCGATGGCGATACTACCAACCCATTGTTCTTGCGTCCCGTGCGCAGAGACACGATTCATGTCGACATCTCTGCGATTCATTGGACTTCGATTAAGGAAGCGCGAAGCCGGTGGCATCTGAACGGCGAATTCAAGACTGGAGAGTCGGGGAAGGCAAGAGGGAAAATCCTTCTCGACGGCCATTGCATGGAAGCCCTCATGCAACGCCCCGATGTCCTCCACGCTATGCTGAAACAACACCCGAAAATCCACTTTTACGGAGCAACCATCATGACCCACGAAGGTTACAACGAATATCCATGCCTCTCGATGGGACTCGAAGATCCATGGCACATAGAAATGATTCACGGATCCTATGAACCCGAAAATGGCACAGTCCCTTACTATCAGATCAACTAGCGCCTCCAAGCAGTTTCAGTACGAAATCCGTCGCAATTTGGCGGATTTCTTTTTACACTACTAACTAAGTTCTGGCTTCCTCTAACCGCTAGAGTACTCAGCTTTTAATTCCTTGTCCCGCCGAAAGCACCATCAACTCCTCCACGATCTTCTCCGCAGCGCCGGGGATAAAGAACTTGGCCGATGCCTCGGACATCTTGGCGCGCAGGTCGCCGTTCGCAAAAAAGTTTTTGAGTTGTGTAAGAAATATGCCGGGCAAAAGATTGGCTTCTTCTATGACGATGGCGCCGCCCGTCTTTGCAAACTCATAGGCGTTCACCCGCTGGTGGTCGTTCGCGGATTCGGCGATGGGAATGAGGATCGCTGGGACGCCGAATGCGGCGATTTCGGCAAGCGTGCTGCCGGGCCGCATGATGACGAGGTCTGCCGCATTCAGGACGAGCCCCATATTGTCTTGGAAATAGCCGACGGCCTGGTAGCGATTCTTATACGAGTCGTCAATAAGCGCCGCGCGGGAAAGCCTCTTTACCTCGTCCAGGTTGGCGATGCCCGTCTGGTGGAGCACCTGGGTGAACTTCATCATTTCGTTCAGGTTCGCAAGAATAAAGTCGTTTACCCGCTGCGAACCCTGCGAGCCACCGAGGATGAGCGTGAGCGGATTGGATGAACTGAAGCCGAGCGCTTCCTTGGCAAGTTCCTTTGTGGTGCGGCTTGCAAAAAGCTCGGCGCGGACGGGCGTGCCCGTGAGTAGGACCTTATCCGCGGCAAAATAAGATGCTGCGGCATTAAAACTTATGAATATCCGCTTGGCGTACCGCGCAGAAAAAAGATTGGTGAGGCCGGGCTTGGCGTCCGATTCGTGGATGGCAATCGGAATGCGGTAGAATGCGGCAGCGGCCACGACGGGCAGGGCGCCCGTACCGCCCTTGGAAAAGACCACGTCCGGCATAATGAAAAAAAGCTTCCAAAGCGCCTGGATGAACGCGATGCCAAATTTGGGCGCATCGATGAAATTGGACGCCGACGCATAGCGGCGGATCTTCCCCGCCATGACGGACGAAATGCCGACGCCCTGGTTTTGGAACAGCGCGTCGTATCCGTCGCGCGGTCCCATGCGCGTCATTTTGAGCGGCACATTCAACTCCCCCATCTTTGCACGCAGCGCCTCTATCACGGCGAGCGTCGGATACACGTGCCCGCCGCTCCCCCCACCCGCGAATACCACGCTGAACGTTTCTTTGCTTTTAGCCATATAGTTATTAAATTTTACAATTTACAATTTTCATTTTTCAAAGCATCTTCAATTGAATAATTCTAAATTAAGCATTGTAAATTCCTTGTAAATTGCAAAATGATAATCGAAAATTTCCTCATGATGCGTATTTTGAAACGTTCAGCGATATCCCGCACATGGTGAGGAAGACCGCGAGCGCCGTGCCGCCATAGCTCACAAAGGGCAGCGGCACGCCGGTGAGCGGAATAAGGCCCGAGGTTGCCGCCATGTTTACGAACGCCTGCAGCGCAATGAGCGTGCCAAAGCCGATCAAAAGCAGCCGGCCGAACCGGTCGCTCGTGTTCTTGGCAAGCCAAAAGAGCCGGAGCGTAAAAATGGCAAAGAGCGCGACGAGAATTCCCGCACCAATGAAACCAAGTTCTTCCGCTACGACGGCGAAGATGGAATCGTCGATGGGCGTCGGAAGATAGCTCGCCGTGGCAGCCGACTGCCCGTATCCCACGCCAGTGATGCCACCCGAGCCGATCGCAATGAGCGACTGGTTCAATTGATAATTTTCCGTCTGCGTGTTGGCGCTCTGGTCAAGAAACCCAAGAATGCGCGCACGGCGATATGGCGTAATGTAAATGACGAGCGCAAAACAAAGCGCCGCGACGCCCACCATGCCTAAAATATATTTCATCGGCGCGCCGCTTATAAAATAGACCGTGAGGCCGGAAAGAAGCAAAATAATGACCGTGCTCGTGGCCGGCTGGAGAATGAGCAAAATACCGATTATTCCGGAGATCACCGCGAAGGGCAGTAGTCCCGACTGAAAATCCGTGGCGCGCTTGAACTTTGCGTTCGCGAGCCATGCGGCAAGGTATAAGAGGTACGTCAGCTTCATGAGCTCGGAGGGCTGGAAGCTGAGCGGCCCGATGCGCAGCCAGCGGTTTGTGCCGTTCACGAGCGTGCCAAGCGGCGTAAAGACGAGCACAAGCGCGGCCAGACTCACGAGGAGCAGAATGAAAGATATCTTTTTCCAAAATTGATAATGCACGAAATAGCCGACGAGGAACCCGATGATGCCGAGCGTGAGGCCAAAACCGATCTGGTGCTCCAAATAATAGTAAGTATTATTGAACTGTGTTTTACCGAGATTTGACGATGCGGCCGCGAGCATGACGAGGCCGAACACGGTGAGCGCGGCAACCACCGCCAGAAAAAAATAATCGGGAGTGTGTTCGCGCCTTGTAATGCTTTGTGCCATAGAGCGTGCTGTTCTTATTAATTTTTCGCGCCGCGGCGGAGGACCTTGCCCGGGAATTTCTCCCGAAATGCGCCGTCCTTCATCGCGACCTTTCCGCCGACGACCGTGAACTTGATCTCCCCGTTCTTAAAACAGGCGAGGTCCGCGATATTTCCCTCTTTGATGATCCCCCGGTTTGTAAAACCGAATTTTTTTGCCGGCTCATACGTTATCTTTCTCACGGCATCTGCAAGCGGCATGAGGTGTTCCTGTTCCGCCATGGAAAGAAACTTGGTGAAGGTGGAGGTTGCGCGCTTTGATTTTATTTGCTTTCCGCCTGCCGCATCCGCGAAGCTCGGCGCATTGGAAGCAACGAGCGCGTGCGGACTCTTGAGCGCCTTTCTGATGAGGTCCATATTCAACACTTTGTAGAGCACCGTGCCGCGAAGTTCCGTGGCGCGCATGAGCTTGATGAGCGCGTCGTGTCCGTCTTTAAGGTCGTACATTTCCTTTATATCGCGGAGCGATTTCCCCACAAATATTTCGTTGCCCGGCGCCTGTGCAACCAAAAAATCGTTCTCGGCCGGCGGGTCCATATCTTTTTTGATGCGGTCCGTAAGCCAATCGTCCTTAATGTTCGCAAGCATGGTTTCCAGTCCGCCGTTCTGCGTCCAGACCGGGAGGAACGTGTAGAGCGGCAGGAGCAATTCGTCGAAAGGATAGAGGTCAAAATGAAAATTCTGTTCTGCGGGAAGCGCCTCTATCTCCCCGAGCGCCTTCTCGTATTCCCCTTCCGCGCCATGCACCGGCACGAAATGATTGATGAGCATGGAACTCCCCGTTTCCTTTGCGAGCTTGATGGTCTCTTCCACCGATTCCGCGACCCCGAGGCCGGTCTTGCGAAGATGCGTGGCATAAATGCCCTTCATGCCCGCGAGCGCGGAAACAAATGTTTTGAGCTCGGCGTAAGGGGTTTTCCGCGCATGCACGTACCCGAGGCCCGTGGAAAGTCCGAAACCGCCTTCCCTGAGTGCCCGCGCGAGCGTTTCCAAAAACACGTTCGTTTCGTTCTTCGTGAGATCGCGGAGCGCATCACCCACGATGGCGCGGCGGATCGTTGCATGGCCCACGAGCGTACCGAAGTTCACGGCGAGCGGACGCCGCTCAAGCGTCGCAAGAAATTCGCCCATGGTGTGCCAGTCAATATTTATTTTATTTTCCGAACCGCCCCATTTCCTGACCGACTCAAGTGTGCCGTAAAGGAGCGGTGCAAGCGATGCGCCGCACATGCCGCCCATTATGGTCGTCACCCCCTGCCGCAGGAAGTCTTCTTGTCCGGGGTCTTCAAAGAGCGTAAGGTAATGGTCCGAGTCGGTGTTCACATCAATAAAACCGGGGCTCAAATATGCCTCCTGCCCGTCCAACACCTCATCCGCGCTCTTATTGGGAAAATTACCGATGGCCGCGATCTTGTCGTCCGCCACAAAAACGTCCAGGCGCTCTTTAAATTCACGGTCACCACCCAAAATCTGCACGTTCTTGATGAGAAGCGTCATTTCACTTCATTATACAACACTTACCGTGCGGGTTCCGCAAGAAAATCTTCCACATTTTTGCCAACATCCGCGGTAATAAGCATTTGAAATGCCGAATTCGTTATGTGTTCTACGAGGCCGGCATCCTTGGGGTCCGGACTGTGCGCGAATTCCGTGTCAGGCGAAAGAAAATCGATGGTATTGCCTGCATAGTGGATGCTGTCCCCCGCGCCAATAGTGACAAGCGGAATATGCTTTGCCCTTACCTTAGAAAGGAATGCGCGCCATTCGCCCGTGGCGGGCTCACGTCCGTTATAAAGAAAGGCGCCAAATGAATAATGGTCCATCATGGCCGAGAATCCGTCCCAACTCGCTTCTTCCATGTTGCCGATCACCGCAATATCTATATATGTGGCGCCGCCAAGCGCGGCATCCAAGGAAGAACTCGTGGCAGTTCCACCGGCAACGCCGCCGGCATCGATCAGAACGTTCGCCCCGCCCTGGAGGACAAAAAGCTGGCTCGTGCCGCCCTTCCCGGTCCATTCGTAATGCCGCGGCGCCGTCGCGGGCTTTTTGCTAAAGATCTCGTACCAAAGATAGCCGTCCGTAAGCGTGAACAGCAACAATACAATGAGGCCCGCCGTTTTAAATTTCTTGAAGGTCGCCATGGGCGTTCGCATCATTTCCATACGAATAAATAAAAATTACGAGAATGCAATAATAGCTCCCCGTGAAAAATGCCGAATTAAAGCTGACGGGCAGCGGCACGGCGATGGCGGCGAAGAACCGTATGACGGCAAGCTGGTAAGAAAGGATAAATTCAACCAATTGCGCGGAGCCGAACGCGAGATGGGACGAGATGAACCCGAGTGCGGCAAGCCCGAAGCCAAAGAACATGGTGAGCGGCAGGAGCGACAAAGTGAGAATATTCGCGGGGATCGCCACGAAGGAAAATTGCCCGAACGCGTTTACGAGGACCGGCATGGTGGCAAGCTGGGCGGCGAGCGTGGTCACGGCCGCATGCTTCCACTCAAAGATCCCGGGTTCGGTGTAGCGGAATAATTTCTGGAGCGACGGGCCAAGGTAGACTATGCCAAGAACGCTGAGGAACGAAATAATGAAGCTGAGGTCCTCCGTGAGTACGGTGGGATCTATGAGCACCATGATGCATGCCGTGAACGCAATAGCGTTCCGCATATTGAACTCCTCCCCGGTCTCTTTCGCCACGAGCGTGATGAAACCCATGATCGCCGCGCGGATGGCGGACGCGGCATTGCCCACCATAAGGATGTACAGTACAAGGCAACATGCCGTCCCGAGGAATGTCGCGCGGCGCGAAAGGAATCGGCGCATAAGCGTGCCCGCCGCAAGAATGACGAGCGTTATCTTGTAGCCCGAAACCGCCACGAGGTGGGTGGTTCCCGTGAGTGAGAGCGCGCCCTTGAGCGCCTGCGAAATGTCGCCCTTGGCGCCAAAAAGCACGCCTGCAAGGAACGCGGCGTCATCTGCGGAAAGCAGGCTTTTGAACCGCGCAATGATGGCCAACTTAAGATCAATCATCTTTTCGCGCAACAAAAAGCCGTGATGCGCGCTTATGAACGTGATCTTTGGCGAATATACAAACGGCGCTTCGCCGGTTTGGCCGGGCGGCTCTATCTTTCCTTTTATGACGAGCAGGTCGCCATACTGGGCTTGGTTATTCGGCGGCGCCAATATTTCCACGCTCCCCTTGAGCGGCATTTGGACGGCAACATCCAGGATCCGTGAATGCGCAGCAGGCTGAGGTTCGTCAGTGACGATAGCCGAAAAACTTATCTCCTTATTAAAAGGCATCGCCGTGCTCTCCGTTTTCCGGGAGAGATATGCGTGAAAGTAAAAAATGCCCGCCACCAAAGAAATACAAAACAGAACGCATTCCGCACGTGCCAATTTTTTATCCGCATACGCGACCGCGAGCCCGATTGCCGCAATGCCAAGTACTGCATAGCTGTTCCAGCCCAAATTCGCCGCAAACGCACCCACGATGAATGCGAACACTATGCCAAATGCCAGGTCGGCGGGCAAAATCAAAAACCTCATCCTGCCATTCTACGCAGGCGGGATTAAATCCAGATAAAAAATTTCTTGACAGCTGATTATTGCCCGCGCCTCCACGCTTCGATCTTCTTATGGTCACCCGACAGGAGCACTTTCGGTACGTTCCATTTCTTTTTTGCGCTTCCTCGTGCCTTTATGCCACCACGCGCCGGGTCGTTCGGCACAAAGATCTCCGGGCGCGTGTAGGTTGGGAACGAACCGTTGATCTCTTCCAGAGATTCGCCTTTACCGAGAAAGCCGGGCACGTGACGGCTCACGGCCTCCATAAGGACGAGCGCAGGAAGTTCGCCGCCGCTCAACACGTAATCACCGATGGAAATCTCCTCGTCCGCGATGTGCGTGGCCACCCGCTCGTCCACGCCTTCGTAGCGACCGCAGATCAACACGAGCTCGTCGTACCGCGCGAGACGTTTTGCCGTCGCGGCGTCAAGCTTTTTGCCGCGGAGAGAAAAAAGAACGGTCCGCCGTTTCTTTGCGAGAACGCGCGAGCGGTTTGCAATGGCATTCACCGCCCGGTGCACCGGAGCCACTTGCACCACCATTCCCGGTCCCCCGCCGAACGGCCGGTCATCCACTTTCTGGTGTTTGTCGCGCGTAAAATCGCGGAGGTCATGCGGTATGATCTGCACAAGCTTTTTCTTTTGTGCACGCTTAAAGAGCGATTCGCCGAGGTAGGAATCGAAGATGTTCGGGAAAATAGTGATGACATGAAATCGCATAGGAGCGCTACGAGCTTTGCGGCGGGCGCGGGTTCGCATTTGAGTTCGAGTCCGGGCCATCCCGGGATGTCTTTTCGTCGGATTCCACCGGTTCCGTTGTTTGGCGCAGGGATTCATGGATTGCCCGGCGCAATTCATCAATATTCACGTTTGCCTTTGGAAATTGCCTGGGCGCGGAGGCGGGTGGCGTCACTGGCGGCTTCTGTCCAACACGTGGCGACGGTTCGGCTGGTGCGGGTGAAGACGATTCCGGCGGAGGCGGCTCCACGGGTTTTTGCGCCACTTGGGAAAGCGGTGTCGGCCGGGTAGGTGGCGGTATTATGCGCGGGCGATTGCCGGCACCCGTAGAAGCGCTCGGTGTGTTCGGAGGGCCGCCGGGACCGATGCCAGCACCGCTACGCGGCGCGAGCGTGGGCGCGGGCGAACTTGAAGGCGCCGAACGCGGCGATTCATCAAATCTTGGGCGCCTCCGTTGGGAAGCCGCGTCGGGGCGCAGGACCTCGGACAAACGCCTTTCGTCGCGGCGGCCCACCTTTTCCTGCACAATGTCGTCGCTCGTGGTCGCCCATTCCCCCGCAATGCGCTGTTCCACGATGGCGCGCGGCGTGCCGTAACGCTGCTGGGAATTCCGGATAATGACGTCCCGGTACGAAACAAGCGGCGGCCGTTGCGGCGGAAGCGTGGTGGCGGAGAATGGCCGCGAGGCGACGCCATCTATCATCAACTTGGTATAAATGTTCGCTTTTGAAAGATTAACAAGATCGGTCTGGAGAAATTCCGGCATAAATTCCTTTTCCAGGAATTCCGCATCGGCGGCGCCCACCCGGAACGTGACGATGGTACCCACGTTGCCGAACACCGCATCGCGCACACGCGTATTGCCGTCGCTCGTCACGAGCTGGCCAATGTACTGGTGTGCAAGCACAAGGCTCAGCCGGTATTTGCGCGCTTCGGAAAGAATGCCCGCAAAGGATTCCGTGGCAAAGTTCTGGAACTCGTCCACGTACATAAAGAAGTCGCGCCGCTTCTCTTCCGGCACATCCACGCGCGACATGGCGGCGAGCTGGAGTCGCGTGATGATCATAGCGCCCAAAAGGGCCGAGTTGTCTTCTCCCATCTTGCCCTTGGAAAGGTTCACAATGAATATTTTCCCCGTGTCCATAATGTCCCGCATGTTGAGCGTAGAACGCGATTGCCCAAGAATGTTGCGGATCAATGGATTTGATACAAATTGCCCGACTTTGTTCTGAATGGCCGCGAGGGCCTCCGATTCAAGCCGCTGGGTATAACGCGCGAACTCGTTCTGCCAAAACGCCTTAATCACCGGATCCTTCAGGTTATCCACGATCTTTTTCCGGTAGTTCGGTTCGGCGAACATGCGCAAAATGCCGAGCAAGTTTGACTCGGGGAATTCCAAGAGGGAAAGCAGCGTGTTGTTCAATATGTATTCCATCCGCGCGGACCAGGCATCGGGCCAGATCTTTTTAAAAACGCCCATGATGCCCGACGCCACAAGGTGCCGGAACTCGGTGCCCACCTGTTCCATGGGGTTGAAGGCGATCGGATTTTCCATATCCGACGGGTCAAAGTAGATGACGTCGTCCAGCCGCTCCTCCGGAACGAAATCAAGAAGTTTTTCCGCAAATTCGCCGTGGGGATCCACGATTGCAAGGCCCTTGCCGGAAAGGATGTCGGAAATGGCCATGTTCTCAAGCAGGGTCGTTTTGCCGACGCCCGTCTTTCCCACCACGTATACGTGCCGGCGGCGGTCGTCTATCTTGATGCCAAATTTGCGCTGGACGCCGCGCGCGTTCGTCACGCCAAGTGGAGTTATGGGAGCTGAGATTTCTTTGATCATGATTATGCTTTGTTATTATACTGCGGGCGGTGCAGGCGTCGTCTCGTCAACGATGGGCAGGCCGGCGGGCGGCGTACCCGTGCGGGATTCCACCTTGGCAAGCTCGGTCGTGGACACGGCGCCAGTCGGGAAGTGAAAGATGGTCGCGAGCTCTTCTATGTTAAGCACAGGCGCCTTGCTTTGGTGGGAAAAATGGAGATAGCGCTCGTACAAAACCCTCTTTCGCCAACTGACCCGCAGCTTCTTGAACGGGCCGTGCACCGCGTATGATGCCGTGGTGGTAATTTTGTCCGGCCGGAGCTGGTTGGAATCATGCGTATTGAATTGGCGGATGTACGAGTGTGCAAGCGTGGCATGTTTGCCTCCCTCCGGCGTTTCGCCGCGGCGCTCGATGTATACAAAACGCAGGGTGGTATCAAAGACCAATTTTCCGATTTTGCGCTGGATGCCTTCCGCCAATTCTTTTTTTGCGGGAGAAACGATAAAGCGCTGGGGCCTTTCGCCCTTCTTTTCATCTTTCTTTACTTCCATGCTCGGGTGCTCAAAAGGAGCGGCAATCGCCTCGCCGAGCGTGAACCCGAGATCAAACTTTAATCCGCTGCCACCCTCTTTCTTTTCTTCAATGCCAAGAAGTTTATTGATCTGCTCCTCGCCTTCCTCTACAAATTTTAGCCCCGCGGGCACGATGATGAGCTGCATCCAAAACTGCTGGTCGCCCTGCATTTTGGAAAGCGCTTCCACAAAAGAAGCTATCGTATCCACGCGCCGCTCTTCCACGGGGTCTTCAAAGGATATGTAGGTCCTCAAGGGGTACGGGGCGGGTTTCGCAAATATCTCCTCAAATCCATCCACATCCAGGTCCTTATTGGGGAGCACGTGGGGCATCTGCTTCAGATAGTCTTCCACCTCCACGATCTGCGCCTCCGGATATTGGCCGTAAATGGCGGATTCCATCATTTTGCGGTAGTCCTTTTGCGTGCGCAGGTAAAAATGCGTTTCTCCGGCGCGACCCACGAGCTCAAAAGAAAAGAAGTCCTCATCGCGGCCCTCAAGGTGTTTTTGGTACCAGCGCAGGCCATACGAATAGGGCGTGTGGGCCGCCGCGAATATTTGCTCCATTGCCTTTGGCGTTTTGAGCACGTTCTTGGGGATCTTGATCTCCAGGATCTGCCAATCCATCTTTTTGAGCCAGCGGACGTGAATATAATAATGCCACGACTCCCAAAAGGCGGCAGCCGTCACGATGGGCAGGATGATCCACCACGTATAGCCCCACACCGTCCAAACGCTCCCGAAAACAGACCCAAGCACGGGGGGTACGGAAAAAAGCGATGAAAAAAATGAAGCCATTTCTCTTACTATTTTAACACGACAACGAGCGGGAACAGAACGGAAGGATGCCTGCACGGCAGGCGGATATTAGGCCTCCCGGACGCGATATTTGCCGTCGGGCATCCGCTCAAAGAAATTCCGATTTTGCAGATTGATGAGCACGGTGTTCGGTTTAAAGAAACGCTGTTCATTGACCTTCGTAAGCACGTCATTCGCCTTGAGCGGCCCTTGGTTCTTCAATACCTTTGTGATCACCTCACGCGCGGTGCCGGGTTCATAGCCCTGCTCGCGGAGGCCGTACATGCCGCGGCCCACGAGCACAAACCGTTCGTCTTTAATAAGCTCGTTGTGCACGGTGGGCGCGAGCGCTTTTTCCGCGTCAAAGCCCACTTCATTGATGGAATGCGCAATGTCCTCAAAGTGGAGCGGCTCCCCTTTCTTTTTGAGCACAAGATAGATCTTGTCGCGGACGGTCGCCGGGTTGATCTCCGGCCAGTCGCGGAGCCCCACGTCGCCATACGGATTTTTCCGGATATGCTTTGCAATGCCAAGATAATTTTCCGCAGTTTGCTGGTCAACGGATTTCGTTTTCACAAAGCCTGCGAGCTGGGTGACATAGGAAGTGCCGAACACCTTGTCTTTGCGCGGGCGGAGATAGCTCACCCAGGTTTCCACAAAGGATTTTGCCTTGCGGAGATCTTCGTCGCCCCCATAATAGAACGGCATAAAATCTTCGTCTTCGCGGTAAAGATTAAAATTCCCGGATGCTTCCGCGAGGAAATCCAGCTGGTTCGGGCGGAGGCCCTTTGCAAGCGTGGCCGCGTAGCGTACTACCTCATCTTTCTTAGCAACGCCGCCCTTGTCGCCAATGAATTTCTTTACCTTAGTGAGCGCGGCAACGGCCTCGGGGTTTTTCCCAAGGTTAGTCTTTACGAGCGCAATGCCACTGCCTTCAATTTGGCGTACCCGCTCACGAGTGATCTTAAGCCGGTCGCCAATGGCCGCAAGGGTTTCCCCTTCTCCTTCGGTGTTTTCCAACCCAAAACGAGCCATAATGACCTCTTTTTGGCGAGGATTAAGGCCTTGAAGGGCGCTGTTTACTAGTTTGGTAGCTTGTGCCATAACTGCGCTATTATAACTTATAATAAATTATTTTGCAAGTGGGGTCAAGTGCACAACCTATCTGGCATCGCGACAACACTTTTCATAACGGCGACCGATCTACTTCTCCCCTTTGGGCTTCAAAAGAACAAGGGCCGGGCTCGCAATGAATATTGACGAGTAGATACCGGTCGTGACACCCACAAGAAGCGTGAGCACGAAATACCAGAGGTCGGCGGGGCCGGCAAAGAGGAGTGCGAGAAGCACCAAAATGAGCGTGAGCGAAGTATTCACCGAGCGCGCAAGGGTTTGATTGATGCTTTCGTTCACGATGTCGGCAAAGCCGGCCTTCCCGCGGTGCGTGACAAGATTTTCGCGGATGCGGTCAAAGACCACGATCGTATCGTGCACCGAAAAGCCCATGACGACGAGCAGTGCCACAATGAAATCGCTGTCTATCTCTATTCCCTTAAAATGGCCGAGTATGGCAAGGAGTCCGGCAGGAATGGAAACATCGTGGAACAGCGTAAGAAGGGTGATCCATCCGTACTTCCAGGAACTCACCGGGCGCGATGCCTTGCGGAACGCGAATGCGATGTAGAGCGAAATGCCGATGATGACGAGGATGATGGCGATTATAGAATCCTTTTCAAGCGCAGCACCGACGGAAGGGCCGATGGATGAAAAGCTGAGCTCGTTGAATCCGGGCCATTGGTCTTTTGCGAGCGTGAGATATTGCTGGTGCGTCGCCTCGTCTATTGTGTTGAAACTTGCAAGGAATGACTGGTTGGTAGAGTCGTAAGTGACCTCTGCACCTTGGACCTGAAGATTGTTTGCAAAGAAGGTTTGCACCTGGGTAAGCGTGGGCTGGTTGCCCGCAACATTGAATTCCCATTGCGAACCGCCCGCAAATTCGGGGCTCTGTTTGAACCCATAGAGTATCATTGCAAGCACGGCAACGGCAACGAGAATGCCCGAAATAGTGAACCAGATTTTTTTACGGCCGACGATGTTGAGCATGGGTTTGTTAGACGGTGGGATTAAGTGCGGGTGAAGCCGGTTTTGTTTGGGGCTTTTGGCCACGGTCCTTCAGGAACACTCTCAGGAAGAGCCGCGTGGTCGTGATGGCGCTGAACAAGCTCAGGAGCACGCCGATGAGCAGCGTGAGCGCAAATCCCTGCACGAAGCTTGAGGTAAAGAAGTACAGAATGACGGCGGTGATACAGGTGGAAGTATTGGAGTCGCGGATGGATGGCCACGCGCGGCGGAACCCTTCCTCAAGTGCCGAAGCCTTGGGCAATCCGCGTTTGAGCTCTTCTTTTATGCGTTCAAAAATAAGAATATTGGCGTCCACGGCCATGCCGATCGTAAGGATAAAACCGGCAATGCCGGCCAAGCTCATTGTGATGGGGATGAGCTTGAATACTGCGAGTGTGAGCGCGATATAAATGACAAGCGATGCCGCGGCAAAAAGGCCGAGCAGGCGGTAGTAGAAGATCATAAAGAGGATGACGAGAAGCGTGCCCGCGATGCCAGCCACCACAATTTCGTTCAGTGAATTTGACCCGAGCGAGGAGCTGATGGTCTGCTGGTTGATGAGCGTGATAGGTGCCGGAAGGGCGCCCGCGTTAAAGCTCTGCACGAGCTGTTGGGCGCTCGATACGGTGAAGTTGCCGTTGATGACCGCGATCCCGCCCGAGATAGCCTGCTGGACGACGGGTGCTTCAAGAAGCTGGTTGTCCAGGAATATGGCAAGCGGTTTGCCCACATTGGCCGCCGTTACCTCCTGAAATATCTGCGCACCTTGGCTGTTAAAGCTGATCTGCACTTCCGGCGCGCCGGTCGTAGGGTCAAAAATAAGTTGGGCACCCGTCACGTATTCGCCGTCCAGGTTCGTGTAGTTCCAGATAGGATTCGTGGCAGTGCTCGATGCGTCCATCTCGCGGAAGTCGAGCTCCGGCGTCTGGCCGATCTCATTGATGGCGTCCGTGATATTCTTTACGCCCGCAAGGTCAACGATGAGTTGGGCGCTGTTCCCCGACTGCGAGGTGTAGACGTTCGGCTCCGCCACACCAAAGAGGTTAATGCGCTTCTCTATCACTTGCTGCAATCCCGCGACCACGGAACTTTGGTCGGATGAACTCACGTTGGAAAGGTCGATCTGGTAGACGAGGTGGCTGCCGCCCACAAGGTCAAGCCCGAGATGCCAGGGCTCCCACCGTGTACCGATCCACTTTGGGTAGACGAAAATGGCCGCTGCAATCGCGACGACAACGATAATCGTTAAAAAAAGGCCTGGATGACGCCTCATTGAGGATTATGGTAACACAGGCGCGGGAAAAGGCAACTATTCTAAAATTCACGGCTTTCCCCGTCCTGAAGCGCAACATATTCCGTCTTGGGAACGAACATCTTGAGCAACATGCCGGTGAAGCCGCGAAAAGACGGCTGTATCATGCCGTCGTGCACCCCAAAGGCCGTTCGAGCGTTGATTTTCTTTGCAAAATCGACGGCTTCCGATATTTTCATCCACGGTCCCGCGACCGGGAGTGCGAGCACGTCAACCGGCTTGCCCGGCACATGGAAGTTGTCGCCCGGGAAATAGAATTTATCCGCAATGAAGTAGCCCGTGTTTTCCACAAGCCCCATCGTGCCGTATATCGGCGCGTGGTCGCGACCAAAGCCTTCTATTTTTATTCCCTTCACGGTCGCGGACTGCCCGTCCCCCGCCACGATGCTTTTGATGCCCTGCGCCTCAAGCAATTTCCCTACGGCGCTGTTGGACACGATCGCGACATTCGGATTTGTTTTGAGGAGCACCTTAATGGAATCCACGTGAAAATGGTCCTGGTGCTCATGCGTGATTACGATTGCATCCAATCCTGTCACCTTCTCCTGTCCTTCGATCGTAAAGTTGCCAGGATCGGTGAGGAATTTTGTGCCGTCGTGTTCCAATATTAAGGCACAATGGCCGATTTTCGTGATTTTCATGTAGGTTCACTATATCATCATTTTTGCTGCGTGAAAATTGGGTGATACTTGGTGCGCAGGGCAGGATTCGAACCTGCGTAGCCCGTAAGGGCGCGACGTTTACAGCGTCGTGTATTTGGCCGCTCTACCACCTGCGCATTTAATTGCTGCCGCCGTTTTCGCTTTCCTTATTCTGCCCCGCAATTTCCTTAAAATCAATGGCTGGCTTTTTACCGCTTTCCTCCACTTTCACCTTTTGGAGGTGCTTACTCAGCGTATTGTCCAGCTTCAACACGAGCACTTTGAACTTGCGCAGAAACTTGAGCAAAAAACCGTTCAGCGCAAGGTCAACTTTTTCCGGGAACTGCGAGTGCGCCCAACGATCCAAGATGCCGGGCTTTTCCGCCTGGGGCTCTTCTACGATGCGCGGCAATGCCCGCGCCATAAGATACAGCACGACGGACAACGAAACCATCAAAATGCTTGTAAAGATGAACTGGACCATTGGACTATTATACCTCTATACCTCGATCCGGTAGAACTGGTTCACGGACACGTTCTCCCCCACCTTGGCAATGACGTCGTTTACGAGATCTTTTACGGTCTTTGATTCATCCTTAATGTAGGGCTGTGCAAGAAGCGCGGGTACGTCATGCACGGGAACGGCCGCGATCTGCATCGCGAGTTCGTGCGCTAATTTACGGAACGGCTCCGAACGGACCACAAAATCCGTCTCGGCCCGGAGGTCCAGCAAGACGCCTATGCGCTCGTTGTGCACGTAGGAGTGGACGAGGCCCGCGCCCGTTGGGTTGCCTGCGCGCTTTTCCACTTTGGTGAGGCCTTTTTCGTGGATAAGTGCTTTTGCTTTTTCCACGTCGCCGTTCGCCTCAATGAGGGCTTTGCGGCAATCCATCACGCCCGCACCCGTCATTTCCCGCAACTGTTGGACCGCTTCCGCGGTCACTTCACCTTTTTTTGCCATATTTTTATATTTTTTTAATTTGCGCCCAACAAAATTTTAATAAGATTCTGACGTTTTGGGAAGTGCACGGGCGCCACGCCACGCGTCCCCTTACTTTACGGCCGGGGCAATCGGCGCGGCCGGTGCGGTTGGCGTAGGTGCCGGAGCCGCCGCGCGCATCGCAAGCCCTTCGTCTATTGCCTTTTCCACGTGCTCAAAGAACCAGTCAATGCTCTTCTTTGCCTTGTCGTTGCCGGGAACAAGGTAATCTATCTCATCCGGGTCGGCGTCCACGTTTGCAAGCGCGACGACGGGGATCTTTTTGCGGCGCGCTTCGCGGAGCGCGGTCTTGTGCAATTCGGGGTCAACCATAATGAGGAGATCCGGCTCGCGCGTGAGATTTTCCAAACCGCCCATCAACTCTTCAAGCCGGTTCATTTCCCGTTCCAGCTCCAAGCGCTCCTTCTTCGTGTATTTGTTGACGAGCGCGCCGGAAGCGAGGTCGGTGCGGAGCTTCTTTAAATATTCAATGCGCTTCGAAATGATCTTGAAGTTCGTGATGGCGCCGCCTACCCAGCGGAACGTCACATACGGAAAGTTATATTTCTTGGCGAGGCGCGTGATGACGGGCTCGGCACCGGGCTCAACGCCCACAAGGAGCACGAGCGCGTTCTGCCGGATCTTTTCTTTAATGAATCCGGCCGCGGCATCCATCATTTCCATGGTCTTCTGCAAGTTGATGACCTCAATGCCACCGCGGTTCGCAAGAATGAACGGGCGCATCTTGGGATTGGTCTTGCTCTTTTTGCGGCCATAGAAAACCCCCGCGTCTATCATTTCGCGGGAGGCTTCTGCGGGATATACGGGCCCTTGCGTTGCGGCGGCCGCACTCACATTGATTTCTATTGGGTCGGACATACGAGAGGGAGTATAGCAAATACGACCGCGCGGCGCAAGCGCGCTTATTTAAGCACCTGCGCGACAAAGAAGATAACGAGTCCGAGCGCGCACGCCATGGCGCTGATGATCCAGAACCGCATGGTGATTTGCGACTCCGGCCAGCCGAGCGCTTCAAAATGATGGTGGATGGGCGATGAGCGAAACACCTTTTTACCGCGGCGTAGCTTGCGCGAGGCGATTTGGATGATCACGGAAATTGATTCCACCACAAGAATGATGGCAAAAAAAGGCAGCAGGAGCGCGGTGTTCGTGAGCATGGCGATGATGCCGATCGTGATACCAAGCGACATGGCACCGGTGTCGCCCATAAAGAAGCGCGCGGGGTAGATGTTGTACCAGAGGAACGCGAGCAGTGCGCCGATCACGGCGCCGCCGAAGGCGGCGAGGTCATAGCGGCCGAGCACGAAGGCCACCGTGGTGAGCCCGAGGAATGCAAAAAGCGCGGTACCGCCCAAAAGGCCGTCCAGCCCGTCCGTTTCGTTCGCGGAAAATGCGCTCGCGAAAACAATGAAGATAAAAATGGGAATATACCACCAGCCAACGTGATAATTGCCGAGGAACGGCACATTAATGACGTCGAACTGCAGGCGGAAATAGAACCACCAGGCGCCAGCCGCGGCGACGAGAAGATATAAGATGGATTTATACCGGACCTTGAGCCCGCCGCCGGACGCGCCGCCGAGCTTCTTTACGCCGAGCCAATCGTCCGCAAACCCAATGAGCGCCGTCGCAAAGAACGCGCCGAGCGGGAGATATGTTTCCGGACGGCTCCAAAAATTGAGGTAGCGCCAAAACGTACCGTCAAAAAAATGGTCCATCACGCCGAAGACGATCGCCATGCCGACCACCGTGGACCAGATGATGATGCCGCCGCCCGTCGGCGTGCCTGCTTTCTTTTTGTGCAGCTCGTAGAACACCGGTGCGTCTTTTTCCTCCCGCAGCTGTTTATCCAAATGATTTTTCTGGAGGAATTTAAACCAGAGCGGCGTGACGATAAGCGCCACGATGAATGCGATCGTAGTAAGCACTATCACCCGCACGGTCTCTATGATGAGCATGGTGTTTTAACAATAAGGTTATTTAAAATTCGCCTCAAACCAATGGTAGAGCGCCGTGGTGTCGCCGAACGCGGCAGGCAGGTCGGTCGTGCCGTCGTTCGAGCCGAGCACAATGATGATGAACGGGTGGCCGTCGTAGCGGAACACTGAGAGCAAATTTCCGTTTGCCTGCGGCGTGTTCCCCGTCTTCCCGCCAATAAAGTCGGCATCGCCGGCATAGCTATTAATGCTCTTTACGAGCACGCGCTTGCCGGAGTTCTGTTCGGTAATTGTGACTTCCGGGGTGCGTGTAATGGCAAATATCTGCGGGTAATTGCTGTTAATGACCTGCGCGAGCTTAAGAAAATCATCCGCAGTTGATTCATCGCCCGCAGAGAGGCCGGACGGATCCACAAAATACGAATTATCCATCCCCCACTGCGCGGCGCGCGCATTCATTTCGTTGATAAAATTGCCGTAGCCATAAAAATCCGCGAACGCCTGCGCGGCAACGTTGGATGACGGAAGCAGCATGACGGGAAGCAGGTCGGCCACGGAGTACGTGCCGTTCACGACGAGCGTCGTTTCGTCCTGCGGGTCCACCGCGAACATGGGCTCGGTGATCGTGATGCGCGTGGATGAGGTGAATTCGTCTTCCACGATGGTCGCCGTCATAAGCTTGGTGAGCGATGCCGTGGGCCAGCGGCTCGCCGGATTCTTTGACGCGAATACCGCGCCCGTCGTGAGGTCGGCCACGAGGTACGCGCTTGCGGAAACCCCGGGTATCGGCGCGCTCCCCGTTTTTACAAACAAGCTTGATACCTGATTCGGGGGCGTCGGCTGGGCCGTGCCACCGTCACCGGTCACCGCATCGGCGCTTGCAAGGGCGCCACCGTTCGCCGTAACGGCCGTCGGCGGCATCACAAAAAGCGGCACTTTTATTTGCGACGAGCTAGCCGAGGCGCCATTCGAAGCGCCCGCATCCGCAAGGCCGGAGGACGAAAAGAGCGATGTGCTCCCAGAATAGAGCGACCGCGAGAAAAGTACGACGCCCACGAGTACGGCAAGGAAAATAAAGTTATTGAGGTGGTTGTTTTTCATGTTCTCCTGGAGAAGCGCCGGCAACAGGCGTTTGGTTCTGCGCGTCAAACACCTTCAAAAGCTCCTGGAACTTTCCGAACTCCGGCAAATCCTCTTTTTTAGAAAGGCCGAGGTGCTTCATGAGGTCAAACGTGGGCTGATAGAGAAAACTGGACGAGTGTTCGGGATCGGGAACGCGCTCCACGAGGCCGCGGATCATGAGGTTGCGCAAGATGACGCTGGAATTCACGCCGCGCAGGTATTCCAGTTTTGCGCGCGAGAGCGGGCCGAGGTACGCAATGATCGCAAGCGCCTCCAAGCTTGCCGGCGTGAGGTCCTCGGTAAGCTCTTCCTTCATGAAGTCCTCCAGGATCTTATTGAACTCCGGTTTTGTGGCGAGCTGGATCTTTTCTTTGTCGGCGATGAGCTGGAGGCCCCTGCCCGAGTCCTCAAGCTGCGCGCGGTAGGCGTCTATAATCGGGCCGAGTTCGTCATTCTTAATACCCAAAACGGCGCTTATTTTCTTGTAGGTGAGCGGTTCGCCGTGGATAAAGAGCAGTGCCTCCAATGATGCGATTTTTTTATCCATGGTCGGTATCGTGCGTGGTTTGTTCTTCCGTGGGCCTCACGTGATGTTTCACCATTATATCAGAAAAGTTTTCCATCTGTTCCAGAAGCACGAGCTGCTCGCGCGCAAGATGAAGAATGGCGAGAAAAATGACGATGGCTTCCGCGCGTGACTTTTCCGTGGAAA
>DATAXS010000023.1:0-5623 GCA_036266715.1 Minisyncoccota bacterium
TTTAATGACTTTTTAATGAATTCATTGTAGGGCTTTTTTGCCATTTCGTCAAACGATACCACCTGCGCTAGCCTGCCTCTTCGGGAACCATAAGCGGAGGACGAGAAGAAAGCGGGACTCAATAGAAAATCTGCCGGGCACCCGGGAGCCCTCGACCAGGGTGGCAGATTTTCGAAGAGATTCCCCGAGCCCGCAACGGGTTCCCGAAAGAGAAAAGCCTCTGCAGGTGCTACAATTGAAGAATGGCAAGAAAGACCGCAGTGCTCATTATTTTGGACGGCTGGGGCATCGGCCGCAACGACGAGACAAATCCCATTTACATGGTGAAGCCCCAGATATTTGAGTGGCTCGCGAATAATTATCCGATGACGAGCATCCAAGCATCGGGCATTGCCGTGGGACTGCCCTGGGGTGAGGTGGGAAACAGCGAAGTGGGCCACCTCACGCTCGGCGCCGGGAAAGTGCTCTACCAGTATTATCCGCGCATCACGATGTCCATTGAGGACGGCACGTTCTTCCAAAATCCCGCGCTTAAGACCGCTTTTGTGCACGCACGGGAAAATAATTCCGCCGTGAATCTCGTGGGACTCCTCACGAAGGGAAATGTGCACGCATCGTTCGACCACCTGACCGCGCTCATCAAAATGGCACACGACGAGCAGGTAGAAAAAATAAACCTGCATCTTTTTTCTGACGCCAAGGACAGCCCCCCGCACACGGTCCAAACATTTCTGAAAGAAGTTCCCAAGGAATATCTTGCCTCGCTCATTGGCCGTTACTACGCCATGGACCGCAACGAGAATTGGCGCCTTACGGAAACCGCGTACCAAACGCTCACCGGCCAGGTAGGCCCCCTCGTCACCGACGCCGATCCGATCATCCAGGAAACATTCAAAAAAAGTACGACGGAAGAATATCTGCCGCCCATCCGCTTTGCGGATGAGAAAAAGATAAGCGAGAACGACTCGATTATTTTTTTTAATTACCGCGAAGACAGCATCCGCCAGCTTGCCGCATCGTTCATCCTTAAGAATTTTGATAAGTTCCCCACCGTCCCTTTTAAAAACCTTTCTATCGTGACCATGAGCCGCTATGACAGCGCGTTCGATGTGCCCGTGGTCTTCCCGCCGGAAACCGTGAAAGACCCTATCGGCAAAGTGTTTGCCGACCGTGGTATGAGCCAGCTCCGGCTCGCGGAAACGTATAAATATGCCCACGTTACTTACTTTTTTAACGGTTTGCGCGAGCCGCCCTTTCCCGGCGAATACCGCATCCTCATCCCTTCCAATTCCGGACTGCACCCCGAAGACCATCCCGAAATGATGGCGAAAGAGATCAGCGACCGGCTCATAGAAGCCATCCAGTCAAAAACGTTTGATTTCATTCTTGTGAACTACGCGAACGGCGACGCGATCGCGCACACGGCGGACTACAACGCTTCCATGGAAGCCGTGCGCGTGATTGACCGCGAGCTCACCCGCGTGCTCCGGGTCGCCACGAACCCCGACACCATCCTCCTCATCACCGCAGACCACGGCAACATAGAAGAGCTCATCAATCCCGCGACCGGACTTCCCGAAAGCCAGCACGACCCGAGCCCCGTGCCCGTCTACCTTGTGGCCGAGCCGTACAAAGGGAGAAAATTTGTGAACGCAGATTCCGTGGCCATCGAAACACTCGGCTCGCTTGCCGACGTTGCCCCCACCATGCTGGAACTCATGGGCATAGAAAAGCCCGTCGACATGACCGGAAAAAGCCTTCTGGAGGGGATCGTGTAAGATAAAAATTATTTTGCATTGTTCCAAACTGCCCCATGCGCGTGGTTTGTGAACCTAAGTGAAGGGCGAGAAGAAAATAAAACTTAATAGAAAATCTGCCGGGCACCCGGGAGCCCTCGACCAGGGTGGCAGATTTTCGAAGAGATTCCCCGAGCCCGCAACGGGTTCACAAACCACGCGCATGGGGCAGTTTGCTATAATGCATAGAATGCACTGGCTCGCACGGATAATCCTGATAATCCTCGGCAACGCCCTCGCGCTCTGGCTCGCCAATCAATACGTTCCCGGCTTCATCCTCGCGGCCTCGCTTCTCCAGCTCGCCATCATCGCATTCGTCCTGGCACTCCTCAATTTCATCTTTAAGCCGCTTCTCACGCTCGTCCTCGGCCCCATTATCATCCTCACGCTCGGGCTCGGCATCATCGTCGTGAACGCGATCATCCTCTATTTCCTCCCCATCATCGACAATCATATTGACTTTCTGCGGGGAAGCCTTACTATTCAAACGATCCCAGCACTCCTTTTTACGACGCTTATCGTGAGCGCCGTGAACTTCATCATTCATCTTGCGGTTTAATTGCGGTCTAACTCTCCATGTTATCAATCTTAGAGATCATTCTCGCGGTCGCCATCATTGTACTCATCCTTCTCCAGGAGCGGACCTCCGGCATGTCCGGCCTTTTGGGCGGCGACGGCGGAGGGTTCTACCAGGCGCGCCGCGGCGTGGAAAAAATAATCTTCTACTCGACGATCGCGCTCATCATCATCTTTCTCGGCCTTGCCCTCTACCAGCTTTACATAGGAGGCTAGTGCGGGCGGTGCGCGAACGCTCTTTGCTCTTTTACCCATCATGCAGCGGCTCAAAAAAATCTTTTTTGCATTAACGAGGCGCGAGCGGGTGGTGTTCGTGGTGGCGCTCGCCGTTGCTGTCGTGAGCTTTGTGGTCACGATGAGCATTGTGATCGCGGAGGTCACGACCACGGTTCCCGCCGCGGGCGGCGAATATGCCGAGGGCATGGTCGGCCAGCCGGAATACGTGAACCCCGTGACGGCAACGAGCGAAACGGACCTCAGTCTCGTAAAGCTCATCTACAGCAATATTTACGACATTGCGGACAGCGTGACGGAATCGCCGGACGGGCGCACGTGGACGGTGCGGCTCAAAGATAATCTCACGTGGCAGGACGGCCAAAAGCTCACCTCGGATGATGTGATATTTACCGTGCAGTCCATCCAGAATCCGGATGCGCAATCGCCGCTCTATGCGAGCTGGCAGGGCGTCACCGCAAGCCGCGTGAGCGAGCTTGAGGTGCAGTTCACACTCACGAGTCCCTATGCGTTCTTCAGCGACAATCTGCAAAATCTTTACATCCTTCCAAAACATCTTTTTGCCGACGTGCCGCCCGGCAACTGGCGCCTTTCGGAATACAGCCTGAAACCGATAGGCAGTGGACCGTACGAATTTACATCGTACGACCAGCAATCCGACGGCGTGATCACGGCGTACCACCTTCAGGCATGGAACAATTATTGGAACGCAAAGCCGCTCATCAGCAACCTTGACCTTGATTTCTTTGCGAACACTGACGACCTTATTAAAAGTTTTAATGACGGAACAATAGACGGCATGGGCGGACTCACGACGGACGACCTCGCGAATATTGACCACCCTTACGATCTTTTTGACTGGCGGACCCCGACCTATTACGCGGTATTCTTCAATGAGAGCCAGAACATTGCGCTCCAGGATGCCAATGTGCGCGAGGCGCTCTCCGAGGCGGTTGACCGCGATGCGCTCGTGTCGCAAGTGCTGAACGGTGAAGGAAAGCCGGAATACGGCCCCATCCCGGAGGATGCGCCCTATTTTACTCCCACCGTGACGACGACCTCGCTTGACGATGCCTCTGCGACTTTGACCGCGGACGGCTGGACGTTCCCAGTATTCTCCGCAACGAGCACGGCAACAAGCACAACGACGAATGCGGTACCGGACGGCACCTTCCGTGCAAAGACCATCGCGGGCACATCCGTGCCGCTCGTCGTGAACCTCACCGTGCCCGACATTGATTTCCTCGTGCAAACCGCAGACATCCTCCAAAACACGTGGGAAGGCATCGGCGTGCAGGTGAACGTTGCGACCGATACGCCGGAAAATATTGCAAGCAACGAGATACAAAACCGGAACTACGAATCACTGCTTTTTGGGAACGTGCTCGGACCGAGCTCGGACCTCTATGCATTCTGGGATTCATCGCAACGGTTCTACCCCGGCCTCAACCTCGCCATCTACAGCAATCCGCAGGTTGACCGACTCGTGGAAACGGCACGGGAAGAATTGGGCGATGCCACGCGTACGGCGGAATTCGCCGCGGCGGAGCAGGACATTGTGGCCAACAATCCCGCCATCTTCCTCTACTCGCCCGATTATCTTTATGTGACAAACAAAAATGTGCAGGGCATCACCCCGGACTTTATCCCCGACCCGTCCGACCGCTTCCGCGAGATGACGACGTGGTATCTGGATACCGCGAGGGTGCTGAAGTAGCGCCTGGCGGCCGCTTGACTTAAAAAAAGCGGGTGTGCTATATTGAAATTTCCAAGGTAACCAACTCCTTATCCCCGCAGACCCCTTTTGATTGAAGCCCGCATGGGCAGGTGGCGAAACGGCAGACGCACAACGTTCAGGTCGTTGCGACCGCAAGGTCATGAGGGTTCAAATCCCTCCCTGCCCACAATACGAAATTTTTAGAAGATTAAAGACAAGAATGGTAAATAAAAAAATAGAGCCAGGCGAACCGAAGGAACGGCCGAGGATAAAGCCGCCGGAGATCCGGCCGCGCCCGGCGATTTCCGAACCGCGCGTGGAAAAGATCGCACCGAAAGAACCGGGCACCATCCAGGTGGGTCCCACCGTTGAACGCCCGCCATTCCGCCGCGGAGGTGGTGGAGGCGATCGCCGCGGGCCCGGTGCGCCAGGCCACGGAACGGGGAATTCGGGCGAGCCGATCGGCGCCGCGCGCGCAAGCGCGTCAAAGTTCGGCGGCCGCGGACCCATGCCCCAACGGGACCAGATGGCGGAAAGCGGTAATCCTGATGCCGTCCGTTTTGTGCCGCTCGGCGGCCTGGAAGAAGTGGGCCGCAACTGCATGTTTTTGGAATACAAGAACGAGATCGTCCTGATAGACGTCGGCTTGCAGTTTCCGGAAGACGAGACGCCAGGCATTGATTACATTATTCCAAACACGGCATATTTGGAAAAAAAGCGTGGCAACATCCAAGGTATCGTGCTCACGCACGGCCACTACGACCACATCGGTGCCCTGCCGCACTTGCTTGCCAAACTCGGCAATCCCCCCATCTACGCCACTTCAATCACAAAAGCCATCATCGAAAGACGCCAGGAAGATTTTCCGAATTCGCCCAAGATGCACGTGGTGACCGTGAAGAGCGGTGACGAAATAAAACTTTCCAATTATTTCACCGCGCACTTCTTTGGCGTGCCGCACACGATTCCCGAAACGACGGGCGTGCTTATGAAGACCCCCGTCGGCAACATCGTCCACTTTGCGGACTTCCGCGTGGACTACAACGACGAAGGCGAGCCGCAAGGCCTGGAGGAATTCGAAAAGATCGGCAATATGGGCGTGCACACCTTTATGGTAGACAGCACGAACGCGGAAAAGCCCGGCCATTCGGTTTCCGAAAAAACCGTGGAGCGCAACCTGGAAGAAATTTTCAAAGTTGCCGAAGGCCGCATCATTGTGGCCACGTTCGCCTCGCTCCTCACGCGCATCGCGGAGATCATCAAGATCGCGGAAAAGCTTGGCCGCAAAGTCGCGCTGAAC
>DATAXS010000035.1:0-3696 GCA_036266715.1 Minisyncoccota bacterium
ACCAGCTTGCCAAAGAACGACTTGATTTACGCCGGGAGGAGATCGTAAGGCAAATCGAGCAGGCAGGCCGGACGCCGAAGGATTTTGAAAGTGCTACGGCACACGCCGCGATTCCCGCAGAGATGCGGGAAGCCGACCTTGCCGAGATGGAGCGGCGCCTTTTCCGACTGCGCGGCGAGCTTGCGAGCATGGGCGAAGTGGACCAAGCGCTCATGAAGGAAGCGCAAGACACCGAGGCGCGGTACGCGTTTTTGACCAAGGAATCCGAGGACCTGGAGCGGGCCGTCGCGGACCTCACGCGCTTGATGCTTGACCTTTCGGAAAAGATAAAAAAAGAATTTGACGGATCACTGCACAAGATCAACGAGGAGTTCGGCAAGTTCTTCGCGCTCATGTTCGGCGGCGGCACGGCGCGGTTGAGGGTGGAAAAGCCGCGTGCAGAGAAAGCCGCGGATGATGAAGCCCGCGAAGCGGACGACGAAAATGAAAAAGAGGAAGATGGGGAAGACGAAGATGATGACCTGCCGCTGGTCCAAAAGGACGGCGGCGTGGAGATAGACATCAAGTTACCGCGTAAAAAGATCACTTCTCTTGACATGCTTTCCGGCGGCGAGCGCAGTTTGGTGGGCATTGCCGCGCTTTTTGCGATGGTCGCCGTGAGCCCACCGCCATTCCTTGTGTTGGACGAAATAGACGCGCCGCTTGACGAGCGCAACGCGCGCCGCTTCGGTGAAATGCTTAAGGAATTTTCCAAGCGCACCCAGTTTGTGGTCGTGACCCACAACCGGGCCACCATGGAGGCGGCCGACATCCTCTACGGCGTGACGCTTGACGAGGACGGCAGTTCAAAAGTGGTGTCGTTGAAGCTGGATAATTCTGCTTGAAAATCTTAGGTTGCGCTGATATTATCTATCAGTTGTCCAAGTCGTTCTTGGGCCCATAGTAAAGTGGCCTCCGCCCCAAAGGGCGGATGAACAGATTTAAGCTCATTCAATTCGGATTACTATGTTGCCATCACGGGCCCATAGTAAAGTGGTATTACACCGCATTCGCATTGCGGGGGCGGGAGTTCGATTCTCCCTGGGTCCACATTAAAGTAATCCGAATTGAATGAGCTGGCCGCATTCGCATTGCGGGGGCGGGAGTTCGATTCTCCCTGGGTCCACCAATTTATTTTTAAATCGTATATACTATTAATCAATGGCTAAAAACTCATCCGGAGGCAATAAAACAACCCTTTGGTTCATCGGGGGATTTCTCGTGGTCGTCGCGGTCGTCGTGATCGTGGCGGCGGCGATGTCGGGAACTGGCACGGGCAGCCCAAATGCAACACCTTCCGGTTTCGTGGCGACAACAGTGCCGCCCATTACCGAGGGCGATTGGCAAGAGGGGAACACTACATCATCCAAGATCTCGGTGATAGAATACGGCGATTTTGAATGTCCGGCGTGCGGTGAATATTTCCCGATCATGCAACAACTTCTTGCGAACTACGGCAGCCAGGTTGACTTTGTTTTCCGCAACTTCCCGCTTTATACCATCCACCCCGACGCAGGCATTGCGGCGCAGGCAGCGGAAGCGGCGGGACTCCAGGGGCAATATTGGCCGATGCACGACCTTCTCTACGAAGACCAAAATAATTGGGTGAACGATTCCCCGAGTAGCGTCGTGAAAGATTATTTTGATAGCTACGCCCAATCGCTTGGATTGAACGTGAGCCAGTTTGACAGCGATATAAACTCAAGCAAGGTGACGAATAAAATACAGGCGGATGTGAACAGCGGGACTGCCGCGCAGATAGACCACACACCGACGTTTTTCATAAACCTGACGCAGATCCCGAATCCCACGAGTTACAATGATTTCGCGTCCACGCTTGACCAGGCGCTCGCCGCCGCCGGCGCGGGAACATCCACAAGCGGTGGCACATCGGTCACGGTCTCAAGCTCCGCGCCGCTCAGTGTGACCTCTACCCAGGGACTCTAGGCCGATTCGCCGAGGCTGACTTGGTATAATAATGAAAAGGTCGAAATTCATGGTTTTTTAATGAAATTATGATTGTACAGAGTTGGACGAATGTGGTGGTGGGTTCGCTTGAGGCCGTATGGGTCCAATTTGCGAATTTCATCCCGAATCTCGTAGGAGCGATCATTGTTTTGATCATCGGCCTCATTGTGGCCGCCGGGCTGGGCGCGCTCGTCGAAAAAATATTCGACGCATTGCACCTCGACGGCTTCTTGGAGAAGCTTGCCCTCAAACCGTATTTCGACCGGGCAGGGCTCAAGCTCCGCGCCGCGTATTTTCTTGGAAGACTGGTCTATTGGTTCATTGTGATCGCGTTCCTGCTCGCGGCGGCGGACAGCTTGGGGCTTTATGCGCTCTCAAGCTTCCTCGGTGCCGTACTGGCGTATCTTCCGAACGTGATCGCGGCGGTCTTGATCCTCCTTGCGGCCGTGGTGCTGGGTAACTTCTTACGCCGCGTTGTGATGGCGTCCGTCATGAGCGCAAAGCTCCACGCAGCGCACTTCTTGGGCACGCTCACATGGTGGTCCATCGTGGTCTTTGGCTTCCTTGCGGCACTTACGCAGTTGAACATTGCGGTTGCGATCATCCAGAGCATCATTACCGGATTCATCGCGATGCTTGCGCTCGCGGGCGGTCTCGCGTTTGGCCTTGGCGGCAAGGATTACGCGAACCATCTTTTGAACCGCTTGCGTGACCGGACGGAAGCAAGGCAATAACACCCCTTATTATGGTGTATCAAAGGTCCCGCGTGCTGCGGGATTTTTGATACATTAAAATTTTATGAACCGATTCTTGACGCCGACCGATTTTTGCGCTACACTGAGTTCCACAATGCTTGCTATTAAATTGCAACGAATAGGAAAAAAACACCAGCCGAGCTACCGGCTCGTGGTTGCGGAACGCCGCTCAAAGATGGCTGCGCCGCCCACGGAAGACCTCGGCGCGTACAATCCGTTCACCAAACAGGCAAAATTCAATAAGGAGCGGGTTGCGCACTGGCTCAAGATCGGCGCCCAGCCGACGGTAACCGCTCACAACATCCTCGTTAAGGAAGGACTGCTTTCCGTCTCAAAACTTGCCGTAAAGATGAAGAAGAAGGCCGCAGGCGCCGAAAATGCGGCTCCCGCAGGCGCACCGGCAGCCGCCGCGGCCCCTGCACCCGCTCCCGCTGCTTCGGCGTAGAACAAAGTGTCAGTACCGGGATTTTAAGCCCGGAAGCGGCAGAAATTGGGCGGTTCCAATCATAATCAACGCAAGCATAAATTAGCGAAAGGTCGTAAGCAACAAGCAATACAAGTAACACAGAAACTCAATGGCGAATTCATCCACTGCAGATCAGGAATTCCTGGAATACTTGGTCAAGTCACTCGTGGACCATCCCGAGGACGTGAAGGTTGACCGGAAGGTTGACGAGATGGGAGTACTTCTCTCGCTTCATGTGAATTCGACGGATATGGGCCAGGTGGTCGGCCGCCAAGGCGCGACCGCAAAGGCAATCCGCTCGCTCTTGCGCATTGTGGGCGTCAAGAACAACGCCCGCGTGAACCTCAAGATCGAAGAGCCGGAAGGCAGCACGCGCGCTCCGCGCCCGGACCGCCCGCGGCAAGATGGTCCGCGGGAAGATTATTAAATCAAAAAGTTAAATAGCAAAGTGGGGTGCGTAATATTTTT
>DATAXS010000036.1:0-7517 GCA_036266715.1 Minisyncoccota bacterium
AAAAAGCACGGGGTGGGGCTTGCGCCTCCATTCAAAATGCGCGACAATCACAAGATATGGCGAAGCGAGATCTGAAGTACGTGTTTGTGGTTGGCGGCGTGATGTCCGGAGTCGGCAAGGGAGTCGCGTCCGCATCCATCGGGAAAATTCTTCAGTCAAAAGGCCTCGAGGTGACGGCGCTCAAGATCGATCCCTACGTGAACGTTGACGCCGGCACCATGAACCCCACCGAACACGGTGAGGTTTTTGTTTTGGACGACGGCACGGAGTGCGACCAGGACATGGGAAACTACGAACGCTTCCTCGGCAAGGACTTTTCAATCGCCAATTACATGACGACGGGCAGCGTGTATCTTTCCGTCATCAAAAAAGAGCGGAATTTGGAATATGGCGGGCGGCAGGTGGAAGTGGTGCCGCGCATTCCGCTCGAGGTCATCCAGCGTATTGACACTGCGGCGGCAAAAGCGAACGCGGACATTGCGGTCGTGGAGATCGGCGGCACGGTCGGCGAGTACGAGAACATTCTTTTTTTGGAAGCGGTGCGCATGTTGAAGCTCAAGCGGCCGGATGACGTGGCGCTCGTACTCGTGAGCTTTGTTCCCTCGCTCGGTGCCGGCGGCACGGAGCTCAAAACCAAACCGACACAGCACGCAGTCCGCAATTTGAACAGCGTCGGCCTCCACCCGGATTTTATTTTGGGTCGCGCGCCGATCCCGCTCGACGACAAGCGGAAAGAAAAGATCCAGTTCATGTGCAGTATCGCGCCGGGCCACGTGATCTCGGCGCCGGACGTTTCCAATATTTACGAAGTACCGATCAATTTTGAGAACGACGACTTCGGTAATAATATTTTGGCAACGCTCGGCATGCGCCCGCGCAAAAAAGATATGAAGGATTGGCGCGCACTCGTGGCGCGCATGCGTGACGCAAAGGACACCGTAAAGATCGGCATCGTAGGAAAATATTTTGCGACCGGGCAGTTTGTGCTCACCGACTCATATATTTCCGTCATTGAAGCGGTGAAGCACGCGGCGGCGTACTGGAAGGTGCGGCCGGAGATCGTGTGGCTTGACTCGGAGCAGTTTGAGAAGGACCGGAATGCAGTAAAAATGCTTGCGGACTGCGACGGGGTCATTGTCCCCGGAGGCTTCGGAAGCCGCGGAATAGAAGGGAAATTGAAGGCTATCAAGTTCTGCCGCGAGAACGGCATCCCGTACTTCGGGCTTTGCTATGGCATGCAGCTTGCCACGGTTGAGGTGGCCCGCGACGTGCTCGGCTGGCGGAAGGCGAACACCACGGAAATAGATCCAAGGACGAAATTTCCCGTAATAGACATTCTTCCCGAACAGAAAAAGCTCATGGCGGAGCAGAACTACGGCGGTACCATGCGGCTCGGTGCATATCCCGCGATTCTCAAGAACGGTACGATTGCGCGCGATGCCTACGGCAGGGAAAAGATCTCGGAGCGGCACCGGCACCGGTTTGAAGTGAACCCCGTTTTTGTAAAACGGCTGGAAAAGGCGGGTGTGGTATTTTCCGGCCAGTCGCCTTCGCGGCGCCTTATGGAGATCATGGAACTCCCGCGTTCGGTACACCCATTCTTTTTGGGAACGCAGTTCCACCCGGAGCTCAAAAGCCGCCCGCTTGACCCGCACCCCTTGTTCCGTGAGTTCGTAAAAGCGGCGCGCGAACGGATGGCCACCAAATCCATGATCCTGCTCGCAAAGCCCGCGCCGAAATTTATGGCGGTCGCGGCCGCCGTGTCTGCGGCGAGGAACGTCGCACGGCCCGCCGCCCGGCACGCCGCAAAATAGTATTTGCAAAATATTGCAACAGGCCTCATTTTCATACGCGCATATGATCATTTTTCTTTACGGCCCGGACGATTACCGGCGCATACAAAAAAAGCGCGAGATCATCGCGGAGTTTCGGAAGAAGCACGGCGCGCTCGGGGTCGGGTATTTTGATATGGAGGATGCCGCTGCCCCGAGCGCGCTCACCGAGTTTGCGCGGAACCAATCCATTTTTGATTCGGCAAAACTCGCAATTTTGGAAAACGCCTTTGAGATGGATCCCGCGCCGCTCGCAAAATTGTTGAAGCCGCTCGCGGGCGCTGCGTCCGCCGCGGGCTCCCGTGGCGCTTCGGCCGGGACGACCATTCTTCTTTGTGAAAAAGAAAAACCGGTGAAGGCCCTTGCGTTCTTAATAGACAAGCCCGCACTCAGCCAAAAGTTCGAGGCACTTACGGGCGCGGAGTGGCTCTCTTTTATAAAAGAGGAAGCGCAAAAAGTAGGCGTAAGGCTCGCTGACGCCGCGGCACTTTTCCTAGGCACGGTCTATGCGGGGAATTCCTGGGCACTTGTTACGGAGCTCCAAAAACTTGCCGGGTTCAAAAAGGCGGGCACGGGGGCCGCATCAGCCGCGGGAGCCGGCGCTGCGGCAATCGATCGCCGCGATCTGGACGCATTTGACCTTGAGGCCGCGCCAAACTATTGGATGCTCTTGAACGGAATGAAAAGCTTTGACGCCCGCACGCGCTTGGCCACGCTTGAAAAGCTTTTTGCCCTGAACGACCCACCGCCCAAAATATTTAATATTCTGGCCGCCCAAGCCGGCGAAAAAACTCCGCGCATGGCGGAGTACGATCTGATGGTCAAAACGGGGAAATTGGATTACGAGGAGGCCCTGTTGGATTTAATATTGATTTAACCGGCGTTATGCTAGGGTTGGCGAATGCCAGCCATTATTTCTTTAGAGGTTATACAGCGACGAATCCTTTTAATTCGTGGCCGCAACATAATGCTTGATACGCACCTCGCGGAGCTTTATGGCGTCTCTACGAAAGCACTTAACCAGGCGGTAAAAAGGAACCCCGGGCGGTTCCCGGCCGATTTCATGTTCCAATTCACCAGTTCTGAGGTTCGGGCCCTAAGCCGGTCACAATTTGTGACCGGTTCCCAGAGGCACCGCGATCCCCGTGCCCTACCCTACGCTTTCACCGAACAGGGCGTTGCCATGCTATCGTCTGTTTTAAGAAGTAAGTGCGCGGTGGAGGTGAATATCCTCATCATGAGGGTTTTTGTGAAATTGAGAGAGATGATGGCTCTCCATCAGGAACTTGCCCAAAAAGTTGAAGACCTTGAGCGAAAATATAATAAGCACGACGACAATATCCAATCTATTTTCACGGCGATCAAGGAACTCCTGGCGTCCCCGGAAGGACCCCAAGAAAAAGAAAAGGAACTAGGATTTCGTCCCAGCAGCAAGTAATTTCGCGAGCCGCGATTTTAAGCGCGATGCCTTGTTCTTCTCTATAATGTGCGTCTTCGCCGCCTTATCGAGCGCCTTCATGGCGATTGCGAGCGCCGCGCGCGCTTCGTCCATCTTTTTTGCCGCCACAAGCTTGCGGAGGTTGGTGACCGCTTTCTTGTAGGCATCCCGCTTCATGGTGTTCCGCGCGTGCCGCGTCTTGTTTTGGCGGAGCGCTTTCTTGGCGGAGGTGGTTATTGGCATAGGGGTTAGTATAGCGGAAGGAGCACATTTTACAAGGGGACTTGACAAAACGCAAAAAATTGGTATATAATATAACCAGCGCAAGCTAAGCAATTATCGTGCGACTTTTACAATGAGGAGCTGACCATGGCACAAGACATGCTCGGCAATGTAGTGAGAAACCTCGTCAATGTCCCTGAGGAAGCGCTCGGCACGTTGATTGATCTGACGGAGAAACTCGCAAGCGACCCGAAATGGTTGCCGGCCGTGAAGAAGACGCTTCGGATGGAGAATCCTTGGGATGGGGCGAAAATTTCTTCCGAGGGCGACTCTTTCCGTGGAACCGGCGAACTCTCCATCAAGATTCCGGCGCAAGCGCAACCTTCGCTCAGGGAAATTCAGAAACGATTTTCTTGGGTAAAGAAGATCGAGCGTGACAACTCGCCGACCAAGGAGCTAACGCTCAAGCTTGTAACCGTGCTTCGCGAAGGCGAAGAGTGCATTGACGGAAACGAGTACGAGCGGCGTATCGCTCCGAGGCAAGACATCATCCTCGGTTATCAGCAAGCCGTCTGGCTTGAGGAGCACCAGGATGAATTCCCTGAATTCATGGCTCTTCTCGGAAAGGTCTACATCGACTTTTCGGGACTGGTCGTGGTGGACGGGGACGGCAGTCGGAGCGTGTTCTATCTCGATCAGGGCGACAGGCGTTGGCGTCTGGACTTCAGCTGGTTCAGCCACGACTTCGGCCGGTACGAGCGTGTCGCTTCCTCCTGCAAGTAGCAATTCGGCTCTGGGCCCTTGTGACTTTGGTCTTTTAGACCTTGGTCACTTGGGCCTTTTTTCTTTTCTGATATTATTAAAGTGGATAGTAGATGTTGCGCGTACGGCTACGGCTGTGCGCGATCGAACTCTGCAATGACGCATGCCGGAACGAGATGGGGCATGACCTTATCTCGGCGCGCCGCGTCCATTCGCCTTACATTGTATTGCTACTTGGTGCGAAAGATTAGGGAATTATAGATTCCGAATTAGATACAATCCCGAGAGTATTCAAGGGATGGTGGCGCGGGCGACCGCGTAGATAAAAATAATTTTATTATTCCAATCAATGGTGTATATTATGCGAAGATCCCCAGCGCGGAATTTAAAATAACCGCGCCATCCGCCGGTGAGCGGCGAGAGAATGTTTGTAAGCGTGCGCTAAAGGCGTGAGCGTTATAAGAAAGGTATAATAAAGACAATGCTCTACAGCGCGGCCGGAAAACTGGCGTCAAAATCGGGAAAGTTCATTGTGCTTGAGGTGGGCGGCCTCGGCTTAAAGATTGCAACAAGCGAAGGAACATTGAAGTCGCTTCCCGCCGCGGGCGCCGCCGTCAAACTCTTTTGCCACCTCCACGTCCGCGAGGACGCGCTTGATCTCTACGGATTTGCGAGCGAGGGCGAGCTCAACTTTTTTGAGATGCTCATTTCCGTTTCCGGCGTGGGGCCAAGATCCGCGCTCTCCATTATGGACGTGGCAAAACTGGACGAGCTCTCGGCAGCGATAAAAGAGGGCAGGCCGGACCTCATGACCCGCGCATCGGGCATCGGCAGGAAGACCGCCGAACGCATCATTGTTGAGCTTCGCACCAAGGTGCAATCGTCAAAATCGGGGCTCGTCGTGGAAAAAATGGAAGGCGATGCGGACATTCTTGAAGCGCTCACGAGCTTGGGCTACCGCCGCGAGGAAGCCCGCGCCGCGCTCGCCAAGGTGGACCCGAAGTCGCTCGGCATGGAAGAGCGGCTCAAAGCCGCGCTCGCGCTTTTGAGCAAGAAATAGCTACGCGCGTAATCCACATGAATACCGTAAAAAAATCCCGACTCGTCCAGTTTTTTTATAACCTGCCGGGCGTGGCGTCCACGTATCATTTTCTTTGGGCGTGGCTTGGGGCAAAACAGCACGGGAATGCAAGCGCGCGGATCTTTGTGATTGGCATTACGGGGACAAAGGGCAAAACCACCACGCTGGAACTCTTGAACGCCATCCTTGAATCTGCCGGAAAGCGGACGGCGCTCCTGTCCTCGCTCCGCGTGAAGATAGCTGAAAAGAGCGAAAAGAGCCGCGCGGGCAATTCAATGCCCGGGCGCGCCTACATCCAGAATTTTTTACGCCAGGCATTTGAAGCAAAATGCCCCTACGCGCTTATTGAGGTGACCTCGCAGGGCGTGGTCCAGCATCGGCACCGCTTTGTGCAGTGGAACATCGGCGCGCTCACCAACCTTTCTCCAGAGCATATTGAAGCGCATGGGTCGTTTGAGAATTATCGGAAGGCGAAATTGGATTTCTTAAAATATGTGCTTGCGAAAGGCGGAAAAGTATTTTTAAACCGCGGCGATAAGAATTTTAATTTCTTCGAGGCCGCGCTCAACCGGAACGGCGCGGAGCATGCGCCCGCGCAAAAAGCAATTTCGTATTCGCGCGAGGACGACTGGCTCCGCAATTATCTCCCGCGGTTCAAGGCCACGCGCGCAGCGAGCGGCGGAGCAGGCGCGCCGAAGTTTCTTCTGAGCGGTTTTAACGAGGAAAATATTGCCGTGGCGGTCGCGATCGCGCGGGAGCTGGGCATCGGCGACAAGGCAATAGAGGATGCGCTTGTTTCATTCCGCGGCGTTCCGGGCCGGATGGAATTCGTGACGGCTGGCCCCTATACCGCGATCGTGGATTACGCGCACACGCCTGATTCGCTCCGCGCGGCGTACGAAGCGGCAAAGCCGCGGCCAAGTATTGAATATCTCAATCCGCATTTGATCTGCGTGCTCGGTGCCGCGGGCGGCGGGCGCGACAAATGGAAGCGTCCCGAGTTCGGTAAGATCGCCGCGGAATACTGCGACGAAATTATTCTGACGGACGAAGACCCGTACGACGAAGACCCGGCTGCGATCATCCGCGAAGTGCGTTCCGGGATCCTTGGCGGCGACCCGAACTTGGCGAACGTGCACGAGGTTTTGGACCGCCACGAGGCGATCCAGAAAGCGGTCTCGCTCATGGAGCCGGGAGACGTCGTGATCGGCACCGGCAAGGGCAGCGAAGAATCCATTCATATCGCCCGCGGAAAAACCATTCCTTGGAACGAAAAAAGCGCCTTTGAGGCAGCGCTTATGGAAAAAAAGCGGACCTGAGATATTCAGGTCCGCAGAACTCCTTCAGCGGGGACGGCAGGCAGTGGGGCGCCGCGCATGGTATACTGCGTTCATTTTTGCCTCGGGGCCGGTCGGGCTGTGGAATAGGGAACGCGGCGCGGGCGGATCGGGGGATTTGGGCGATGCTGATTCTTCGTCGTCGATCCCGCGCGGCGGGGCCGACCTCTTAATTAACTGCGAAATGCGATGTTTGTTCCGTTTCCGTTGCCTGCTGTTCTGCGAAAAGATTGGTCTCCGCAATGGTTCCTCCTCGTGGGACAGATAAATAAACTACCTGTTTGCATACTATCAGCTCAGCTTGAGAAATGCAAAAGTCGGAATATAATAATAGGACATGCAACTTACTTTCTACGGCGGGGTGGGCGAGGCGACGGGCGCGAACTATGTGCTGGAATCGGATGGGACGAAGATCATGGTGGATTGCGGCTTGCACCAGGGGAGCCACTATGCCGAACGGCAGAATTTTGAGCAGTTTTCCTATAGCGCAAAAGACATCACCGCCGTGTTCATCACGCACGCACATTTGGACCACATCGGGCGCCTGCCATCGCTCATCCGCGCTGGCTTCAAGGGCACCATTTATTCCACCGGGGCCACCAGGGATTTTTCCGAGCTCATGCTGCTTGATTCCCAGCACATCTTGGAGACCGAGGCCGAGCGCGAAAAGAAGCCGCCGCTCTACACGGACGCGGATATTGATACAGTGATGCGCATGTGGCGCGGGCTCCAGTATCACGAGCCGACGGGCGTGGGACCGTTTACGGTGGAACTTTTGGATGCGGGTCACATTTTGGGCTCCGCGATCGTGCGCGTGAAGGCCGAGGGCAAGACCATTATTTTTT
>DATAXS010000028.1:0-25209 GCA_036266715.1 Minisyncoccota bacterium
GACCTTTGTGAACGCGACCGCGTCCCTTGGTACCTACGCCTCAAGCACGGGCACCTGGACGATCGGTGACATGAGCGCAAGCTCCACTGCCACCCTCACGATCGCGGCCACGGCCAATGCGGGTACGGCAGGGACGACGATCACGAACTTCACCGTAGTCGGTGAGAGCACAAGCTCCACGAATCCGAACGGCGGCAATACAAGTTCAAGCGTTCCGGTCTCGGTAGGAACGGGCGGTTGCACTTCTAATTGCGGCGGAGGCGGTGGCGGCGGCGGAACGCCGACGTCAACGGTTGCCGACCTTGAAATTGCAAAGACGGTTGATAACGCAAATCCCGCGGTAGGCGACACGGTGAACTACACGATTACCGTGACCGACCTCGGTCCCGCGACGGGAACGATGGTGTATGCCGATGACATCCTTCCGTCCGCGTTAAGCTTTAACTCCGTTACCTCCTCGCAAGGTACGTACGATATGTCGACTGGCGAGTGGAACGTGGGAACGCTCAACCCGAACGCGACGGCAACGCTCATGATCGCGGCAACCGTGAATTCCGGTGCGGGAACGGCGGTCGTGAACACGGCCATCGTTTCGTCCACGCTCGGTTCTCTGGTTGATAACAACCCGGGCAACAATTCTTCCTCGGTAGCCATCAACGTCCAACCCACGCCCTGCACGTCAAACTGCGGCGGCGGAGGTGGCGGAGGCGGTGGCGGCGGAGGGGGTGGTGGCGGCGGCGGAAGCGCCTATGAGATCGCGATTGACAACGGCGCATCGTCAACGGCCACCACAAGCGCGACGCTCTCGCTCTACGGAACGGGCGCGTACACCATGGAACTTTCCAACACGTCCACCTTTGCAAGCTCCACGTGGATACCGTACGCAACGGTAATGCCGTGGACGCTCACGAACGGAGCAGGCGAAAAGACGGTGTATGTAGAGTACCGTTCGGTGCAGGGCGCTGATATTGGGAATGCGAGCGCGTCCATTGAGCTTCTCGGTGGTCAAGTGCTCGGTGCTTCCACAACTTGCGGTTTGTACTTGAACGATTACATCCATCTTGGTTGGAACAACAACCCAACGGAAGTAGATAAGCTCCAGACGTTCTTGAACGAAAATCTGGGCATCAATCTTCCGATCACGGGCGTGTACAATGAGACGGATTTGGAAGCAGTGAACCGGTTCCAGGTAAAGTACGGCATTAACGTGCTTGAACCATGGGTCCCTTACGGACTCCCGAACTCCACGACCCCTACCGGCTTCGTCTACAAGACGACCAAGTGGTGGATCAACGAGCTCGTGTGTTCCAGCTTGGGCCTCCCGGTCCCGCAGCTTCCGTAGGTTCTGTCAGTTCGATTGCGACGTCCGCGAAGATCGTCTCATGAGCGATTTTCTCCGATGGTCCGCACAACACCCCGGCACGCGCCGGGGTGTTGTGCTTTTGCGGATTATATGATATAATATAAACTATGAAAAAGACGGGGAAGCGGCTTAAGAAATATTTCATCCCGCACGAAGAGAACGGCATGAAGCCCCAGATTCTGCGCCCGCGCACGGTGGCGTTCGTCATCGTGATCGCGCTCGTCGTGGAGGGGATGTTCATGTTCGGTTCTTCGTACCTCGCGCCGAAGTCAAAACTGTTCGGTATTATTCTTGTGAACGCGCTTGTGGACGGCACGAACTCCGCGCGCGTGTCGGATGGCCTTCCGTCATTGCAAGAGAGTCCGTTGCTCGACGAGGCCGCGCAGGAAAAGGCGAACGACATGGTGGCGAACAATTATTTTGCGCACACGAGCCCGTCCGGCATTTCGCCGTGGTATTGGTTTGTGAACGTGGGATATAACTTTGAGGACGCGGGCGAGAATCTTGCGGTGAACTTTGCGGACTCATCCGACGTCACGAACGCGTGGCTCAATTCGCCGGAGCACCGCGCGAACATTTTGGATACTGATTACACGCAGATCGGCATGGCGACCGCGCAGGGGACCTATGACGGTTCACCCGCCATTTACGTGGTGGAACTTTTTGGAACGCCCGCGCCAGCCGAGGCGGCGGTGGCGTCTGCTCCTGCGTCGCCTGTTGCGGCCGCGACGCCAAAGCCAAAAGCTGCGCCCGTGCCCACCGTGCCCGCGGTCGTTCCTGCGGCAAGCACTGCGAACGCGACCGGCGGCGGTCCGGTTGCCGTGGAAGGCGCGCAGATACAAACGCTTCCCATGGCGACCACGGGAACTGCGCCCGGCGCAACGCCCACGCCCGCTTCGGCAGCGGCACTGACCGCGCCCGTATCGCAGGCGAACCTCATCCAGACCCTCGCCTCCGCGCCGCGCACGGATGTGGATTATCTCTACCTCGCAATCGCGGTGCTCTTTGGCATTGCGCTTCTCATCAACGTGTTCATAAAAATCCGTGTGCAATACCCGTCGCTCATCTTTGGCGGCATGCTCGTTATCCTCATCGCGGGGATGCTCATCGTGCTGAACCAGCACCTGATGCTTTCGGGCGCGACGGTGTTATAGAATTTTTGCAATAATTCGGCTTTGCTTTTGCCCATTCTTTGCGGCGGGCTTATACTGCAATAATCCAATCACCATGCCGTCTTCCACCACAGAGCTCATCAAGAGCAAGCTGGACATCGTGGATTTTTTGCGCGGGTATTTGACGCTCACTCCTGCGGGGAAAAATTTTAAGGCCGTCTGCCCGTTTCACCGGGAGAAAACGCCGTCGTTCATGGTGTCGCCCGAGCGGCAGTCGTGGCACTGCTTTGGGTGTTCGCTTGGCGGCGATATCTTTGGTTTTGTGATGCGCTATGAGAATGTGGAGTTCGGCGAAGCGTTGCGGATGCTCGCGGAAAAGGCGGGCGTGGAACTGCGGCGCGAGAATCCGGCTGAGTACAAATTCAGCGGCCTGCTCTACGACCTGAACGACGCGGCGAAAAATTATTTCCGCAAAGCGCTCGCCGTGGCACCCGTCGCAAAAAAATATCTTGCCGACCGCGGGCTTGCGCAGGAGACGGCGGATACGTTTGAGCTCGGCTGGGCGCCGAACGAGCCGGAAGCGCTCTCTATGCATCTACTGAACGCCGGTGCTGCGCCGCAGGACATTATCCAGGCCGGACTTTCCATGAAGACCGAGCGCGGACTCATGTTGGACCGTTTTCGCGGCCGCATCATGTTTCCCATCCATAATCATCTGGGCAAAGTGGTGGGCTTCACCGGACGCATCCTTCCGCAGCTGGAAAAAGAGATCGCGGCGCGCATGGCCGCGGTTGCGGGTGCCGCCGCCCAGCCGATCGCAAAATATGTGAACAGCCCGGAAACGCCAATTTTCCAAAAATCAAAATTACTCTATGGTTTTTGGAAGAGCAAGGACGCCATTCGGGAAACAAAATCCGCATTCCTCGTGGAAGGGCAGATGGATTTCTTGATGTCGTGGCAGTCGGGCGTGCGCAACGTGATCGCGAGCTCCGGGACGGCGCTCACGGCGGACCACTTGCGCGCGGTGCACCGGTTCGCGGACGAACTCGTGCTTTGTTTTGACAACGATGTGGCCGGGTCCGACGCCGCCGAGCGGGCGATAGACCTTGGCGAGGCGAACGATTTTGCGGTCAAGGTGGCGGTAATTGATCCTGCGAGCGGTTTTAAGGATGCCGCGGACGCCGCGAAAGCCGACCCGGAGAACGTGCGGCGGGCATTTACGAATGCGATTCCCGCGCCTGAGTTCTATTTTAAAAAATACCTGCCGGCGGCGGTGGCGGGCCCCGCGGACGCAAAGGCAAACGCATCCGCGCGCGATGCGGCAACGCGCGAACTTGCCACGCGCGACGGTCTGCGCAAACTGCGCGTGGTGCTCGTAAAGTTGAAGAGCATTGCGAGCCCGGTGGAGCGGGGGTATTGGCTCAAAGAACTTTCCAAGCGGACGGGCATCGCCGAACGGACGCTTGAGGAAGAATCCACAAAAGCCCCGCAGACCGGCATCCCCGCCCGCGCGGAAAAAGAAGAAGAGATCGCCAAACGGAGCGTCACGCGGGCGGAGCTCATCACTGAAGAGCTTTTTTCCGCCGCGTTCGCAAAGAACAATTTTGCGCTGCTTGACGATTGCGCGCAGTTCTTTACGCCCCGGCAAAAAGAGATCGCGCGGATATTAAAGAGCGGGAAGCACAAAAGCGAGGATCCCACGCTTGATGAAGTGATCGGTCTTGTGATGCTCCGGGCCTCGGGCGATTTTCCCGGCGAAACAGTGGATGCCTTGAAGGCGGAACTTGCAAAGGAATATTACAAAGAGCGCCGGAAGGTGCTTGCCCAGGCAATCAAAAACGCGGAAGCACGGGGAAACGAAACGGAGCTGAAGGCCGCGCTTGAGGAAATCGCAAAACTTCCGGTAGTGACCGTGGCGGAAAATTAAGTTTTCATGAAGAAAAACGGCTCGTGGCCGCCCCGTTGCGAAATGCCGCGAAATACGTTATAATAAGGTATCCCAAGCGTCCCCATGACGAAGCGCCGGCCCGGTAAGAGAGGTGCCCATTTAAAGCGGTCTTCAAAAGCCGCTTCAATATCTATGAAGAAAACTTTACTAAAAAAGTCAAAAAAACCTGCCGCGAAATCCGCGAAAGCGGCAAAGCCCGCAAAGGGCAAGTCCAAACCGCTCTCCAAACTGGAGAAAGCGGTGAAAGGCCACGCCTCGGAGATCAACGAGCTCATTGAGCGCGGCCGTCCGCGCGGCTTCGTGACGGACAACGAGATACTCTATTATTTCCCGAAGATAGAAGACAACGTCGGCTTGCTGGATGAAATTTATGACCGCCTGGACAAAGCAGGAATCAAAGTCATTGAGACGAGCGCGCTCATAGACTTTTCCAAAGACGAGAACGACAAAAATATTGACGATTCCATGGCGTTTGAAGGCGATGTGCCCGACGCGGTGCAAATGTATTTGAAGGAGATCGGCCGCACGCCGCTTCTCACGAAGGACGAAGAGCGCGAACTCGCGAAGCGCGCCGAGAAGGGCGACGAAGACGCGCGGCAGAGACTCATGAAGGCAAACTTGCGGCTCGTGGTTTCCATCGCCAAGCGCTACGTGAACCGCACGCCTCATTTGAGCATTTTGGACCTCATTCAGGAGGGGAATATCGGGTTGTCGCGGGCGGTGGAAAAATTTGACTACCGCCGCGGTTTCAAGTTTTCCACGTATGCCACGTGGTGGATCCGCCAGGCCATCACGCGCGCCCTGGCCGACCAATCCCGCACCGTCCGCATCCCGGTCCACATGGTGGAAACGATTTCAAAGTACACGCAGGTGCGCCGCCAGCTCATTCAGGAACTCGGTCGCGATCCGCTTGCGGAAGAGATCGCTGCGGAGATGGGCATAGACGTGGACAAAGTGCGCCACATTCAAAAAATTTCACAGGAAGTGCTGTCCATTGAAACGCCGATCGGCGACGAAGAGGATTCCACGCTTTCCGACTTTATTCCGGACGAGCGGAACGCCACGCCTTCGCAACTTACCGCGCGCGCCATGCTCCGCGACCTCATAAAAGAGATCATGGTGGATTTGAGCGAGCGCGAACAGCAAATTTTAAAGATGCGGTTTGGTTTGGAGGACGGCATTAGCCACACGCTGGAAGAAGTGGGTAAAGCGTTTGGCGTCACGCGCGAGCGTATCCGGCAGATAGAGGCAAAAGCGCTTGAAAAGATCCGGGAGCACGGCAAAGCAGGAGCGCTGGAGGGGTTTGAGAGTTTAACGTAAAAATATGCGCATGTAAGAAAAAGGTCTCGGGGAAACTCGAGGCCTTTCGGGTAGAGAATGGGGAATGTGGGCACGGGCCAGTTAAGCAGGGCACCCATGCAATGATCGCATATGAGGATATGGCGCCGCGCGCTCCGTTGTACTTCGGTGCTGAGCGAGCGATGCAGATACCGCGTGAGCTCGGCGTTCGTCAAATGCGTTCCGTGTCTTTCCATGGCGCCTCCAATGGGATGTGCCGCCTACTGCGAACAGTATACACTTTTTGCATATGTAAGTCAATAAAAGGGCAAAGCGTCACATTGCAATCCGCGCGATTTTGGCTTATTTTATGAAGCATATGGTTTCCCCGATGACCTCCGAAGATATCCGGAAAAAGTTCAAGGCGTTTTTTGAGAAGAACGGCCATGCGTGGGCCGCGTCCTCGTCTTTGGTGCCCGATGATCCGTCGGTACTCCTCACGACTGCCGGCATGCAGCAGTTCAAACGGTACTACACGGGCGAGTTGAATGCCGCCGCCGATTTTATATTTAAGGACGGCGCGCCCGCGCGCGGCGTCGCATCCATCCAGAAATGTTTCCGCACATCGGATATTGACGAAGTGGGGGACGAGACGCACCTCACGTTCTTTGAGATGCTTGGCAACTTCAGCTTTGGCGGCTACGGGAAAAAAGAGGCCATCACGCTCGCACACGATTTTATCACGAAGGAACTCGGCCTCGTTATTTCCTACGCGAGCGTCTTTAAGGGCGGACAGGGCGTGCCGAAGGACGAGGAATCAAAAAAGTTATGGAGCGGCCTTGGCGTACAAGATATTCGCGAAGAAGGAATGGAAGACGTATTTTGGGGGCCGACCGGCACATCCGGCCCGTGCGGTCCCACGACCGAGATCTACTGCAAGAACGCGAACGGCAAAGACGTGGAGATCTGGAACATCGTGTTCAATGAATTTATGTGCCACGGGTCACGCGAGGAACTGCTCGCCGGTCGCGCCACGCTTTCGCCGCTCGCGGCAAAGGGGATTGATACCGGTATGGGCTTTGAACGGCTCGCAATGATCGCGCAACACAAAAAGAACATTTTTGACACTGATCTTTTTATGCCGCTCATTGCGGTCTTGCCGACGGCGGGCAGCACGGCGCACGGCGAGGCGGCCACAATGGACCTCCGCGCCCAGCGTGTCTTTGCCGACCACGTGCGTGGTTTTTCGTTCTTGATCGCGGACGGCGTCGTGCCTTCCAATAAGGGCGCGGGATATATTCTCCGGCGGCTCATGCGGCGGGTGATCGTGCAGGAACATTTGCTGAGCGATCTCTTCAGGGGCCGCCAGATAATAGAGGAAATGATCGGGGAGTGTGTGCGGACCTATAAGAAGACCTATCCGGAGTTGGACGAGAAGGGCATCCTCGCGGTTTTTAATGAAGAGTCAAAAAAGTTCAAAAACACCATGGCGCACGGCCTCCGCGAGCTCGGAAAAACCGGGTCGCTCGACGCGAAGACCGCATTCGGGCTCTATGAATCCTACGGGCTTCCCTACGAAGTGATAAAAGAATTGGGCGGTGCAAAGGCAAAAGGCCTTGCGCGAGAAGCATTCGACGAAGAGTTCCGCAAACACCAGGAAATTTCCCGCGCGGGTGCGGAAAAGAAGTTTGGCGGCCACGGGCTCGTTCTGGATACGGGCGAACTGAAGGCGGGAAACGAAGAAGAGCTTAAAAAAGTTCTGCGGCTGCACACGGCAACGCACCTGCTCCAGCAGGCGCTCCGTGAAGTGCTTGGCCCCGAAGTGCACCAGATGGGTTCGGACATCACGCCCGCGCGGACACGCTTTGATTTCTCGTTCCCGCGCAAATTGACGGCGGGGGAAATAGCGCGCGTGGAGGAGGTCGTAAATGAAAAAATAAAAGAGGACCTGCCCGTCAATTTTAAAGAAATGACGAAGGCCGAAGCGGAAAAAGTGGGCGCACTGCACTTCTTCAAAGAAAAATATCCGGAAAAGGTGAAAGTATATTTTGTGGGCCACGATCTTGCGTCGGCCTGGAGCAAGGAATTCTGCGGTGGGCCGCACGTCGGCCGCACGGGGGAGGTGGGGCACTTTAAGATCGCAAAGGAAGAGGCGGTGGGCGCGGGCGTGCGCCGCGTGCGCGGGGTGGTGGACTAGCGGGCTGTTCGCGGTACTATATAGGAAGCAGGAGGTCGACATGCCCCCAAAAGCAGAGGATGATTTTCAGCATCTGCTGATCAGATTTGATATTTGCGAGAGGTGTAAGAGACACGGCCGATGGGTCTGTGCAAGTGGAGTTGTAGTACTCACCATTTCGATGGAGTTTACTTCGTTGAAAACGGCCGACGTATCGCTCCATGGGTGGCGGCAGATAGGGCCTTTTCTTCCCGACCTGGACAGGGACCTGTTTCTTGAAGAAATAAGGAACGGATTCCCGGATTTTCCGGAAAGCGAAGAAGGGGTCGCCGCCGAACATTCCAAATTGGTCGCAAAATGGAATCTTGCATTCCGGCGCGCCGACACGAAATCCCAGGGATATCACCGCTTCCTTAATTCGTTCCCTGCCCACCTCCACGAAGATTTTGAGAGTTCCGACTGGGCACCCGTGCTCGTGATCCCGCAATCGGACACGCTCCCCGTATGATCCTTTAGCGAATCCAACCCTCAACAGGCCTCCAATGCACCACACGCCGGAGGCCTTCTTTTTTGTGGAAATCCCGGCTGGCGCATTTTTGCGATGGGTTCTACACTGAAATTGTGAAGGAAAAATTTCTTATCCTGGAGATAGGCGCGAAGGGCACGACCGGTTGGTTCTTGAGCGTGGACGAGGACCGGAACATTGTTTTTGAAAGGCGCGAGCGCCATACGGACATCGGCAAGTTCTTCAAGTTTTTGCGCTCTCCCATGGAACATCTTTCGCGGCGCACGTGGGAAGGAAAGCATATCATAAAATCCCGCAGGCACGTGGCGGCCGTCGCGAGCCCGGACGTGGCGACCACGATCCCCATCCCGCTTGACCTCCCGCGCGACGCGGGCGCCGCAAAACGCCGCATCACGGTGGCGGAGGTGGAAAACCTTGTGGCACAGGCGATGCAAAAGATATTCAACGGGTGCCGGACGGAAGCCGCCACGCGGCTCGGCGTCCACGAGCTCGATACCATCCTCGTCGGCGCGAACGCCGAACATTTCAAAATTGACGGCAGGCCCGTTGCGAGCCCGGTCGGTTTTGCCGGAAAAAAGATCACGCTCCTTTTGGAGCTCACGTTCACGGGCCGCGCGGTCTTTGAGAGCCTCAAGCAATTTTTTAACGCACCGGAAGAGTTCTTTTTTATGGAGGCGCCGCAGGTCACGCTCGATATGCTCGCGCGCGTGCGCAAGCTGCCGCTCAATCTTATCGTCGCGGGAAACGGCGACACGTCGCTTTTTATCCTCCAAAAAGTGAAGGACGAGTATGCGGTCCTTTACCGCGAAAAGCTCAAGTGGCTTTTTGACGGGTTCTTTAAGGCGGTCACGGATGCACTCGCGGTGGACGAACGCACGGCAAAAGAGTTGTACGAGTCCTACCGTAAGGGCGGACTTTCGGAAGACGCCGCGCGCGCCTTCAAAAAAATGCTGGACCCCACGCTTGACGGGCTAACGGATGCCGTACAAAAAGGGAAATTGCAGGGTGCCGTGTATTTTGATGCGCCGCACACGCCGCCCATGGACCTCCCGCACAAAATGCCGGGCGGAATTTCTTTTGAAGAGCAGCCGATGATGGAGCTTTTGGCCGAGCTGGGATTCTCTGCGGATGTCCTCGCTTCGCGCGCGTTCAAAAAAGCGAAAAATGAAGCCCGCCGCACCCTCCTCTATTTCCTCGCAGTATATTTTGATAAAAGCGATGCAACGGAAATCAACCGGAAATTGCGCAGGCGCCTTCATTGGCTTTCTCAATAGTGTGGCTCCGTGCTCTGCCTGCAAAACACACATTGCACAGGGCAGGGTGTGCTATAATTTCTATATTGTTTAGCCATGAAGAAGTTAACCGTTCAAAAAGAAGAGGGAATCGCGGAGGTCATTGACCGCCTGCTTGCAGAACAGGATGACGAGGTCACGCTTGTGGTCCCCACGGGCTCGCCGCTCGCCCGGACCATAAGCAATTTCCACCTTTTGAAGCGTGAGGCGGATGCGGCCGGGAAGACCGTTTCCATTGAGTCGGTGGACGACACCGTGCTTGCCTTTGCGCGTGAAAGCGATCTTGAAGGCAACCACCCGCTCTGGCGCGGCGTGCGTGGCGCCACGAACGGCGTTTCGGACATTATTCCTGCGAATCGCGCTGCGGATGCAGAAGATGAAGATGCGGATGATGGGGAAAATACGGGAGACGAAGAAGAACGGCCGGCGCCCGCCGCGCGGATGCAAAAGGCAAAGCAGTCGGGAGCACGGGACGCCGCCGCTGCCGCCGCAAAAATCGCAAAGATAAAAAAGAAAAAGGATGTTCCCGTAAAGCTCACCGTGCAAGCGGAGGACGATGAGGTGGATGTGGATGAAGAAGGCAGCGTGGAAGCGGCGCAAGAGCTCAAGGTGACCGTGGGCCCGCGCACGCGCGAAGAAGCGGACGAATTTAAGGAAAAAGAGTCAAAGTTTTTTGGCGGAGACAGGTTCTTTGGCAAGCGCGCCGTGCCGGCCGCGGAAAAGGACGAAGATGATGACGAAGGAGAATTTTCCGAGGGCGGTTCCGGGCGCGGGTGGATGTGGGTTGGCGGAGTCGTGCTTGTAGTACTTGTGGTATTGGGACTCATGACGTGGGTCTTTGACCACGCGACGGTCACCATCAATTTTGAACAGACGCCGTGGAGCTACCAAGGTGATTTTGTGGCGGACGATTCCATTTCCACGCCGAACCCGACGACGGACGCCATCCCTGCGCAGCTTTTTACTTCGGACAAGAACACCACCCAGCTTTTCCCCGCGTCCGGCAGCGCGAACGTTTCCCTTAAGGCGCAGGGAACCATCACGGTCTACAACGATTACAGTTCGGCGCCACAGGAGCTCGTGGCGACCACGCGCTTTGTGACGCCCGACGGAAAAATATTCCGGCTCGTGAACGACATCACCGTGCCGGGCGCCACGGTGTCAAACGGTGCAACCGTGGCATCGTCCATCACGGCACCGGTCGTCGCGGACCAGGCGGGAACCGCATATAACGAAGCTCCCGTGGCCAAGCTCACCATTCCCGGGTTCCAGGGTTCGCCGAAATATAACGGCTTCTACGGCGAGCTTGCGGGCGGCACAAGCGGCGGATTCACTGGCACGCGGCCGGTGCCCACCGCGGCGGACATCACGAGCGCGGAAGCAAAGGTGACGGCAACGCTCCAGGCCGACCTTTCGAGCAATCTCACGACGAGCTACCCGAACAACTTCAAGATCTTGCCGGGTGCCACAAATATTTCCACGACAAAATTCACCGTAACGACGACGACCGATGCGAACGGCAACTTCAGCGTCTTCGGGGATGCAACGTTGAGCGCCCTCGGTTTTGACGAATCCGCGTTCAAAACATTTTTGTTGGAATTGGCGCAGGCGTCAAACCCGAGTTCCACCTTTGCCTCGTCAACGCTCACCTACACGAACGTGGTGCCCAACTTTACGAAGGGGACCGTGAGCTTCTCGCTTTCCGGGACCGGCATATTGGAACCGGCATTTGATCCGGACAGCTTTAAGGCGGACGTTGCGGGAAAGAGCATCAGCGGCGCCCGCGCCGTGGTGGCCGGCCTGCAAGGCCTCCAGCAGGGCACGATCTCCGTCTGGCCCGTCTGGCTTTGGAATATTCCGAGCAATCCCAATAAGATTATCGTGAACACTAATTAGTTGAATGGTCGGCCAAATGCAGCCTGAGGCTTTTTCGGCAGTGTGGCTCCGTACTCTGCTCGCAAAGGGCATATTACGGCTGGGCAGATTCCATTTGACACATATTGTGTTTTCGGGATATAATCCTTCCGTTGCTTCCCAAATGAGCATGAGCTCTCTTTTTTATTGCTAATGACAGAAGGAGCCAAAGAAGCCAGGGTCCTTGAGGCCTTGCCGAGCTTGCTCTTTCGCGTTGAGCTTGCGGACTCTAAAGAAGTCCTGCTCGCCCACCTCGCCGGCAAAATGAAGCTGCACAACATCCGCGTCCTCGCGGGTGATCGCGTGCTTTTGGAATTGAGTCCCGATGGGACGCGGGGAAGGATCATACGGAGACTTTAATTTTCAGTTAACAATTTTCAATTTACAATGAAGGTACGGAGCTCAATAAAGAAGATATGTGCGAACTGTCAGGTCGTCAAGCGCCGCGGCAGGCTTTATATTGTGTGCAAAAAGAATCCCAAACATAAACAGCGCCAAGGATAACCAACATGCGTATTTTCGGTGTAAACATTCCGGATAATAAAAGAGTTGAAGTGTCGCTCACGTATCTTTACGGCATAGGGGCGTCTTTGAGCCGCAAAACGCTTGCGGCGGTGAAGATCGACCCGGACAAGCGGGCGAAAGACCTCACCGCGGATGAAGTGCTGAAGATTCAGGGATTTATTGAGAAGAGCTTCCCGGTGGAAGGTGAACTGCGCCAGAGAATAAAGACGAACATCAACCGGCTGAAGGAGCTTCAGGCCTACCGCGGCATGCGGCACCTCCGCCGCCTTCCCGTCCGCGGCCAGCGCACGCGCACCAATTCCCGCACCGTCCGCGGCAACGTCCGTAAGACCGCCGGCAGCGGTAAGAGAAAAGTTGATCTGAAGTAGTCATCTATATAATTACCATGGCAGACGAACCAAAAAAGAAACCGGTAGTAAAAGCCGCGCCAAAAGCGCCGACTTCCGGCGCAAAGCCCGCGCCTGCGCCCGCAAAAACGGCTGACGCACCTGCGCCAAAGGCGGCTGCAGCGGCGGGTTCCGGTACGGCGACTGCCGCGACGGCCACGGCGGCAGCGACCTCCGCGCCCGCAGTCCGGCGTTCCACAAAGAAAGTGGAGCTCGGCAGGGTCTACGTGAACGCATCCTATAACAACACGACGGTCACGGTGACCGACGCAAAGGGGGACGTGCTTGCCTGGGCCACGGCCGGCGGACTCGGTTTTTCCGGTCCCAAGAAAGCGACGCCGTTCGCGTCTTCCAAGGTGATTGCGGCGATCGCGGAAAAATTGCAGAACACCGGGATGCGCGATGTGTACGTGATCGTGAAGGGCATCGGCTCCGGCCGCGACTCCGCCATCCGCTCGCTCATCAACCACGGATTCAACATCCTCTCTATTAAGGACGCCACTCCCATCCCGCACAATGGCCCGCGGCCGCCAAAAGTCCGCCGCGTCTAGAAGGAGACACCAACACTGGAAATTGTAAAATTTTAAATTGTAAATTCTTAAAACTATGATCGGACCAAAAGAAAAAAGAGAACGGGCATTGGGCACAAGCCTTGGATTGAAGGGCGACCGCGCCATGTCGCCGAAGTCGGCCTTGGTGCGCAAGCCGTACAAGCCGGGCGTGCACGGACCGAAGGGCCGCCCGCGGCCGCTCTCCGAGTTCGGCCTCCAGATCCGCGAAAAGCGGAAGTTCAAGCTTACGTACGGCGTGGACGACAACAACTTAAAGCGGCTCTTTGGCATGGCGACCGCCGCAAAGGGCGCATCCGGCGCAAAGATGGTAGAATTTTTGGAACGGAGATTGGATAACGTTATTTACCGGCTTGGATTTGCGCCCACGCGCGGTGCGGCCCGCCAGCTTGTGAACCACGGGCACATTACGGTAAACGGCAAGCGCGTGACCTCGCCCGGCTACATGCTCCGCATAAAGGACGTGGTCGGCGTGCGCGCAGGATCCGAAACCACGGGCGCGCTCGCAAAACGCCGCGAGCTCCTCAAGAAATTTGAGGCGCCTCCGTGGCTCCTGCTCCATCCGGAGAAAATGGAAGGACAGGTGCTCTCCCCGCCGGAGACGAAAGATATTCCCTTTGAAGTCAGCCTCTTGGTCGAATCATTCTCAAAATAGCATACACGCCATTAAATAAATCTTAAACAATACTTGACATGGAATACGCATACTTGAGTTCAACAGTTTCAATAAAAACCGTTTCCGAAGACGCAAAGAACGGCGTCTTTGAGGTGGAAGGGCTTTTTGCGGGGTACGGCCTCACGGTCGGCAACGCCATCCGCCGCGCATTACTTTCTTCTTTGCCGGGCGCCGCGGTCACGGAAATAAAGATAAAAGGAGTACCCCACGAGTTCTCCACGCTTCCGGGCGTGAAGGAGGACATGGTGGAACTTGCTTTGAACTTTAAAAAGCTCCGCTTCCGCTTGCATGTGGACGAACCGCAGGTGCTTATGCTCAAAGTGAAGGGCGAGCGGGCGGTAACCGCAGGTGACATTGGACTCAACTCCAACGTGGAGCTCGTGAGTCCCGAGGAAGTGCTCGCGACCTTGACCGCCAAGGACGCGGAATTGGATATAGAAGTGAAGGTAGAAAAGGGACTCGGCTACGTGCCGGTTGAATCGCGCAAATTGGAAGGACGGTTGCCCATCGGCGTCATTGCCGTGGACGCCATCTTTACCCCCGTCACCCGCGTGAACTACGAAGTGGAAGACATGCGCGTGGGAGACCGCACGGACTACAACCGTTTGCGGTTGGAGATCACGACGGACGGCACGGTGAGCCCGTCGTCCGCGCTCCACAAAGCGGCAAGCATTTTGAAGGACCACTTTGAAAAGGTGGGTGCGGTGGAAGTAAAGGAATTTGAATCGCCGAAGACGGAAGCAGCGGCCCCCAAGAAGCGCGCGCCGAAGGCAAAGAAGGCGGCGGCTGATAAGGCGGAATCGGAAGAATAGTTTTCCCGGCGATCAGCAAACATTTTAGCAACACAAACCCATGAGGCACGGCAAAAAAAACAAGAAGTTTGGACGCATCCGCGGCGACCGGATCTCTTTTTTGCGCAACATTTCGAACGACCTTATTCGAGTAGGCAAAATTGAAACGACGGAAGCTCGCGCCCGCGCCATCCGCCCGCAGGTGGAGCGGCTCGTGACCTTTGCCAAAAAGCAGACGCTTGCCTCGCGCCGCCTTATCTTGAGCCGCGTGCACAACGAGAAGATCGCGAACAAACTGATGCACGACCTGGGCCCCCGCTACGCCGAACGCCAAGGTGGCTATCTCCGCATCACAAAACTTGCCAAAAGCCGCAAGCGCGACGGCAGCCGCTTGGCGCGGATAGAGTTTGTATAAAAGAAACCATTCGTATATAATGGCGAAGCAAATTGGAACCATGGATTACCACATAGACGCAAACAAAAAAACGCTCGGCCGCCTGGCCTCGGAAATATCCCTCATCTTGCAGGGTAAGAAAAGCGCGTCCTATGAGCGCAACCGCGTGAGCGATGACAAGGTCTACGTGAAGAACGTGGACGGCATTGTGGTCACGGGCAACAAGGCCACGCAGAAGATCTATTACCATCACACGGGCTACGTGGGCCACTTGAAGGAACTTACGTACGAACAGCAGTTTGCCAAGGACCCGCGCAAAGTGCTCCGCGAAGCGGTCCGCAAAATGCTTCCCAAAAACTTTTTGAACCAGAAGCGGCTGAAGAACCTTGTCTTTGTGCAAGAAGGCGCAAAAGGTGTGGCGACGGGCGGTAAAAAATAACCATGGCAACCGAAACGACGAAAAAAGAAGTGGTAAAGAAGCCCGTGGCGGCGCACGCAGCGACGCATACTGCAGTTGCAGCCACGCACGCCGCACCGGCCCACGCCGCCGCGAGCCACACCGCGCCCGCAGCCCACGCAACCGCCACGCCGAAAGCTGCCCGCTACACGGAGGCAACCGGCCGCCGCAAGACCGCCGTTGCGCGCGTGCGCCTTACGGCAGGGAAGGGGACGGTGATCGTGAACGGCAAGGAACTCGTGAAATATTTTTGCATCGCGCGCCAGGCGGCCTCGGCCACTGCGCCCTTGCGCGAATTGAAGCTTGATAAGGACTACGACGTTTCCGTGCATGTTTCGGGCGGCGGTATCAATGCCCAGGCGGAGGCAATCCGCCATGGCATCGCGCGGGCGATCGTGATCATTGACGCATCCTGGAAGCCGCGCCTCCGCGCCGTGGGCTACATGACCCGCGACTCCCGCATGGTGGAACGGAAAAAGTACGGCCTGAAGAAGGCACGCAGGGCACCACAATGGGCCAAGCGGTAAAGAAGAAAATAAAACAGCTCCAGGAATGGAGCTGTTTTATTTTATCGCTTTCGGGCATATACTTTTATTAAATGGAACGCTTCAAAAAAATATTCGCTTTTCTATGGAAGCGAACCATTGTCACGGACATCGTGCAAGGCATCATCGTCGGTGCCGTGCTGGCGTTTATTATATTTGTGGTTATTACCAATGCTCACGTTATAAAGATCAACGGTTGGAGCACCATATTTGGATGCGGCGAGCCCGGCGATAGCATACTATTGCGCGGCGTGTGCGCTAAAGAGTTTTCCGGCCCGATAAACGCGCCACAGGAAGCGATGTACTGGACGACAAAAGTAGATGGTGCGGGCCAAGAACTCTCCGGAGCGCACGACTACATCCTGCACTTTCCGGCAGGACAACTCCCACCAAACAATGCGTTCTGGTCGCTCACAATGGCCGACGCGAAAAATCACTTTGTGCCAAATTCGATCAATCGATACGACGTGAGCGATCGGTCGGGACTCATTCCAAACGCTGACGGTTCCATCGATATTTACATAGAGAGTTCCACTCCGGCGGGACATGGATCGAACTGGCTCCCGGCGCCCTCGGGCAATTTCATTCTTTGGCTGCGCGCCTATTTGCCCGGTCAGTCCATTCTCGATGGCACGTACACGGTACCGCCGGTCGTTGAAACGCAATAACGCCTTTCATGAAACATAAACACCTCATTATATTCGGTTCGGCCATGATAGCAGCGTGCGCGATCGGCACATTCCTCTTTATTTACTATTGGCCGCTTCTCGTGAGCAACATATATAAAAAGGCGATCCTTAATCAAGGGTTCGGCGACGGCCCCGTTCCGATCAATACACTCTATACGGAGCCGCAAGCGCTCTTCGCGGAGCCGCTTACCGCGCAGTCCATTGCCGGATCGAACTTGATGACCACCGGTGTGAACCACGACACACTCCTTACGGTCGGCTGGCTCGATCTTTCCAAAGGGCCGCAAATTTTGCACGTGCCGGATTTTTCCGGCCGCTACTACAGCGTGCAGTTCACCGATCCGTTTGATGTCGACTTCGCGTATGTCGGCACGCGCACGACGGGCACGGGAGCCGGCAACTATCTCATTACCGGGCCGGGGTGGAACGGAACCGTGCCGAGCGGCACGATACAAATTTCTTCGCCAAATAATTCGGTGCTCGTGCTTGGCCGCATCCTCGTGTACAGCGACAGCGACGTCTCGACCGCCTACGAACTTGCGAAGCAGATACAACTGGCACCGCTCGGGAAATGAAGATCGTTGTATTCCTCTTGACCTGTCATATTCTTCTTATCTGAACAATATAATTACCCACGCGAGCAAGATAAATGCGTATGCGTTGATGAGGAGTGTCCGCGCCCAGTGCGTCTTAAGTATTTTTGTGAGATAGGGGCTTTTGGAACCGAGAGGATCTTTGCTCAACTTTGCTTGCCATTGTCCCCAGAAGATCGCGGTGAGCATCAGTGAGATGGCTTGCGTGAGAAATACGCCCCAGATCGCCCATGGGAGAGAACCGACGGGATGGTACCAGAAGAGTTCAATCGAGCCGATGAGCGCGAGGGCAACCGGCGTAAAAATCCAATAGGGCAGCTTTTTCCAGTGAACTTCTTGGACAGTATGAAAGTCATTTCCGATCAATTTCCACGATCGAAAAATATCCACTTCCATCGCCCAAATGGTACCGACGTTATAGAAGCCGAGCGCGAGATTGAGGATAAGAAAGATGAATGGTGTCATGCAACAATTATATCAGTGATATAATAAAAATCATCATGCCGCTTATCAATTTTCTCTTTTGGGCCTTCTTTGCATCATACGTCGTGCACGTTCTCGATGAGACGCTCATGAACGGCGGCTTTGTACAGTGGATCAAAAACAACTTCTGGCCAACGTACAACGTGCGGATGTTTTTCTGGTTCAATACAGCATTCATTATAGCGGTAGCCGCGAGCAATATGCTATATGACAATTTTGGTGGCCATTGGGCTATCCTACCGATCATCTTTATGGCCGGATTCGTCACACACGCGTTCACCGTTCATTTATATTGGACGATCCGCCGCAATACCTACTCCCCGGGCCTGCTCACAAGCACACTTTATATAGTTATCTTTTATCTCTTGATTAGATACGGCCTCGGTGGCAACCTCATCACCGGCGCGGACTTCGCCATCGGGACGATTGTCGGCGTCGCGACCATTGGCGCATTCCTGACCGTGGGACCCACCATACTCTTTCCAAAGTGGAATAAGCAAAAAGAAAAAAATAATGCGGCCTAAAGTCCTTAACGTTTCAGAGTATGCCCCTGCGGCGTATAATGATATTAAGCAGGTAGATAAATATCATGAGCAAAACTTACACCTACTTTATAACAGCCGTTGGCGTGATATGCGCTTTTTTCATTATCCGGTTGTTTTTCTTTACCGATTTAAGCACAAGAACCGTGCAAAGCGACGTACTGCAAGGCGTTCTCATCGGCTTCGGGCTGGCGGTTGTCACGGCCCAGATTTATGGGTGGATCAAGGCCACAAAGGTTAACGGCTGGACCTCCATGTTCGGATTAAGCGTTCCTGGCAATGGCATGCTGATGCGAGCCGCGTGCTCCTTATTATTTCCCGGCCCGGTAGTTGTGCCGGAAGAGGCGATGTATTGGTATACGAATGCGGACGACGCAGGCCGGGTGCTCTCCGGCCGAGAGAGCTACGTCATGCATTTCCCGGCAGGCGGACTCCCGCCTAACAATGCATTCTGGTCGATCACGATGGGCGATGCACAAAATCATTTTGTTCCAAATTCGATCAATCGATACAGCGTGACCAATCGCACTGGCCTCGCACCAAACGCAGACGGCTCTGTCGATATTTATATTCAAAACGCCGCTCCCTCAAGCCACGAGTCGAATTGGCTACCGGCTCCCTCGGGCAATTTCATACTGTGGTTACGTGTATATTTGCCAGGTGTAGCCATTCTCGACCGCACATACACGGTGCCTCCTGTTGTCAAAATAAAATGATACCTATGGGATACGAACATTTATTTATATTCAGCGGAGTCTGCATCGCAACGTGGTTTCTTATCATCTACTTTTTGCCGCGCATGCTACTGTCCGTGTATAAGCGGGCGATCCTTAAGAAAGGGTTCGGTGATGGCCCCATTCCAATCAACACACTTTATGTGGAACCTAAAGCTCTTCTTGCAGACCCCATCCATCTGCCCGCCGGGGCTTCAAAACTGGCGACCACCGGCGTGAACCGCGACACGCTCTATGTCGCTGGATGGCTCGACCTCGTGAAGGGGCCGCTTGTATTGCATGTGCCAGATTTTTCCAACCGCTACTACAGCATGCAGTTCACCGACCCATCAAAGAACATCAATTTTGCCTATGTTGGCACGCGGGCAACCGGAACAAAAGCGGGTGATCACCTCGTTACCGGCCCCGGCTGGAAAGGGGTCGTGCCAGAGGGAATGACGCGGATTTCTTCGCCCTCAAACTCGGTGATGGTTTTCGGGCGAGTGCTCGTGTATAACGATAACGACCTCTCGACCGCTTACGATCTTGCAAAGCAGATGCAGCTGATGCCGTTCAGCGAGTGACGATCTAACACATAATCGATTCACGTTTCCGGTGGTAATAAAAACAGCCCGACATGTGTCGAGCCGTTTTTATTACCCTCCTCTATCTAATGGATGATGTTTGCGAGATGCATCAGCCAGAGGAACGCCCCGACCGCGATAAGAAGCAATCCGAGGCCGACGGGAGATCCCCAGCCGTACCACGCCATTGCGTTCTTCACCGCGAGCCGTCCCATCGGATCATCGTAGTATTTGGTCTTATCTTTTTCTTCTTCCATGTTCGATTATTAGATTGTTTTGATTTAGTGTTTGACCTTTGGATACCCAAAGGTTAGTGAATGGATGTCGGCCGTTGTCGATCGGGGTTAGTGATCGCAGCCGGGTGTCACCACTTACTCCACGATCTCATTATATGTGCAATTTATCCTTTAGCCAATTTGCCACGCGGCGTGGTCGACGTCATAAGCGTTCCATGCGGAGGTATGAAAGCGTAGAACAGAGCTTTCCTTTTTATTCCGCGACTTCGACGATTTTCTCGCGCGATGTAAGGCCGGAAATGATGCGTACTCGGGAAAGAGGAACCTTAAGGTAAGTAGCAAGTACCTTTTCTATCGCGCGGTTCGCCCGCCCGTCAACGGCCCGTTCTTTCACGGCGACCGTGAAGGAGGGGAGGTCATTCTTGTTAGCAAAAAGTCCGTCGGATATTTTCTGCACCCGTTCCGTTTTCGCACCCGGTTTGGCCTTCACAAAAATTTTCATCTCTTAGGGGTTGGGCTGTTTTTGTAACCCTTTTGCGAATTCACCTACCATCTCATCGAATATCGGCATATTCGTTACGTTGGGATAGGGATATAGTGTGAACTCATAAACGGTGTAATGAATGGGATCAAAAATAGCATAGATGAGTTCGTTATCCGCTTCCGTGCTGATCTCTGCCTTGATCGTTTGATAGCCGTCGAGTGTGCCCCAATCGCTCGCGGGAGATGCGCCCATTGTGCCGCTCGCGGTGCCGATATTCAAACCGGCCCAATCGGGGATCGAGCGATCAAGGGGAACCGCGTTCGCATCAATCTGTTCACCCAAGGCATATCCTTCGGTTGCTTGAAGGTTTGGTAACTGTGCCTGTTTCGTAAAAACAATTCCTCCGGTTTCCACGCGGTGCGCATACCATCCATCAGGAGCCGGAACATCGGGCAGAGTCGGCACTCGCCATACATATCCCATCGTGGCATCGATCACGGTTGGCGGACTTCCATCGCATCCTTCGCCCGCCGCAGAGACGGTTTGCCCGACTGCGATAAAGGACGATGATGCGATGTGCGTTAAAAGATCGGGTTCGTAATAATTGGTGTAGGGGCCGATGATGAGCGTAGTCGTTTCATTCGCATAGCTATCGTATGTTGTGATGTTATCACCAGAAATCGCCGTGATCGTTCCACCACCTCCGTTCACTTGGCTGCAATTTGACGCTGGGTTTTGCGCGGTAACTATATGCTTATGTTGGGTCCAGACATAGAAGCCGAAAGCGGCGAGGATAAAGAGGATAATAATAGCAACGATGATCGCGAGTCGCCAGTTTTTCCTTGTCATGTAGTGATTATAATCTGCATCTCCCGCATCGGACAGTCGGCTATGATGAACCGAAACAATGCTTGTAAAAACGTCACATATTCCGTATAATATGCGAGCAGAAAAGCTCTTTAAAAACCGGATTATATCATGGAGAAACGAATGAAAAAAGATAAGTACCTTCGAGTGCGTGGCGGCACCGCCAGAATGCTCGACATCCATTGCGCCAAATGCGGTGCTTGGATTTTGAAGTATCAGAAGGACGGCGTAGGGCAACTCCTGCGCTGTTACCTCAATCGGATCTTTGCTCCGCCGGAACTTGCTGCTTTGCAGCATAATCCGACGATTAGAGAACCGAAAGATATGATGAACCTCGTCTGCCCGAATTGCAGTACCGTCATCGGAACGCCGATGCGGCATGAGGACGGCAGGCTTGCGTTCCGGCTTATGAAGGGAACCTACACAAAGAAAATCGTGAAAGGAGAATGATCATGGAACTGGATCTTCAGGCAGTTGCAGCTCGCACGGATCGGACTGTCGAGGAGGTTCAGCACCTCATCGACAAAGCCAAACAATCAATGATTCCGCTCGGCAAACAAGTCAGCGTTACCGAGGAAGGACTCACCCGATTTTTCATCGTGACCCGACAAGGCGTCGGCCTCATCAGAACCGACTTCGGAAGGTTTCATCAATTCGATTTCAGTATTGACGACGGATGGGGCAAGTACTCGGTGCTGTTCTTCGGAACGCTCGATGATAATCTCATGCCAGTATTCGCGCATCAGGAGCTTCTCTTGATGCGAATCGACTCGGGATGCGAAACGGGACAGCTCTTCGGCGATCGCACCTGCGAATGCCGGGAACAGCTCGCGCTCGCGATGAAAACCGTCGCTGGACGCGGCGAAGGTATCATCATAAACATTCCGCGCCAAGATGGTCGTGGATTAGGATTGCCGTTCAAGCTCGCAACGTTGCGACTTCAGGACGAACTCAAGCTCGACACCGTGGAAGCGGCCAATGCGATTGCGCCGAACGGCGTGATTGATATCCGAACCTACGGCGGCATTATCGGCATCTTGAAATACTTCGGGATTTCGAGGGCAACCAAAATCAACCTCGCGACGAATAATCCGCACAAAGCGGGAGTGTTCGCAGCGAACGGATACAAGGTCGCCGACTATACGCCGATTGTGATCCCGCCGACCGAACTTACAAGAGAACACCTTGAGGCGAAACAAGAGCATCTCGGCCATATCGGCCTCATTCAACCAAAGGAAGGAGATCAAGATGAAGACATCCTGCCGGAGCCTGGAACTGCTCCGCCAAGCGACGATACGAAATAACACACTCGCTTGTTGCGGACTCGATCCCGATGTTGAGAAGTTGCCAATGGAACTCCGGAGGGAAGGATTAGACGAAGATTCCGTGCGGCGATTTCTTGAGATCGTAATTGATCTCACGGCACCGCACATCTGCTGCTACAAAGTGCAGAAGGCATTCTTCGATATTTTCTCCGGAGGCCACGAACTTCTCAAGCACACGATTAATTATGTTCACGTGCATCACCCCGAACTTCCTGTCTTCGTTGACGCGAAGATCGGCGATGTCGGGAACACGATGGACATCTACCTCCGCAACATCTTCGGCGAACTGAATGCCGACGGCGTTGTGGTCAACCCTTATCTTGGCGATGACGTGATGCGGCCGTTCGCGGAGCTGCCCGACAAGGCAGCGATCGTGACGGTCAAAACGAGCAACCCCGATGCCGCCATTGTTCAGGACGTAATTCTTCAGGACGGAAAACCGCTCTGGAAATATATTCTTGAGTTGACGGCCAATCGTTGGAACGGTGCCGGGAATATGGTTCCCGTCATCGGTTCAACAGCCGACATCGACTTGAGTGATGTCCGGCAAATCATTCCTGACGAGATGCCCGTGCTCTTTGCGGGTTATGGCGTTCAGGGCGGTACGATGAAGCATCTGCGGCAGCTCTTGGATTCGAAACGGCGGGGTGTCTTCGTGAACTCTTCACGAGGTATTCTTTATCCGTATGATATCCAAGATCCGCTTTGGCGAGGTGCGATCCTCCGGGCAATCAAACTAATGCAAAACGTTTTGAACTTCGAGAAAAGCCGTTCCAAGTTTTTGCTTCTTCTCGGCGTTTCTGGCGTTGGCAAAAGCACGATCATCCGCGAACTTCGCAAACTCGATGACCGTTTCGTTTATATCTCGCCGTTTATGACGAGAGAACTGCGGGCTGGTGAAGCGGGCAAAGTCCCGATAACCGGAGAGCAGATGAACGAGATGGAACGACAAGGCAAGCTGCTTGTCGTGAACGAACTCTACGGGGTTCGCTATGCGACTCCGCGAGAACCGATTGAGCAGGCCTTTAGAGAGGAGAAGTTTCCACTCCTCGACTGGCCAATTGACCGGCTTCACGTCATGCAACAGGCTTTTCCAAATCGGCTCTTCACCGTTTACATTGATCCGCCGGATACGGAAACGCTCCGGCGACGATTGGCAGACGGAAGAGATCCCGACGAGAAGCGAATGGATGCGGCAACGGCCGAGCTCGCTACGCTTGCGCAAGGCACCTACGATGATGCAATTAATCATCGTATGGTAAGCAGCGAAGGCGAAGCAGCTTCGGTCGCCAATGCGATCTACCGTGAATATATCCGCGCAATGGATCTCTGATCCAAAGTGCACGGCCCTGACAATACAACGTCGGGGCCTTTTTCTTATCCGTTCGCTTTCGCTATCTTCTTTGTCACCGATCCTTCGAATAATCGAAATGCAGGACGCTTTTCTTTCTCATAGATATACGGAATGCCGATTAGCCGCTTGCAATGCGGGCAGATCAGATTCGGCACCTGCTTTATGGGAAGGTGTTGCAGTTCCGAAAAACGTTCCGGTGAAACAATACGATCAATATACATGCGTTTCAACGGCCCGGGGCCGTCTTTCTGGTACAGTGCAATGACATGGTTGCAATGCTCGCAATGGACTTCTAAAAAACGTGAATAGCCGCCGCGCGCCCTTCGATATTTATCATGTTTGAATGTTAATGGCTTCATGGGAATAGGAGATACTATATAGAATAGCATGTGTTGAGTTTTTCTGGCTCTGCGATTATAGTTTCTATCATGAATAAAGAATGGATTCTGCGTTTCCGCGTGGTCGACAAGGACAATTTCCTTGAGATCAAAAACGGCCTGAAAACTGTTGAGACCCGTGCTGCGACGCCCAAATATCGAGAGGTCAAAGTAGGAGACATGCTCGTCATCGTTTGCGGCGAGGAACGCCTTGAAAAAAAGGTAAAAAGAGTCCTGACCTTCACATCGATCGGATCGATGGTGAAAAGGATACCGTATAAGAAAATTATGCCATCAGTGTCTTCGTTGAGCGAATTGCGAAAAATATATTACAGCTATCAGGGGTATAAGGAAAAGCTCAAAAAGCATGGTGTCATAGCGTTCAATATATGACAGATCTCAAGGAAATAGAAATAAGATGGGAGCGGCTTTTGGACAAGCCCGATTGGTATCTCACTATAGTTCCTGAAGTCGAAGAAATCAGAAAGTGTTTTGCTGATAAGAGCAAGATGGAGCAGGACGCGGTCAAAAAAGAACTATACGACTTCTTCGAATTACATCTCGAAAATGGCGTCATCGCGCTTGGAAAAAATCCTCCAAATACGGATGTCGAGCGAAAGCCAATCGATACGATTGTGATCCATCACACAAGCAATCCGCCAGGCATGAGCAAGGACCGGCTCTCCAGTATAGAACTCATACGGCTCTACGCCCCGTATTTCTATGAGCCGAAAAGCGATGCCGATAAAAATATGAAAGGCAGACCGATATATTCCGGCCATGCGAGGGACGGTAAGCAGGTCTTCTGGCCGTACCATTGGTTCATCCGTAAGAACGGCGAAGCCGAGCGATTACTCAAAGACAATGAAATAGGCTGGCATGCGGGCAATTGGGATATCAATTGCCGGAGCGTAGCAGTCTGTTTCGATGGAGATTACGAAAATAGCAGGCCGTCGGATGTTGAGCTGGAAGCCGCTACAAGATTGATTAGGGGACAATATCCGAATGTC
>DATAXS010000032.1:0-18632 GCA_036266715.1 Minisyncoccota bacterium
ATTTGGTAAAAGTAACCGATGGCCCGTTCAAGGACTACGATGGCAAGATCGCGGAAGTAAACGAGGAAAAGGGGAGCATTAAGGTGCTCGTGCCCATCTTTGGCCGCGACACCGCCGTGGAACTGGACTCGCTGCAGGTTAAAAAAATCTAAAACATCAATTGACAATGGCCCAACAGTGCTTTTTCTGCTCACAGAATTTAATGAACGTGGATTACAAAGAAGTGGACCTTTTGAAGAGGTTTGTTTCGAGCCAGGCAAAGATCATTGACCCCCGCCACACGGGCATCTGCGCCAAGCACCAACGCAAGCTCGCGCAGGCCATCAAGCGTGCAAGGTATATGGGTCTTTTGGCGTACGTCCGAAAATAAAATAGCAGAACAGGAAGGAAGGAGGATTCTTGGGACGTCTCGGAGGCGCCCCGCTTAATAATAAAAAACACTACTGGTGAGTAGCGCCGAGAGAGAGGTGCGCGCCGAGAACGGCGCGACACCGTTCCCAAGAATCCTCCTTCCTTCCTGTTCTGCTATAATCATATTTACGAACGATGACGCTCAACCAGACCATATTCCTTTTCATCCATCATTTTGCGGGGCGCTACGCGTTTGCGGATGGCGTAGGGATTTTCTTCGCCGAATATCTTGCCTACTTCATGGTCGCGGCATTTCTTGTGCTCGTGTATTATCAATCGGGCTGGCGGAGAAAAATGTATTTGTTTTGCGAGGGCGCGATTGCCATCATGCTCTCGCGCGGGATCGTGACGGAGGTCATCAGATTTTTCTATCACCATCAGCGGCCGTTTTCTTTTTATAATTTTGTGCCGCTCATCCAGGAACAAGGATGGTCATTTCCTTCTGGGCACATGGCGTGGTTCTTTGCGATGTCGCTCACCGTTTGGTATGTGAATCGCACATGGGGATGGTGGTTCTTCGGTCTTTCCACGGTGATGGGCGTGGCGCGCGTGTACGTGGGCGTCCATTGGCCGCTTGATATCGTGGGCGGCATGGTGGTGGGCCTCGTGTGCGCCTGGGTTGTGCACCGGATCTTCAAGGGCACAAGGGAGGCGCTGTACCGGGCCCACGCCCCGCATCGGCCGCCGGACGCAGCACCCCTTTCCGCCCGCGAAGCGTAACAATAAGTGAGCATCCACCGTATTTTCATGAGAAATTCATGAGACGATGAGTAAGCTTATATCAAGTTAGTCAAAGCTCAAATGCGCATATTAATCATTGACGATGAAGAGAAGCTCGCTAAGTCACTTAAACGGGGACTGGAGCGGAGCGGTTACGCCGTGGATTACCTTTTGGACGGCGAATCGGGCGAACGGCGGTTGGAACTGTACCGTAACGACTACGACCTTGTGATCCTTGATCTCATGCTTCCCGGCAAGAATGGTTTTGAGGTGTGCACCGAGATGCGGCGCAACGGGGTCACGACGCCGGTCCTCATCCTCACCGCCCGCGACGCGACGGACGACAAGGTGAAAGCGCTGGACAGCGGCGGCGACGACTATCTCGTAAAACCGTTTTCTTTTGAGGAACTTCTTGCCCGCGCCCGCGCGCTCCTGCGCAGGCCGCAGGCGGCGCTTCCGGACGAGCTCAAAGTGGGACAGCTCACCTTGAAGCCCGCCCAGCGCGAAGTGTACCGCGACGGCAAAAAAGTGGACCTCACGCTCAAGGAATTTGAACTTTTATACTTCCTGATGCGGAATCCGAACAAGGTTCTGAACCGCGAGGATATCTACGTGCACCTGTGGGATTTTGCGGCGAATTCGCTTTCCAACATCATTGACGTCCATATAAAAAATCTAAGGAAAAAATTGGGAGACGACAGCAATGAGAAAATTTTGGAAACAGTTAGGGGCGTGGGGTACCGGCTTAAAGCGTAAGTTCGCGCCGGACATCTTTTCGACGGCGAGGTTCAAGATCGCATTTCTCTATCTCGTGATGGGAGTCATGATCCTCGGTGTGGCGGGATACCTCGTGTATGCGCGCATCCTTTCGCTTATTCAATCGGTGCTTGGCACGATCACCCAGCTTCTTGCAAACCCTTCGGCCGCAGGGAGCGCGTCCACCGCCTCGCTCATCACGCAGGCTATTAATACGCAGGTCGCACAGTTGAACATGGCGGTGGGGCTCTGGGTGTTCGTCACGCTTGTTGTCTCCGCATACATCCTTGCGGGCATCACGCTGTGGCCCATTCGCCGCGCCATGGAACGCCAGCGCCGCTTTATCGCGAACGTTTCGCACGAGCTCCGCACGCCGCTTTCCGTCATGAAGACCGAATCGGAAGTGGCGCTTATGACGAATCGCGCGGACGGCGCCGCGTTAGCCCTGGACGGCACGAACGGCGGAGCTTCATCCACCGAACTCCTCGAGACGGTAAAGAGCAACCTCCAGGAAATTGACCGTCTTTCGCGCATCACGCAGTTCTTGCTGGATTTCTCCAACTTTGAGAGCCGTCTCGCGCGCTTTGATGCGTCGGCCGTGGACCTTGCGCTCATCGTGGGAAATGCCGCGAAGCTCATAGAGAAGATCGCCGGGGAAAAAGGGGTCGCGCTCGTGCTTGCTTCCGGTCCCGGATCCGTTCCGCAGGGACAGGCCTTAGTGGAGGGTAACCCGGTGGGACTTGAGGAAATGACGCTTAACATTCTAAAGAACGCCGTGAACTACACGCCTGCCGGAGGCACCGTCACGGTGAATATCTTCCGTTCCCGGCGCGGATACCAGCGCTACGGCTGGGTCACGCTCGCCATACGGGACACGGGCATTGGCATCCCGCCGGAAGACCTGCCGCATCTCTTTGAGCCGTTCTACCGGGGTAAACGCGCCATTGCGACACACGATGGCGACCGGCACAGCGCGGGCCTTGGGCTTGCCATTGTGAAGGAGATCGCAGACCTTCATAAAGCGGCGATCACCGTGAAGAGCGTTGTCGGTGAAGGGACGTCCATTGCCGTGCGTTTTGCGCAAATATAAATTTCTTCATCAACGTAGGGCACTTTTTCATCCTGGTTTCATCTAAGGGGGCATAGAATGGGTAAAAGGTCGATCAGGAAAAAACTTTATTTGGCAAACACCACAACAAAAATGGCTCAACCAACGCATTCGCCGCCGACTCCTCAGGGTGGTCCGCAAGAACGCCTTCCGCCTTGAGATCCAATAGCACCTCACATTTAAAAAAAGAGAATAGGGCAACTTTCAGGGGGATACTAGCTGCTTCTCTCTACGGGGAGCAATAAAAACGGCGACCGATTCGGCCGCCTTTTTATTTATCTTTAATTTTATCTACTCTTATCTCCCCACCCCTTGGTACGCAATGCCGGCTTTCACAAAATCCTCTTTTGGCAGGCAATTTCTGCCGTCCACCACAACGCGGATGCCATGCTTGACGAAGTCGTGCGGGCGGAGCGCGCGGAATGGCTCGTGCGCGGTTGCGATGATCACGCCGTCCGCGTGCGCGAGCGCGTCGTGCAGGGTCTTCGCGCTTGACTGGTCTTTGATGTAGGGGTCATACGTGCGGACGTTCGCCCCCTTCTTGGTGAGGATGCGCACGATCTCGTGCGACGGACTTTCTCGCGCGTCGTCTATGTCCGGCTTGTAGGCGAGACCGAGCACCGCGATGTTTGCCCGGGCGAGCTTCCCCGCGTGCTTTTCCAAAGTTTTTTCCAGGCGTTCCACCACAAAGCGCGGCATGTCGTCGTTTATCTCGCGGGCGAGCGCGAGGATGCGGTGTTCAAAACCGTTTTCCCCGGCAACGTCAATGAGCGCGTAGGGATCCACCGGAATGAAACGGCCGCCCACGCCGCCCGGGTAGAACGGCATAAAGCCGAATGGCTTGGTGGATGCGCCTTCTATCACGCGCAGCACGTCAATGCCGAGCTTGGAAAAGCTCACCGCGAGCTCGTTCACAAAGGCAATATTCACGTCGCGAAACGCATTTTCCACGATCTTCACGGCTTCGGCTTCCTTCAGCGAGCTCATGGGTTTTATCTCGCCCTTGAGGAGCGTTTTGTAAAAAGAGATGGCGCGCTTGAGGCTCACCGGGTCAAGGCCGCCCACCACGCGCGGGATCTTTTCCACATGCCACTTTTCGTCGCCGGGATTCGTCCGTTCCGGGCAATAGGCAAGATCAAAATCCAATCCGCCGCGCAAGTGCGACCCTTTTTCCAGGATGGGGAGCACGACGGATTCGCAGGTGCCCGGATTCACCGCCGATTCCACAATGACGAGCTGCCCCTTTTGCACGTGCGGCGCGATGTTCCGGCATGCGGCGCGCAACGCAACGAGGTCCGGCGTCCGGTCCTCGCGCACCGAGGTCGTGATACCCACGATGACAACCGCCGCTTCCTTCACTCGAGAAAAATCGTTCGTAACGTCCAGGCGGCTTTTTGCGGTTTGCTTCTCAAGGTTCCTGTCCAAAAACGGCGACTCGCGCCTGGAAAGGCGCTCCACTACTTCCGGGTTCACGTCAATGCCAATCACGTGGTATCCCTTGTGGTCCGCGAGCAGCGCGAGCGGCAGCCCCACCGCGCCAAGGCCCACGACTGCGATCTTTTTTCCTTCTTGTTTTGTGTGTTTCATACAAAATAGAACGGCGCACCTGCGCGGGCGGTACGCCGTTCATCTGCCGTTCATTCGTGGTCCGTTAATCTATTTTTGATGTGCAGAATGCGCACTTCTTGGCCTCCTTGGGAATGTCGCTCAGGCAGTAGGGACATTTCTTGGTTGTTTGCGGCAGCGGTGATCCGGGTTTCTTGAACCGCGTTGAAAGCTTGTTGATGGGGAGCACGACAAAGAAATAGATAGCGAATGCGGTGACGAGGAACGATATGACGGCGTTCACGAAGCTGCCATACTGGAACTGGCTGCCGTGGATGGTGACGGTGAAGTTGGAAAAGTTCGGCTGCTTAAAGAGCACGGAAATAAAGGGAGAAAATAGGTCGTTCACGAGCGCGTTCACCACGTTCTGGAAGGCGGCGCCGACCATGACGCCGACCGCAAGGTCCACCACGTTCCCGCGCAATATAAAGTCTCGGAATCCTTTTAGCATGTTCTTGTCCATCCTTATTATATCATCGCGGACGTTATGAGGGTTCCGTGAGGCGCTCCCAGTGACCGCGAAGCGGCCGGCGATCGGCAAGGGGGCAACGGGCAACTTAAATTCGGCATCATTCGTAAAAAATCATATGGACATAAAAAATAAAGTGGTGGTGGTGACGGGGGCGTCGCAGGGTATCGGCCATGCGGTCGCGGAACTTTTGGGGAAGCAGGGGGCCAAGATGGTGCTCGCGGCGCGTTCGGTGGGCGAGATCTCGGCGCTTGCAAAGAAACTGCCGGATGCGCTCGCGGTCGCGACCGACATGAGGAAACCCGGCGACGTTTTAGACCTTATTGATAAAACACTCGCCAAATATGGCCGCATAGACATTTTGATAAACAATGCCGGGCAGGGGATGTACGGTCCGGTGGAATCAATTGATATTGATAAATACAAGGACATCATGGAGCTCAACGTGTTCGCGGTCGTGCGCGCGATGGAGGCCGCGATACCTGCAATGCGTAAGCAGGGCGGGGGTATGATCGTGAACGTGAGTTCGCGCGTGTCAAAAAACTATTTCCCGAACCTTGCCGCGTACGCATCAACAAAGTACGCCTTAAACGCCATTTCGCTCACGGCCCGCGCGGAGCTTGAGAAGGACCACATTGTGGTTTCCGTAATGCATCCCAAAATGACCGCCACGAACTTTGGTAAAAACGCGGCCGTCGCCCGGCCCGCGTCATCCAACCGGCCGGCAGGCAGTACGCCCGCGCCCGCGCGTCCCGGCATGGAAGTGGACACGGCCGAGGCGGTCGCGGAAAAGATCGGAGAGCTTATTCGCACCGAGGAACCCGAGGCAGAAATGTAAGGGGCAGGATGGCGCGTCTTTAAAAAGAGTACTAAGAAGGGCTCTTTTTAAAGACGCGCCATCCTGCCTTTCATAATGAATTCACCGGGAGGACCTTATTGTTTACAAATAAGGGTCAACAGTAGTTGCCCGTGGTGATCAAATGTAAATAATAAAAACCATGCCAAGAAAATATGGTCCGAAATCGCAGGAAAAAGTGCGTCGTGCGTTGCACGAAGCCAAGCGCGGCCAGTTGAAAAGCGGCCGGAGCGGAAAGACCGTAAAAAGCAGGAAGCAGGCCATTGCGATCGGGCTTGCGGAGGCGCGCCGCGAAGGTGCAAAGGTGCCTTCGCCTAAAGCGGGCAGGAGAAAAAGATAACCTATACCGCCATGTTCGAGACTTTGGATAACATTTTCTACCGCATATCCGCGCGTTTTTTTGTCACTCCGGAAAAGATAGAAGCAGGCAGGCAGTTCCTGACGTTCTGCGTGATCGGCATCGGGAATACCATCATAGACTTCGGCATTTACTATTGGCTCACGCGGTACACGGTATTTTTTAACTACGAAACGCCGCGGAAATACATTGCGAACTCCATTTCGTTCCTCGCGGCGACCACGTTCAGCTTTATTTTCAATCGCACGTGGACCTTCCGGCAGAAAGCGCGCCCGAGCCTCAACGAAGTCATGCGTTTTTATGCGACGACACTCTCCGGTCTTCTTATCAACAACGGCATTCTTTTCTTGTTTAACCAATATGGCGGCCTGAACGACATCGTTTCCAAGGCATTTTCCACGGTCTTCAGCACCGCATGGAACTTTACGTTCAAAAAGATGTGGGTTTTTGCGCCGGAGGAGGCGAAGCAAGAACCCAAGAAAGCTTTTTAGGGCTGGCGCTCAGCGCGCATTTTCTGGTAGAATGGAATTACATGGGTTCTCCTGAAGTATCAAACATAATTGAGGTGAAAAGCCTCGTAAAGAAGTTTAAGGACTTTGCGGCGGTGAACGATATCTCCTTTTCGGTTGGCGCGGGGGAGATTTTTGCCTGCCTGGGGCCGAACGGCGCCGGGAAGAGCACGCTCATCAAGATGCTCATCACGCTTCTTGCGCCCACGAGCGGGGATGCCACGATAAACGGGCACGATATTGTGCACCATGCCTCGGAGGTGCGGAACACCATCGGCTACGTGCCCCAGGCCATTTCCGTGGACGGCACGCTCACCGCATACGAAAATCTGATGCTCTTCGCCCGCCTTTACGACATCCCCGCCGCGGAGCGCAAGCCGCGCATTAAGGAAGCGCTGTCGTTTTTGAAGCTTGAGGACCATGCGAATTCGCTTGTGCGGACGTTCTCCGGCGGCATGATCCGCAAGATGGAGATCGGCCAGGCAATGCTCCACCGGCCGAAAGTTTTGTTTTTGGACGAGCCGACGACGGGCCTTGACCCCATCGCCCAGCAGAGCGTGTGGGGGCATCTTTCCGACTTGCGCAACAGCATGGGCACTACGATTTTCTTTTCCACGCACAACATGGACGAGGCGGACGGCGTGAGCGACCGCGTGGCCATCATGAACCAGGGGAAGGTCGCCGTCATCGGGACGGTTACGGAATTGAAGGAAAAGACCAAAAAGCCGAATGCCACACTGGAAGACGCGTTCATTTTCTTTTCGGGAAACAGCTTGACGGACACGGGCAACTTCCGCGATATCCGCAGGACGCGCCAAACGGAAAAAAGGTTGGGATAATATGCCGATGCACTATATTTTAGAAACAATTAAGAAATCCTGGATATTGACCGAGTCGGAAGCGCGGAAACTTTTTCACGATCCAACCGAGCTCATTTCCCGCGCCGTCCAGCCCATCCTCTGGCTCGGCATCTTCGGCGAAGCGCTTAGCAAAGTGCGCGCCATTCCCACGCAAGGCTTTACATATCTACAGTTCATTACGCCGGGCATTCTCACGCAGTCGGTCGTCTTCGTTTCCATTTTCTACGGCCTCTACATTATTATGGACCGCGACACGGGCATCCTTCAGAAGTTGCTCGTGACGCCCACGCCGCGCCTTGCGCTCGTGTGGGGCAAAATGCTTTCCGCGGGCCTGCGCGGACTTTGCCAGGCCATCATCGTTTTTATTTTCGCGTTAATCTTGGGCGTCGCGCTGAACATATCATTTTTGTCCATCGTGGGCGTCATCGTCATTGTGCTTCTTGGCGCCGCGGTCTTCACCGGAATTTCCATGATAATCGCTTCTATTGTGAAAACGCGTGAGCGGTTTATGGGCATCGGCCAGGTCATCACGCTGCCGCTGTTCTTTGCTTCCAATGCCATCTACCCGATCTCTATTATGCCCGGGTGGCTGCAGGTTGTGGCGAACCTCAATCCGTTGAGCTATATGGTGGATGGTTTGCGCGCGCTCATGCTTACGAACTCGGCCGCCGGCGTGGGGTTTGATATCTTCGTGCTTGCGGCAGTTGCACTCGTCATTTCGGCGGTGAGCGCCTGGATGTACCCGAAGGTGGTGATATAGGGTTTGTGGCGCCCCGCGCACTCAGAGCGTGATTCCCTGTGCCGCGACAACATCTTCTATTTTATGCTGTGTGATGGGGCCAAGATATCCGTTCGCAGGTTGGATATTGTTCGCCTGTTGAAATTTTATGAGCGCTGTCTGGGTTAACGATCCGAAGTATCCGGTAAACAACGCCTGCGGATAATATCCTTCATCGTTCAAAAAGGTTTGGAGTGCGGCGACGTCGTTGCCCTGGTCGCCCTGCGACAGGTCGCGAGAAAAAGGTGACGATTGGATAACGGAGGGTTTTGCGGAAGCCGCTTCGAGCGCTATGCGGGTCGGCGCATCCGCAATGCCGGTCGCGGGGAGATCATTATTCGTTTGAAACTGCGTAAGCGCACTTTGCGTAAGCGGACCGAAATATCCCGTCACAAGTCCTTCGGGATAGATCGCAGGATTTTGCGCGAGCATCAATTGGAGGTGTTCCACGTCATGGTTCTGCGCGCCGGGCGCGAGATCGCTCGCGAACGTAAACGTTGGGGTCGTTTGTACTTCCGACGGAACGGCCGCCAAATCAACCTGCTCATTTCCCGCCATCGGCGTGACGGAGACAAGATGCGGCTCCGAAATGCCGCGGAAGCTGCCGAGGGTATATACCGCGTAGTGATAGGTCTCTCCGTTCACCACGTCCGTGTCGGTAAATGCGCCGCCGCGGCCTTGGTAGATGACCACGCCGTCATTCTCGTGTTCCGGTGACCCGCTCGTACTGCGGACGATGCGTACCTGGAACGTGGTTGCGGTCGGGCCGAAGGAATTCCAGAGGAACGCCACCTGCCCGTCGAGGCCTTCCGTCTTCACGATCTCGGGCGTCGGAGGAAGATTCGGGATCGCCCCGCCGTTCGCCGTGATGCTGTTGAGGATTGCCTGGGGGATATTCGTATTCGGCGTGCCAGTCAGATCGGGAATGGCAGGTATGCTTGACGTACTCTCCGTCACTTCCTCTTCTAGTTCTTCCAGTATCTTTTCTAACTCGGCGACGGTGCTGGTTGTCGTGCTTGTGGGTAGCGCAAGTGTGGTCGTTGTTCCAATCGGCACCTCCACCGTTTCCGAAGCGATGGATTCGGTACCGGTCGCGACCTCTTGGGCCGCCACGCTCGACGAAGCCGTGGTAAATACAAAATCTTTTGAGATGGCGGCGTTTTTTAATACATCGGCGGATAGCACCTGGAAATGGTATGTCGTGCTTGGCACGAGACCCGTGAGCGAGATTTCATGGCTGTTTTTGAGCGTTATATCCTCAACTTCTCCCACTTCGTACCCGGCTGTCGTTCCATAGCGCACAAGTGAATCGGCCAGGGTATCGGTATTCCAAACGATGGTCGCGGTCGTCGTGCCAACCGACTGGGCGGCGATGCCGGAAAGTGCAGGCGCGGATTCCACGGGAGCGATCACTTGCGGCAACGTGGTAAATTCAAGTTCACCTACGGTCGCGGTTTCGCCCGAGGCGGTTTGCGAGGTCACTTTATAAACGTATGCAGTTCCCGCAGAAAGTCCCGTAAGCGTAAACTGATGGGAAAGCGATTGCGTGCTCGTCGCGACGCTCGCGCCATAAGCATCCGTAACGCCATAATCAATGCGCCCGTCGGCTTCCTTGTTTGTGCTCCATGCAATCGTCACTGTGGAAGTAGCGAGCGCTATGGCTTCCGGCTGGATGATGGTAAGGGGGGTCGCGATTGGTCCGGACGAGGTCGGCTCTTCTTCGGGTGGCGGGGCAATTTCTATCACCGGCAACGAATTCGTTATAAATGTATCATCGAATGAAGCGATCGAGTTTCCCGATTCGTCCGTTGCGATCACGCGGTAATGATAGGTTGTTTCCGGTTGAAGACCCACGAGCGTTGCCGTTTGCGCCACGCTGAACTCCTCGCTCGGCGGCGTGGATGAACCATAGTTCTCCGTTGTGCCATATTCGATTTGAACTACTGCTAATTCGTCGGTCGTTATGGAAAATGTCGCACTTGAGGTGGCCGTGCTCGCAATCGCCACACTCGTTATCTGTGGCGGCGTTTCATCCACGAACACCGGTTCGCTCGCCGTAACGAATGTCTGGTTGGCGGAATAGGTCTTATTGCCGTCCTCATCAACCGATGCGATCCGATAATGATATTCCGAACCGGCAGTGAGGCCAGTGAGGGTCGCAATGTGTTCAAGCGACGGGCCGTTCTCCGTGGTCGAGGCGTTGTATGCCGACGTCGGCCCGAACTCAACCCATCCGTATGACGCTTCGTCCGTTGCCCAGACGATGTTGACTTGCGTCGGGTCTACGGAAACGGCAGTGATTGAAAGAATAGTTGGGGGAATCGTATCGGGTGCTGGCTCTACCGTGGGGGCAACCGGAGCCGTACTCGTCGGTTCGGTGGCGGTCGGTTCTGGTGCCGTTGTAGTCGTTTCAACGGTCGGAGTCGTAAGCTGGCCAAACGCAGCAAGGGGTTGAAGTATGAAAATAAGACCAACTATTAATGCGCCGCCAACGTTTAAGAATCTTTTCATTTTATTTTACATTGCGCTCGGACGCGTCTAAACGATGTTTTGTGGCACGATACTCTTTCCGGAGGCCGAAAGCGGAAAATACGATTGCGCTGGCCGCAAGAATGCCGGCGACATTCAAAACAAAGATTGTGAACGTCGTCACGGCAAATGTCCAGTTGGCGTCAGCAATTCCCACACCGGTTGCGACGAGCGGTGGCATGAGAGATACGGCGATGCCGATGCCAGTCATGGCAGCACCGACCTTCACGCGCACGAAGCCATACGCGGCAATCGCTCCGGCGACGAGCGCGATGATCGTCGCGATGTAAAGATTGCCTCCAAAAGAGATGAACACGGGATCAACGCGGATATATCCAAAAAGAAGCGTCCCAAGCCACGCAAGCACGATAGCCGCTAGGAGCGACGCGATGAGCATCCCGAGAGAACGCAGTGCGAGCCGCATATCGCCCACCGTGATGCCGAGACCCAGGGCAAGGATGGGCGACGCGAGCGGGGCGACGATCATGCTTGCGATGAGCACCGGAATACTGTCGGTAAAAATCGCGAGGAGCGCAAAGAGAATCGCGCCTGCGACGAGAAGATAAAAATCGCGGTCGGGAATCGCACCATCCAAAATGCCCACGATTGCAACCCGCCTGCTTTCTTCGTCGAACGGCCGCGGAGCGTATAAAAACGACATTTAATTTTTCCCGTCCTGTTTTTCCAATTCAAGAAATTTTCTCGCGACGAGGAATATGAGGAGCGCTAAGATTATGAAATTGATCATGTCTGCCACAAATGTTCCGTAAGCGATCGTGATGGGCCCGATGCTGATCGTCGCGGTTTCCCACGATTCAATGGAGAGCAGCGGCGCCACAATCGGCAGAAAAATATCCTTTACGAACGAACTGACCAACCCCGAAGTCGCCTCACCCACGATAAAAGCAACCGCGAGAGAGGCAACCTTGTATTCTTTCAGGAACTTGACGAATTCTTTAATGAAATTATTCATTTTACAAAGGATACGAGCCGGGAAAGTACGCCCTTAGTGTAGCACGTTAGCTCAAGCATGAAGCTGTTTCCATTCTCTGAACTGCATTTCAAAAAAATAGCAAAACCCGAGGCCGGAAGGTCTCTCAAACCGATGCACTACTGTGCGGAGGCGGAAGGAACCTCACTGCTCGGCCCGCAGCGGGCCTGCGCTTGCGGAACCCTCGGTTCCGCACTGCCGCCGAAGCGGCGGCCCTCCTTCACGGAAGGGACGGCGCGTCCCTTCCGACCCATCCCTCCATGTTCGATTCCTCCCACTCAGACAAGCAGGCAAGAAATGAAGAGCAGTACTTTGAGGACATTAAAAAGAGCCCATGGCCGCAAAGTACTGCTCTTCATTTCTTGCTGTTGCGGAGGCGGAAGGATTCGAACCTTCGAAGGGATTTCTCCCTTAACATCTTAGCAGGATGCTGCCTTAAGCCGCTCGGCCACGCCTCCAAAATCGCTGCTAAATTACTCCGTAATAGTACACGGAGTGCTTGTTTTTATCAAGATTTTCTGCTATAATTCACGGGTTATGGCAACGGCAATGCAACCAAAAACGGACAATGCGGGGATAAAGACGGCGCAGAAATCGCGGCCGCCGATTGTGGTTGTGGTGGGGCACGTGGATCACGGGAAAACCACGCTTTTGGACTACATCCGCAAAACAACCGTGGCCGCGCGCGAAGCGGGCGGTATCACGCAGGCGGTGGGTGCGTACGAGATTGAGCATGGTGGCCGCAAGATTACTTTTATAGACACGCCAGGGCACGAGGCATTCGCGGCGATGCGTTCGCGCGGTGCGCAGGCGGCGGATTTGGCAATACTCGTGGTTGCCGCAGACGAGGGCGTAAAGCCGCAGACCAAGGAAGCGATCAAGACGCTTGAAGACGCCAAGACACCGTTCATCGTGGCGTTCAATAAGGTGGACAAACTGTCCGGCGGCAATTTTGAAAAAGCGAAGACGGAGCTGATGAGCGCGGGCGTGTTGCTGGAGGGTTATGGCGGGACGGTGAGCTATCACGCGGTTTCTGCAAAAACGGGCGAAGGCGTGGACGAACTTTTGGACCTGATCCTGCTCGCTGCGGACCTGGAAAATTTGACGTACGACCCCGCCGCGCCTGCCTCCGGCTTCATCCTTGAAGTCCGGCGCGATCCACGGCGCGGCATCGAAGCCACCGCAATCGTAAAGAACGGCACCTTGCGGCGCGGCGATGCGATCGCGACCCCCACCGCGCAGGGGAAAGTAAAAATCCTGGAAAACTTTTTGGAAAAAACGGTTCCGGAGCTCGCGCCCTCCGCACCTGCGGTCATCATCGGCTTTGAATCGTTGCCCGCGGTGGGCGAGGAGTTCGCAGTGGGCGGTGCGTCGGGGGAGGCGGGGGTACTGCGGCAGGCGGCGCTCACGCGATCGGCCGCTGCATCATCCGCGGAAAAAGCGGCCGCCGCCAAAACCAAAACGCCCATCACGCCCGGTGCTGCTGCGGCGAAAAAGGAGACCACGCTCAATTTGATACTCAAGGCGTCCGATTCGGGCTCGCTTGAGGCGCTCTCGCTCGTCCTTAAGAACGTGGGCATAAAGGCAAAGGACGTTTCCGCAGGCGCAGCCGGCACGCGGGCGAAATCGCTCAATATAATAGAGGAGTCGGTGGGCGACATTACGGACGGCGACGTAAAGCACGCGCTTGCAACGAACGCCACCATAATCGGTTTTAAGAACCGCGTGGAAAAAGGCGCCTTGATGCTCGCCGACGCGCAGGGCACCACGATCATTACTTCCAAGATCGTCTACGACCTTGCGAAAGTGGTGGAGGATTTCTTGACGGGCGCGGCCGGGCCGCAGGCGGCAGGCGAATTGGAGGTACTCGCGATCTTCAACCAGGAAAAAGCGGACAAGCAGCTCGTGGGCGGCCGCGTGGTGAACGGTCTCTTCCGCGGCAAATCGTCTTTCGAAATATTGCGGCACGGGCCGGATGGCCACGAAGCGCCTGCAGGTATGGGCCGCGTGCTCGGCCTCCGCGAAAAAAAGGCGGAGATCACGCAGGCCGAGAAGGGAAAAGAGATCGGCGTGCTCGTGAATTCCCAGGGAATGATACAAGTGGGGGACAAGCTCGTCATTCGGAAGTAGCACCGCGTGCGAATTTTTTAACAATTGCCATGAAATTTTTCCGTTCCGAACGGGTGCAAAAAGTGATACGCGAGGAACTCGCAAAGATAATCTTGCGCGAGTTTGAGTTCCCGGACGCGCTCGTCACGATCACGGAAGTGGAGGTTGATAAGAAGCTGGAGCGTGCGCGCGTACTTGTGAGCGTACTCCCTGCGGCGGGAAGCGAGGAGGCACTCGCGGCGCTTGAAAAGCGCGCGGGGCACCTGCAGCATCTTTTGAACGTCAAAATGAACATCCGGCCGATGCCGCGGATCGCGTTCTCGTTGGACCGCGGGCCGGAGAACGCCGCGCTGGTTGAAAAACATTTGAACGGGGACACCGCAAAAGATTAAATTACGGTCATAACGGATTGATAAAAACATAGAAAAGATATTACAATACTTAAGCGCCGGCCACGTAGCCAAGCAGTAAGGCAACTCTCTGCAAAAGAGTTATACGCGGGTGCGACTCCCGCCGTGGCCTCCATGAGATATTCACAGGGCACGCTTGCCATGCCGGCAGGAAGTGCCATAATGCCATTTAGAAGTTTGGGAGGGGACGATGGATCAAAACCTGGTTCCGACCTCTGGGGAATTCCCCGTTTTGCGCAAGGGCGACCACTACGAATTTAATCCTCCACTCAGGGTCAGGATCGGCCGCATCGAATGCGAGCTCCGTCGCGTAGACACGGCCGATTTTGAAGTGAAAGAAGACGAGTGGAACAATAGGATCGTTGCAATACCCAAGTTACACGGATAACCGGTCTGCGCCGCCGATAAAAAGTCCCGCCGCATTTTGACGGGACTTTTTCTTTTCTTTACACTAAGCGTGCGCCCGCGCCCGGGTGGCGGAACGGTATACGCAGAGGTCTTAAACACCTCGGCTCGAAAGGGCTTGTGGGTTCGAATCCCACCCCGGGCACAGACTGTCATTTGTTATACTGATTACAGAAGTTCACATTCGTCGGACAGTGAGGGACCAATGTTACAAAAAATCGAGAAGATGGATCGGCCGGTTGTCCACGATCTTATCAAATACTGGCTTGACGAGACCGCACATCTGGACGATGTTGAGATGATTGCCAAACACTGGGCATTCAAGGAGATCGTGAAGGAGGGTATTCCGATAAGAAGGATTCTCCTTCAGGAGCTCACGGATGGTGGTTCTCCCATGATCTCAATGCTCCTCTGTAATATTCCCGGGAGCCCTTACCCATTTTTTTCCCTTGTATGCAAAGATCAACTGGCTGCCCAATGGCTTGCGTGGGGAGAGAAGTATCAGCAGTTTGTTCACGCACCTCAACCCCGACTCGGGTTCTAGCTCCGACTCACTAGTGCATTAAAAAAGGCCGCGCGAATCTTGCGCGGTCTTTTCTTTTGTATGATGTCCGTGGTGCCTCTGATGTCCGCACAATCAAATAACGTATCGGGCTCAACCTTCATGAGACGGACGACAGAACACACAAGATTTTATATACTGTATATATGACCAAAAAAATTTCCGGGGGCGTGGCACACGCTCTGCCGACAGACTTGCGAAAAGCCCTCGCATCTGATTCCAAAGCTCTCGCAAAATGGGAAGACATTACGCCGCTCGCGCGCAATGAATGGATTTGTTGGGTTGTCTCCGTGAAGCTTCCGGAGACGCGTCGGGAACATATTGACCGGGTACGCTCGGAACTTAAAGAAGGTATGCGCCGTCCTTGTTGTTGGGCGGGTTGTATTCACCGAAAGGATAAACCATTAAGTGCTTCACAAAAATTTGTCATCAAGAGACGATCTAAAAAGTAACACCGGGCACACGCAGAAACAAGCTGCCCTTTCGGAACATTAAAAAGAGCCCATGTTCCGAAAGGGCAGCTTGTTTCTGCGTGTGCCCGGGGCGGGAGTCGAACCCGCATGACCTTGCGATCGAAGGATTTTGAGTCCTTTGTGTCTGCCATTCCACCACCCGGGCATACTGCAACCGTGCAATTGATAATAAATATTTTCCGCGTTAAAATCAAGGTAATATGGCCCGCGTGATCGCAATTTGCAATCAGAAAGGAGGCGTGGGAAAGACGACGACTTCGGTCAATTTGGGTGCGTATCTTGCGGCTGGCGGACGCCGCGTGCTCCTCATAGACTTTGACCCGCAGGCAAACGCGAGTTCGGCCCTTGGCTATAGCGCAAATGCCAAGATACCGGGTGGCACCATCTACCACGGTATCCTTGACGTGGCCTCGCCCGAGCCGCTCATCCGCAGATCGCTTGTGGCCAACTTGCATTTTGTTCCCGCGGCGCCGCATCTTGCGGGCGCGCTCGTGGAGCTCGTAAACGTGCCCGAACGCGAATATTTTTTGCGCAAATTTGTGAATCGTGTGCGGCAAAATTACGATTATATTTTGATAGACCTGCCGCCGAGCTTGAGCCTGCTCACCGTGAATGGGCTCGTGGCGGCGGACGAAGTCTTGATCCCGGTACAGACGGAATATTACAGCTTGGAGGGCTTGGGCCAGCTTTTGGAAACGGTGGAACTTATCAAAACGAATTTACGCCATCCGTTGCGCGTGACGGGAGCGCTCGTCACGATGTACGACAAGCGCGAGCACTTGAGCCGCGAGGTTTCAAAAAACCTTCGGCGGCATTTCCCGCACCGCGTGTTTGAGGTTGAAATTCCCCGCGCCGTGGCGCTTGCCGAGGCGCCGAGCTTCGGGCGGCCCATCATTCTCTACCGTCCCGACTCGCCGGGCGCGTCCGCGTATCGTAGGCTTGCCACCGAGGTGATCTCGCAGGAAGCCGACTGGAACTTGCCGCAGGAGGTCGTGGCCAGCGAAAATTTTGGGAACTTCAATATTTAAATGTTGGGCAAGGGACTTGAATCATTGATACCGCAGAAAGGGGATGGGGACGAGGGCGACAATGCGTCACGTCCGCCGGAATCGCAGCCCGCGCCCGCTGAGCCAGTTTCCATGACGGGGGCGGCGCAACCCGTGCAGTCTGCGCAACCCGCGCAGCCGCCCGCCGTCTTTAAAGAAACGTCCAATGTGGCCGAGTCGGTGTTCCATATTGAAACGGATAAGATCACGCCGAACCCGGGCCAGCCGCGGCGCAACTTTGACGAAGCGGCGCTCCGCGACCTCGCGCATTCGCTCCGCGAGTTCGGATTTCTCCAGCCGCTCGTCGTCACGAAGCGGGAAAAAGAAACGCCGAACGGTATTGACGTGGAATACGAGCTCATTGCGGGCGAGCGCCGGTTGCTTGCCGCAAAGATGCTCGGCCTGCGCTCCGTGCCCGCCATCATCCGTAACGTGGACCTTGAACGCGAAAAGATAGAGCTCGCCGTCATCGAGAACATCCAGCGGGAGAACCTGAACCCGATCGAAACGGCACGCGCCTTCCAGCGCCTGCAGGAAGAGTTCCGCATGACCCAGCGCGAGATCGCGGCCAAGCTCGGCAAGTCGCGCGAGGTGGTGGCGAACGCAATGCGCTTGCTTGACCTTCCGGAATACATCCGCGTTGCGGTGGAAAAAGGGGAAATGTCGGAAAGCCACGCGCGCTTTTTGATCGCGATAGAGGACCCCGCGGCGCAAAAGCGGCTCTTTGACGACATTCTGGCGAACAAGCTCACGACGCGCGATGTGCGCGAGCGCGTGGGGGAAATGACCGGGCGCCGCCGCGGCCGTCCGCCCAAGAGCGAACAGCATCTGCCGGCCGAACTCCGCGCGATGCAGGATTCATTGAGCATGGACCTCGGCGCACCCGTGGAGATCCAGAAAGGCGCGGCGAAGGGTTCCATCACCATCACGTTCTATTCAGAAGAAGAACTGAGAAATATTATTCAGAAATTAGGAAAGGAAGGGTTCTAAGACCATGAAATCACAAAGGTCGCTCGACAGAGGTTCTTTTGGTTTCACCCTCATCGAGCTCCTCATCGTGATCGCCATCATTGCGGTCTTGGCCACCGTGGTGGTGCTTGCCTTGAATCCCGCGGAGCTTCTGAGACAGGCGCGGGATGGGAACAGGCTCTCCGACCTCGCGAACATCAATACGACCCTCGGCCTCTACAACGAGGATGTGGGAGGGAGCTTGGGCACCGCAAGCACCTCATATGTCTCCGTCTACGATCCCAGCGCCACGAGCACGGATACCTGCCAGGGCCTCACACTCGCGACCACCTCGGGGAACTTTGCCTTCCAATGCAGTGCAAGCTCTACCTACCGCAAGACAAATGGCACGGGCTGGATACCCCTCAATTTATCCCTCATCTCCTCGGGTTCCCCTCTGGACACCCTCCCCGTGGATCCCACAAACCAGACGAGCTCAGGCCTCTTCTACGCCTACAATGCCCAAGGGTCCCAATACGTCGTGACCGCCGTTATGGAATCGCAAAAATACCGCGCGCAGCTGGGAGCCACCCCTGCTATCACGGGGTATCCCGGCGTGGCTGCCGTAGGCACGAATCCCTCCCTCTCTTTGCTCTACAATCCAAGCGGGCTCGTGGGGTACTGGAACTTTGAGGAGGGGAGCGGGAGCACGACGCTCGACCAGAGCGG
>DATAXS010000007.1:0-33968 GCA_036266715.1 Minisyncoccota bacterium
CCTTGCCGGCGCGGGCGAGCAGCATGTCCACTTCTTCTTTGGAAAGCGGCGTGGGCGTCGTGTTGTCCGGACCCACGAATCCCGTCACCCGCGGCGTGTTCCGCACCACATACCACGAATCCTCGGTAAGGATCATTTCCACAAGCACGTATCCGGGGTAAATTTTCTCTTCCACGGTCTGCCGTTTGCCGCCCTTCACCTTGATCGTCTTTTCCTTCGGCACCAAAATATTGAATATTTTGTCGTTCATGGTGAGCGACTCCACGCGCTGTTTGAGATAGCGCGCGACGGCCTCTTCGTAGCCCGAATAGGTCTGCACGGCATACCACTGCCTGAGCGGGGTCTTTTCTATGTGTGCGCCGGGACGCGAAGGGTTGAGTGCCATGATGAATAATTTGTATTAGCCCGCGACGATCGCTTTGATGACATCCGCAAAAATGTAATCAAAAAGACCGAGGAAAAGCGAAATGCCGACCGCCATCACAATGACGATTGCCGTAAGGCGCATCGCCTCCTGCCGCGTCGGCCAGTTCACGTGCCGGAACTCCTGCCGCGATTCCGCAAAAAAATTTTTTATCCGTGCGAACATTTCTGGAAATTGTATCTCTTTTTGCCGCCGCAGTCAAATTTCTAACTAAAAAGCCGCTATACTCGCGGCGTTTGTCGGAGGCACCTACAATATAGCGCCCATGGGCATCCGCGTCAAGCAACCCGCCGCGACAAGCGTCTTGAGTGCTTTTCAATCCAGTGGACAACATCATCCCCTGTGATTTCTTTGGTTGCCACCTTCAATAGAAATTGTTCAGTTAATCCATTACCTGATACCAGCTCAAATCCGTTTAAAAATAAAAATCGCTCGGCAGAGGCCAATGCTGTTCGCTTATTTCCGTCCACAAAAACCTGATGGTGGGCGAAGGATTCGCAATACGAAGCCGCTTTGCTAAAAACGTCGGGGTGAATATCTTTTCCTCCAAATGCCATCTTGGGTTTTTTCACGACATGATCAAGGAGCTCAATATCGCGCACGCCGACCATACCGGTGGTACCCTTAATAATGTCGTCGTGAATGGCGATTATTTCAATCACGGTGAGATAACGCATAGATCTCTATTTATCCGCGAGAGATTCAAGAAGCGGCCGGCGCTTTTTAATAAAGCGCTTTGTCCATTTGGCGAGTTCGTCTTCTTTCCCCCTCATTTTAGAGGTTGCCCCGGTTTTAGCCTTTTTTAACGGCACGAGCGTTTGCGGTAAAGACATTCTTTTTGAACTTTTATTTTTTTGACTTCTCTTCATAATAATGAAATTTAAACCGATGTCAAAAGTTTTTTAATAATCTTTTAATCTCAGGATACTCAATATTATATCCATTTTAAAAATAAACAAAAGGGAGGGGTCACTTACCCCTCCTAAAAAACAACCATTCAATGCCCCAGTAGATTACCGATCCGGCAACGGCGCCCTTCGCGCAGTCGAGAAGCAATACTTTGGGCGCTAATTTTATCTCCATAACGTAGACTATGATGAAGACGCTAAAAAGCATACATGCCATAAAAACGACCGCAATATGCTTGATTCGACTTATTCTTTTTTTCACAAACCCTCCTCGCTGGAAACAGTTGTAACGCACGTTCTGCTTTTTGTAAAGCAGTCGGGATAAAAAACTTAAATATCCAAATTCCGCACGCTTGCCGCGTGGGCCTGAATGAAGTTCTTGCGAGGTTCCACAACATCACCCATCAGAACATCGAACAGCTTGTCCGCTTTTTCGGCGTCTTCAACCGTCACCTGCTTCATAAGTCGGTTCTCCGGATTCATCGTCGTTTCCCAAAGCTGCTCGGCATTCATTTCACCGAGACCCTTGTAGCGCTGGACGTTCGGCGTGCGTTTGCCGTCACCCGCGCCTTCGCCGCCTTCGGCAACCGCCTCGCCTTCCGCAATTTCTCCGGTGTTATCTTCCGCCGCAGCATTCTTCTCCGCCTTTGCGCCCTTCTTCCCGCCAGCTTTTGCAGCAGCGGATTTTGCACCGGCGGTCTTCTGCATTTCGGCGATCGCCTTCTCGCGCTCGGTCTCCGAGAATGCGTACCGCACCGCTTTCCCAAGCTGGACACGAAAGAGCGGCGGCTGGGCAATGTATACGTAACCACCATCAACCACCGACCGAAAATAGCGGTAAAAAAGCGTGAGGAGTAACGTGCGGATGTGCGCGCCATCCACGTCCGCATCCGTCATGATGACGATCTTGTGGTAGCGCAATTTTTCCAAATTGAATTCCTCGCCGATGGCGGTGCCTATGGCAACCACAAGCGCGCGCACCTCGGCGTTCGCAAGCATTTTGTCCAACCGCGCGCGTTCCACGTTCAAGATCTTTCCCCGCAACGGCAATATGGCCTGCGTGTGGCGGTTGCGCCCCTGCTTGGCCGTGCCTCCTGCCGAATCGCCCTCTACTATAAAGAGCTCCGATTCCGACGCGTCCTTTGATATGCAATCCGCGAGCTTGCCCGGCAACGTAAGCCCTTCAAACGCGCCCTTCCGCAAAACCGTCTCGCGCGCCGCCTTTGCCGCGAGCCGCGCCTTGGACGTCAAAATAACCTTTGCGATTATTGCCTTTGCCTCCTGCGGGTGCTTTTCCAAAAACTCTTTGAGGGCATCGCTCACCACGCTCTCGGTCACCGTCCTTGCTTCCGGGTTGCCGAGCTTTGCCTTTGTTTGCCCTTCAAACTGCGGTTCGCGGAGCTTTACGGAAAGCACGAGCACGAGACCCTCGCGCACATCGTCGCTCGTCAGGTTTTCTTCTTTTTCTTTGAGGTATCCTTCTGCGCGGGCAAAGCTGTTCAAAGAACGGGTAAGTGCGGCCTTAAACCCCGTAAGATGCATACCGCCTTCCGGCGTATTGATGTTGTTCGCAAAACTCAGTTCCTGGGTGCGTGTATCGTCGATGTACACAAAGGCAACCTCAACATCCATCTTTTCGTGTTCTTTTTCCACATAAAAAATATCTTCCTGAAGTGTGTTCTTTTTGTGGGTCAAGAATCTTACAAAGGAGAGTACGCCGCCTTCAAAATAGAAGCCGTAAAATTCCGGGACCTTCTTCCTGCGGTCGAAAAAATTGATCCGGACGCCCTTCGTAAGATAGGCCTGCTGGCGCAAACGCTCCAGGATGGTCTTTTCATTAAACCCCATCTCCAAAAATATCTGTGGATCCGGAGAGAAGGTTATTTTTGTTCCATGCGACTTGGAAGCGCCGACCTTCCTCACTTTATACTTTGGCTTGCCGCGTTCGTATTCCTGCTCAAAGCGCCCCCCGTCGCGCTCAACCTCCACCTTCAACCAATCGGAAAGTGCGTTTACGACAGAAGCGCCCACCCCGTGCAAACCTCCCGAAACTTTGTACCCCTCGCCGCCGAACTTTCCGCCGGCGTGGAGCGTCGTCAAAACCGTCTCAAGCGTGGACTTCTTGGTTTGAGGATGAGTATCAACCGGAATACCCGCGCCGTCATCTTGAACGCTCACTTTATTGTCGGGCAAAAGTTCCACGGTGACCGTGGTCGCGCGACCCGCCATCGCTTCGTCAATAGAGTTGTCCACGATCTCCCAGATCAAGTGGTGCAACCCGGCATTCCCCGTGGAACCGATGTACATGCCGGGCCGCTTGCGGACCGGTTCAAGACCCTCAAGAACAAAAATATCCTTCGCGCCGTAGGACGCGCTTGCCTTGTTGCTGTCTTCTTTCTTTGCTGCTTTTTTAGGTTCTTTTCCGGCCATATTACTTAAAAAATCGCCTCGGTGGGCATGCCCCAATTCTACCACATTTTGAGGCCGGTTTTCAAGCGGTTTTTTAGCAAAAACTACCAGGGAAATGCGATGTTTTATGGCCTTAGAACCGTACCGTCTGCGGGGCGCCGAGGCCCGTCACATAGTCGTAGCGCGCGCGGGCGTCGCAGTAATATTCGCACGTGCCGTTCGCGCCGCTCGTGATGTCGCGGAAAAACTTTGACGTGGCACTTGATGCCTTATCGGCATAAAGCTTTTGGAGCGAAACGGAAAGTCCGAGGGATTGGATGGCCGCCCATTGCGGCGCGCCCGCCGATGTGCCGCCAACCGTGTACCATCCGCTCGTGGATTTGCCCGTGGTCTTGTAGACCGGGTAGCCGGAGTTCGGGTCGGCATCGTATGCCACGTCGGGGATCGCGCGATGCCCATTGGCCTTTGGAATACTGTATGAGTGCTGGTAGCTCGGTTCCGGCTCATAGGCACTCACGCCGCCGCCGCTCCCCGACCAGGCAGATTCCGAAACGAACGTCCCCTTGGAAGAAAGCTCGAGCGACGTGCCGCCGACACCCACGACGTCGGGCGACGCTGCGGGCCAGCTCGCGCCCGTGCCGTCATCACCGGACGATGCAAAAAATATCTTGCCGGAACTCGTTGCGAAATGGGAATCAAGCGAGGTTTCGTCGGAAAACTCCGCGCCGCCCCAGCTCAGCGAGACCGCTACGACATCCTTGCGTGACGCGGCATAATCGATACCCGCAAGAAGATTTGCACCGCTCGGCGTTTTTGCCTCTATGAGCAATATCTTTGCCTTCGGTGCGATTGCGTGCGCCCATTCCACGTCAAGCGACTCCTCCAGCGCCCAGCCGCTGTTCGTGGCCGTGCTCGTCGCCATCTTATGCTTTTCAAAACATCCGTTCGCAGCCGTGCACGCCGGCAGGCCGTACTTTGCGCTGAACGTATTGAGGTCCTGTTCTATCGTCGCGTCATCGTAGGCGTCCACGATGGCGATCGTGCCATGGCCGCCGGTGGACGGAAGCTTATAAATGCTTTTGATCTCCGTAGGCGTGACGCCAGAAGGCGTCTTTTGCGCCGATTTCAAAACGTGGATGGGCGGCTTGCCGGAAAAATTTGCAAAACGATACGACGCCTGGGCGGGCGGGAGCGGCGCTACCACATTCAAGATCACGGCTGCACCCGCATAGAGCACGCACGCAACCGCCGCGCCGGATGCGGCGATGACCGAGTATTTTTTTATATTCATATCGCACCATTATACTCATGCGACATTAAAACTAATTTAAAGGATACTTGACAGCGAGCAGGGCAGGGCAGGGCAGGGCATGTTTTGCTTTGGGGGACGTGGTTCGCGCGTACTCGCGCGACCACTCTCTCTCGGCGCTGCAAACTCGACAATGACGTTCATTTCTTACCAGGGCGCCTCCGAGACGCCCCCAAAGCAAAACATGCCCTGCTCTGCTCGCTACCAGATCTTTATACGATTACTTGGCTCACGCCACATTTTGTCGCCCGGTTTCACGCCGAATGCATCGTAGAATTCCTGGAGGTTGGACAACGGCCCGTTCACGCGGCACTTGCCGGGCGAGTGCGGGTCGGTCTGAATGATGAGCCGCAGATATTCCTCGCGTTCGCTCCCTCGTTCGCCCACCGCACAGTTCATAAAAAAATTTTGGAGCACGCCGGGGTCCGCAACGCCTCCCTGCGCGAGCCGGAGGGCGTCATACGCAATGATGATGCCGCCGAGGTCGGCGATGTTTTCGCCAAGCGTGAGCTTGCCGTTCACGTGCAGGTCCGGCAGGACCTCGTAGGCGTCGAATTGTTCCGCAAGCCGTGCCGTCCGCGCGTCAAAGCGCTCTTTGTCTTCTTTTGTCCACCAATTTTCCAGATTGCCATCGCCATTAAAGAACGCGCCCTGGTCGTCAAAGCCGTGCGTAAGTTCGTGGCCGATCACGCAACCGATGCCACCGTAATTCAGCGCATCTTCGGCCGCGGGATCAAAGAACGGCGGCTGCAAAATGGCTGCGGGAAATACGATCTCGTTCATGGGCGGCTGGTAATATGCATTCACCATCTGCGGCGGCATAAGCCACTCGCCGCGATCCACGGGACCGTCCACTTTGCGAAGGCGGCGCACGAACTCAAAGGCGTGAGCGCGCATGCAGTTCGCCGCATAAGAATCACTCGTAATAATAAGGTCCTTAATATCTTTCCACTTGTCAGGGTAGCCGAGTTTGCGCGAAAACCGGGAAAGCTTTGCGAGCGCCTTTTGCTTTGTTTCCTCGGCCATCCAATCCAGGCGCGCTATCCGTGCGCGGTATGCCTCTATTAAACGGTCCACGAGCACCGTGATCTTCTGCTTCGCGTCCGGACTGAAGTGCTTTTCCACGTAGAGCTCGCCCATCGCTTCATCAAGCAAGCCGTTCACGGCCCGGAGCGCCCGGCGCTCAGGCGATTTCATTTCCGTGGTGCCGCTGAACGTCCGCCCGTAGAAATCAAAGTTCAGCTTCTCCAGCTCCTCGGTGAGCACACCTGCCATTTCGTTCAAAAGATGCCAGGAAAGATAGGCCTTCACATCCTCAAGGGAAAATTCCGCGAGCACCCTCTCAATCGCCTCAAAAAATTCCGGCTGACCGACAATGAAATACTGCGGCACGGGGAGCGAAAGTCCCGCAAAATAATCGGCCCACGCGAACGACGGCGTAAGCGCGGCGAGCCCTGCGCGATCCACCTTGTTGTACTGCTTGTGTACGTCCCGGAGCGCAACACGCGTCCGCGACGCCTCGGCGAGTCGCTTTTCGATACCAAAAATAACTGCGGCGGCACGCACGCATTCGTCCACGCCCGCGCCTGCGGCGCGCAAAAGCGCCACGATGTATTCCTGATATTTCTTCCGGATCTCGCGGCTCTTTTCGTCGTCGTTCAAATAATAATCCCTGTCCGGCAGGCCAAGGCCGCCCTGGTAAAGGTGAAGCGCCATCGTGCCGCTCTGTTTTTCGTCCTGGTCCACAAAGGGCGAAAGGAATACGGATGCGCCCGCCGCATGTAGGCGCGCGACCACGCGGGGAAGTTCTTTTTTATCCGAGAAAGTGGCGATCACGCCCTGGAGTTCCGCAAGCGGTGTGACGCCCAAACGATTGCGTGCTTCCCTATCCATGGCCGTCAGGTAAAAATCGCGCACCTTTTGGACATTGCTCCCCGGCGCAATATCGCCCCGCGCCACAAGTCCGGCAAGAATGGCAAGGAGCTGCTTCTCCACCTCCACGCGCAGCACAATAAAGGAACCCCACCGCGCTTCGTCGGCAGGGATGGGATTGTGCGCGATCCAGCCGCCGTTCACATACTGGAAGAAATCATCGGCCGGCTTGGCGGAAAGATCAAAATCGTTCGGGTCCATGCGCACTATTATATCGCGGGGGCGCACCAAACGCCACCTCACTTTCGTATATTTTTGACATACCGTATACTTAACCAATGAAAAAATATATCGTGGGTGGTGCTATTGCGGCGGTCGTGGTTGCATATGTTATTTTTGTGAACGTAGACGACCATGCGGCCGTGACAAGCAGCCAAATGGACAATGCGACGGGGGCTCCCACGAGCACGCCTGCGCCAGGCGGCGCGGGACCCACGCCAGCGCCTGACGCGTCAACAACTCCGGCATCTACGCCAGCCACAGCGGGCCAATATAAAGATGGCACCTACACCGGGCCCGTCACGAATGCCTTCTACGGCAACATTCAAGTAGTCGCGACGGTCCAGGGCGGCGTGATCACAAGCGTGGCCGTTCCCGTCTACCCGAACGCACCTGGCCACACGACCGACGTGACGAATATGGCCATCCCGACCCTCAAGACCGAGGCGGTCGCGGCACAGAGCGCGAACGTGCAGATAGTCTCCGGCGCCACGCAGGACAGCGAGGCCTTCCAGCAATCGCTCGCGGCAGCACTCGCACAGGCAAAGAGCTAGCGCACACACGACCGGCAAACCGTAATATAAAACCACGCACGATGAAAGAAACGCGCGTAACAATGGGCATGCCCGTCACGGTGGAAATTATTGATAGCGCGGCCACCAAAACGGTCATCCAAAAAGTATTTGAATATTTTGCGCGCATTGACGAGAAATTCAGCACCTACAAGTCAACGAGCGAAATAACCGCGATCAACGAAGGGAAGCTCCCGGAGGAGCAGTGGAGCGAGGAAATGCGGCTCATCTTTGCGCTCGCGGAAGAAACGAAGCGCGTCACGGACGGTTATTTTGACATGAAAACGCCGACCGGTGCGTATGACCCGTCGGGACTCGTGAAGGGTTGGGCGATCTGGAACGCGGCGCAGGTCTTAAAAGAAGAAGGTCTCAAAAATTTCTATGTTGACGCGGGCGGTGACATCCAGCCATCCGGCGTGAACGCCGAGGGAAAACCTTGGGCGGTCGGCATTAAAAATCCATGGAACGAAGTAGAAAACGTAAAAGTGGTCAATGTGACCTCAGAGGGCGTCGCGACCTCGGGCACATACATCCGCGGCCTCCATATTTACAATCCGAAGGCGGGGAATAAACCAGTGAGCGAGATCATGAGCCTGACCGTCGTGGGACCGAACATCTACGAAGCGGATCGGTTTGCCACCGCCGCATTCGCCATGGGCCGCGAAGGCATTAATTTCATTGAACGGCTTGACGGATTCGAAGGATACCTTATAGATAAAGATAAAGTTGCCACCATGACGAGCGGATTTGAGAAATATACCCAATGATCGCCTGGATAGACCGTCAACTGAACAAGATCACGATGTACCGGCTCACGCTCTACGTGCTCATTGGGCTCGTGGCGTTGGGTGTCGTGTTCAGCGCGGTGCATCTGCTCCCCTATGATCCCATCGCCATGGTTCTTTCGACGCTCGTACTGCTCGTTGCGTGTGTTGCGATCAATGATCTTTGCGCGTGGATATTCCGCGCGCAGCCGAACGTGGAATCCGCTTACATTACGGCGCTCATTCTCGCACTCATCATCACGCCCGTGGCGTTTGCGCCGTTCAGCGTGAGCAATTTTCTCTTTCTCATTTGGGCGCCGCTCTTTGCGATGGCGTCAAAATATGTGCTCGCCATAAACAAGAAACACGTGTTCAACCCGGCGGCAATCGCGGTCGCGGCCACGGGGCTCATCTTGAATGCGTACGCGAGCTGGTGGGTCGGCGGGAACCTCCCGCTTCTTGCCTTCGTGCTCGTGGGCGGCCTGCTCATCGTGCGGAAGATACGGCGCTTTGATCTCGTGCTCCCGTTCTTCGCGGGCGCGCTTGTTTCGATCTATGCCACCCAGTCGCTCGCGGACCCGTTCGGCACGCTCGGCAAGATAGTCCTCCACACGCCAATATTTTTCTTTGCGTTCGTGATGCTCGCGGAGCCCGCGACCACGCCGCCCACGCGGGCGCTCCGCATCGCCTACGGCGCGCTCGTCGGCCTCCTTTACGCGCCCGCCATCCACCTTGGCCCCATTTATTCCATTCCCGAACTCGCGCTCTGCGTCGGCAACATTTTTTCGTTCGCGGTGAGCCCCCAGGGCAAACAGTCGCTTGTGCTTAAGGAGAAAAAAGAAATGGGGACAAATCTTTACGACTTTGCGTTCGTGCCCGCGGCGGGCGCGACCGCCGGGCCATGGATGAGGTTCCGGCCCGGGCAATACATGGAGTGGACGCTCACGCCGGACAGATCCGCAGCCGCGGCCCGCGCCGTAAAAAACGATGCGCGCGGCAACCGTCGCTACTTCACGATCGCCTCGTCCCCCACCGAACGCGAGCTCCATCTCGGCGTAAAATTCTATGAACCTTCCAGCAGCTTCAAAAAGCAACTTCTCGCCATGGAACCAGGCGCCCGCATTATGGGCGGTGAGCTCACGGGCGATTTTACCCTGCCCAACGATCCGGCAAAGAAACTGGTCTTTATCGCGGGCGGCATCGGCATCACGCCGTTCCGCAGCATGGTAAAATATCTTTCCGATCGCGGCGAAAAACGCGATGTCGTGCTTTTTTATTCAAACCATACGACCGCGGAAATTTCCTACCGCGAGGTCTTTGACGAAGCCGCGCGCACGGTCGGCCTCAAAACCATTTACGCCGTGACAGGTCCGGGAGAAAAACTCCCACAGGGCGGTTACCAAGGGCGCATCGACGAAGCGCTTATCGCAAAAACGGTTGAGGATTACCGGGAGCGCACGTTTTATATTTCCGGCACGCATGCTATGGTGAGTGCCATGGAAGCGGCGCTTCACGGCATTGGTATCCCGCGCGCGCAGATCAAGACCGATTTCTTCCCGGGGTTTGCATAGCGGCTACCACTTCCTGCAATTTCTGTGGCGTAAGTTTTTGGCTTGAATAATTAAGCACTTCAATACCGATCACTTCCCCTTTTTCGTCCACGTCCACCAAAAATTCCTCATTGTGCACAACGGTCCTGTGCACCTTATTTTCGTTAAATTGTATGTAGGCCGCGTTGGCCTCTTCGTCAATTTTAATGTTCATAATATAAAGTGATGATTTTGTAATCGAGAAACCCTCTTATATGATAAATCACTATTAAAGTACCTTTCAAGTCTTTATATACGCACTTTCTGAGGCCACCCCAAATATCGCTCTTCGCGCCGAAATGGAATGCAGCAGCAACCTCCCGCTTGGTAATGCCGCGCTCAAGCAAGCGACGTTCCGCATGCAGCGTGTAGCGAATTTTCATTCCGTGCACATCCTACCAGAAACATCATTAAATCCCTCTTAAAAAATTCTTGACAATCGGGTATGATTGACCCGTATGACAGACAAAATGTATTGCCCCGATTGCGGGCCGGCAACCGTACCGCATTGGGTGGAACGCTGGGGCGTGCGTCTTGATATTGCGGTGCGCTACGCCACAAAACCTTCCGAGCTCGTCTGGCGCGGCATCAAGCCCGCAATTGCCAAACTTAAATCCGGGAGAATCGCCCCCGCGCTCGCGCGCGGGCTCGCCGCGATGCGCGTGGGCACGGTCATTACGGAACCGGACGAAAAGCTGAACTGGCGGAGTCGCGTGCTTTGGGAAGAAGCCTCGCAGCGCGGCATTACCATGAAAGAGTTCCGGTTGTTCGGCATCCCACGCGAACTTTTTTTTGCAACCTACGGAAACGATACGGTGGCTTTTGACGGCCTCCCGCGCCCGCGCGCCGCGCACGAAACGTCGCTCGATTGGATGGACGACAAGGGAATTATCATTAAAAAATTTCTGAGTGCGGGCATTCCGATGCCAAAAGGAAGGTCATGCACAACCGTGCACCAGGCAGAAATGGTCTTCAAATCAATGAACGGAGGTTCCGGTTCCCCCGTGATCGTAAAACCGAACCTCGGCTCCCGCAGCCGCCACACGTACGTGCATATTATAGACCTTGAGGCGCTCCGCCACGCCTTCAAAAAGGCGAAAGAGTTGTCGCCGTACGTGGTCGTGGAAGAAGAATTGGAGGGATTTGTGTTCCGCGTGACGCTCGTGGGCGGCGAAGTGGCGGGTGTAATGCGCCGGGAACCCCCGCACGTCGTGGGCGACGGGAAGAGCACCATAACACAGCTCGTAGAGCGGGAAAATAAAGATCCCCTCCGCCATGGACCGATATTTCACGAGCTGGTTTTGAACAAGGAGTCCGTGCAAGAGCTTGCGAAACAAAAGCTCACGCTGGACTCGGTGCCGCAAAAAGGCGCCATAGTCGCTCTTCACGAAAAAGTGAGCCGTGCCTATGGCGCTTCCACAACGGAGGTCGCCTCAAAAGATATTCATCCGGACAATCTCGCGCTTTTCAAAAAAATAGGCACCGTACTCGACGATCCGCTCGTGGGCGTGGATTTTATGGTCAAGGACATCGCACGATCGTGGCGCACACAAAAGTGCGGCGTCATTGAATGCAACAGTCTGCCGTTCATTGACCTCCATCATTTCCCGCTGAAAGGCGAACCGCGGAATGCCGCAGGCGCGCTCTGGGATATCATTTTCCCAGGCTCCGGAACGGGCGTGCACAACACCGCTGTACGCTAGGAAGCACTGATCCAGTCACCCAAAATATTCAAGAACACTTCTTGGCGCGGTTCCATCCGCGTTTCCTTCCAGTGCCACACCGGGTGCGCCTCCGGCGTGTATTCGTAGTGGCCGCGCACTTCGCCATCGCGAAAAATGCGCAAATGATATTGCCGCTCAAAATTTTCCAAACGGCGCAGGCTCAAAAGCTGGCCGTCATCCTTGAGCGCAATGAAGTGATTGGCGAAACCTTGCACCTCAAGATATTGCAAAAAGTCATCAATGGATTTTCCCTCGGCAAGCTTTCCTAAAAAATATTCCTGGCGTCCCTCGTGGCGGATCACGCGCGATGCGATCAGTGCGTCACGTGTAAAAAGAAAGGTGGGCGCAATACCTTTCCAAAAATGGAATTTTACGCGGTCAAGGATCGCGTTCGGATACGGGAGAACGGAATCGGGAATAGCATTTGTGATGGCAAGTTCCATGCGATCTATGACCACTCTATCCAATTCCCGCAGAATTCCTGGAAATCTTCCCGGCGGTCCCGCATGTGGCGATAACCCAAATGTTTTATCGGGTGCGCCTCCGGCGTGTATTCATAGTGTCCACGTACTTCGCCGTCTTTGAAGATGCGAAGGTGATACTGGAAATGGAATCCGTCCGGTTTCCGCAATCCGGCGAGCTCGCTTTCATCCTGCCATGCCACAAAATGGTTCCCGAAACCCTGCGCTTGCAAGTGGCGCAAAAATGCCGGAATATCAATATTTTTCTTTAAGGTTCCCAAGACGAACGGCTGACGGCCGCTGTTGCGCGGATAGATGATCCCAAGTTCGAGGAGGGCGTCGCGGAGGTCGGTGTAATGGGGGTATACTCTCTGCCAAATGCGATATTTTATGCGCCCCCACCGGTCTTCCGGGTGAGGGAGCGTGGAATCCTGGATGGACTCCCGGAGAGCGCTTTCGTTCATACGTTTCCTTATTATACCAAACCCTCAAAACCCCCTGCAAACATCAAAAAAGGGCCGTTTTCCGGCCCTTTTTGCAGGCTACTGTGCATTTGTGCGGCCACTAGACACCTCTGCGGACTTCCGCAAGTAATGCCTCCCAGAACTTCGCAATATGCTCCTTAGTCGCCACGTCCGTAAGCACCCCTTGTTCGCTTATTTTCTGGCCGGCGTTGTTCACATAGAGCTCCGGCTGGCCAAGCACGCGCGCGTTCAAATAGAGCAAAATGTTCTTGAGATGATATTGCGCAAGCGCCGTGCCGATCGCGCCGCCGGACGCCCCGGTCACGCCCACAACTTTCCCCGCCCATGCATTATGGCCGTACGGCCTGCTCGTCCAGTCAAGAAAGTTCTTGAGCACGCCCGGAATGGAACGGTTGTATTCCGGCGTCGCAATGATGGCACCCTGCGCGGCCACTATCTTGTCCTTAAGCGCCTGCGCTTCCTTGGGATAATTTGCCATCTCTACGTCCTGGTCAAAAAGTGGCAGATTACCCATTTCCAATATTTCAAAGGAAACTTCCGCCGGTGCCAGACCTTTCACCGCGCCAATGAGCGCTTTATTGATCGATGCCTTCCTCAAACTGCCCGCGATTCCTACAAATTTTATTTTATCCATATTTTTTATATTGATTTATTTTTTTGACCTTTCTGCATGCTCACCGACATGCTTTTTAAGAGAAAAAGCATATGTTCCGTATTTACCGCATAGAACACCTCCTGCCCGCGCCGCTCGTCCACCACGAGCCCGGACGACTTGAGCGTCTTCAAATGTTGCGAGACCGCCGGTTGGGAGAGCTTTACGATGCCCACGAGCTCACCCACCGTCTTGCGGCCCTTGATGAGCGCCTCAAGAATGCGGTAGCGCGTGGCGTTGCCAATCCCCTTCCCGAACTTATTGATCTCGCCGCAGAGGTCTTTCATGGATTCTTATAGGCATATTAGCATATGCTTATATGCTGTCAAGCGGACGGAATGGCGGACCTGGGTCGTCTGTTCCTCCTCTCGTATCGGTACTCATGCAGAATCAGCCCGATCAATATCACGTCAAATACCGTGATCGCGATCAGGAAAAACGACGGCGCGTAGGTGTATTGATAGATCTGGTACGCGGCGAAGGCGGCAAAAACAATCGCGGAGACGGGATATATCCATAGCCAGTCCTTGATAAGGCCCACGATCATAAATGTTTTTACGATGCCGTGGGAAAGGAAAATAAATGCCCAGATGGCTTGCGGCGTGGCCGTGAAACCGTTAAAACTGTGCACGGCAAGGTTCCATAGCGGGTCACGCGGCGATTCGGTCAGTTCGTCGCCCGTGAGCGCAACAGCAACACTGAATAACGTGGCGTAACTGAAGAACAGGAAGAGAACGCCAAGCAAAAGTTCGCCCACGCTAATGAGCCCCTTGATAATAATCCCTCCCCAAAACACGCGGTGATATGTTTTTTCCGAAACGATGGCCATTGAACCAATATGATATGCTTCTTACATGGCAGACGCAACCGGCGGCAGTGCAAGCAACGTGATCGATATCCCCGAACCGAAACTTTCCCGTTTCCTTTTTGCCGATACGCGATTCTTCGCGTGGGTATGGCTCGTCTTGCGCCTCTACGTGGGCTACGAATGGTTAACGGCCGGCTGGGAAAAAGTGACGAGCGCGACATGGGTGGGCGCGCAGGCAGGTACCGCGATACAAGGATTCTTCCAGGGCGCCCTCGCGCAAGCGACGGGCGCACATCCGAACGTTGCCTCGTGGTATGCGTTCTTTTTGACAAACATTGCGATCCCCCACGCCGTATTCTTTTCCTATCTCGTCACGATCGGCGAACTCGCGGTGGGCGTGGGACTCGTGCTCGGCGCCTTCACCGGCATCGCCGCGTTCTTCGGCGCATTTATGAACTTTAATTATCTTTTTGCCGGGACCGTGAGCATCAATCCGTTCCTTCTTCTCATACAACTTTTTCTTATTCTTGCCTGGCGCAACGCCGGATGGATAGGGCTTGACCGGTGGCTCTTGCCGAAACTTGGCGTGCCGTGGCAGAGGAACGGAAGAATCCAGTAATAGCGTCTACCGACGCCGGCGTACGCGAGGCGGCTACAGCACCTCCCGTGGCAAACGCCAGATATACACGCCGAGACAGAACGAAATGACCGCCATGATGGTGAACACCGCGGAGTAGCCGAAGCTCTGGATGACCAGACCGCCAATGAGCGCGGCGACGCCCGTCATGATGGCGGATATTCCCTCCCATTCGCCCCACTGCACGATGGAATCTTCTTTCACCGTGTGATCGGCATAGACCGAATCAAACGCGGGCGTGCCGAGCGCGGCGGCAACGCCCCAAAGGACCTGCGTAGCGATGAGCTGCGCGATGCTCGACATAAGGGCGTAACTTATGAACACCGCCGCGCGCAAAATGTAGCCAAGCGCGATCAGGAGCTCCTGCTCTTTTATTTTTAGCTCCCAGTTTGCAAAAAGAAATATGAGCACGCCGGACACGATGGAAAAGATAGCCCAAGAAAGTCCCGCGAACGCGATGCTTCCGCCAATATGCACAATGAATACCGCATAGAACGGCGCAAAAAGCCCCACAATGAAGACCAGTAGCGAATTCGTGGTGATGAGAATGCGCAACGGGCGGTTAAGCGGCGTGCGCGGGAGAATGAGCGCGAAGATGCGCTTCAGGCTGTTCATTACTCATAAGTATAACGCACGGATGCCGGCAGATAAAACAATCAGAGGCATCGCCTAGCTGAAATATCGCATCACCGCACGAACATGATCATTAAACGGCCGTTCACTAAGGTTAAAATATGCATAACCGAACTTTCGCGCAGACCTCTTTAGTTTTGCATTTTTGACTATCCCCTTCCGCACCCATTCGTGCACGCTCGCGTCACCTCTGCCCTGCTCCTTTATCCACGTATGCACCCAATCCTTTTTCTCTTTTGCGTAGGCCAGGATGGCATCCGCGTGAGTAGCATTGCTGTAACCGACGAAGGCCGCCTTCACCTTAAGGTTTTTTAATTTCTTTGCGAGCCGGTGCACGCGCTCGGGCGTGACCGCGATGCCCTCCACGAGCACATCAAAACGATTGCCCCGGTCGTACGCGTGCACGAGGCCAAGCACCCCTTGCCAGGCAAGATCATCCTGCTGTTGATTCTTTTTCACGATGTGTACCTTATGCACCTTCAAGCTTCCCGGCCGCCGGAAGGCCGCCTGCACGCTAAAACTTATCCTATCAACCGACACGCGCGACTCTCCCACAAGCACGTTCCTCACCGCCGCGCGTATGCCATCCGTCGAGATCGCGATCAAGTGCCTGCGGCGGAGGATCTCGCTCGCAATAATTGATTTCCCGACCCGCGACGGGCCGCCGATGAGATAAAGGGTATGCTTTTTCGTTTTTCCCATAAGAATATATTTAAGTGCGGAGGCGACAGGATTCGAACCTGTGATGCCTTTCGGCATATTCGCTTTCCAAGCGAACGCACTAGACCGCTATGCGACGCCTCCTTTTCTTTTTTTAGCTACCCGATGATAGTGCCACGGAACTCCTTTCCGTTCAAGAGCGCGGAAAAGTTCTTGAGATCTCGGCCGCCCACGATGATGGCCTTCGTGCCCGTCCGGGCGCCGAGCGCCGCGCCCACGGGGTCAACGGGCGCGTGGAGACCGGGTTTCCATGCGCGCGGAATGAGACGGCGATACGCGGGCCAGGTGAGTTCGTGGAACCGCGTCGCGTCCGGATACTTTGAATAATCCTTGTCATACACGTGCGTCGGACTTCCCGCGATGATCGCCTCGGGCACTTTGTAATCCGCCGCGAGCTGCAAGGCCACATAATCCGTTGACCATCCGGGCCGCCAGCCAGCCGCGATCGTCACGGGGTGTGTGAGCTTTCTCAAGCGGTACCGCGCGTCTATCACGACGGGATCCGCCACGTCGCGGAAGACGGTGCGGAGTAAGTGCGCATTGAGGCGCGTGGCGTGGATGCCAAGCCAGTCCTTGTCTTCGTCCGTCACGCGCGAAACCGCGTGCGCCGCTTCCTGGAACCGCCGCGCGAGCCGCCCGCCGCCCACCACGAGCACAAACTTCGTCCCGCGGCGCAAAAACGGTCCAATAAACTTTTTGAACTTTTTTAAGAATGCGGCGTCAATGCCATCGGGATGCACGATGGAGCCCCCGAGTGCCACGACGACGGTTTTGCCAAATTTATATTTCATTGTTAGATCGCGGGCGCACTAACCACTAACCGGAAAACTTTTGGAGTGCCGCAATGCGTTCCTCAATGGGCGGGTGCGTCATAAATATTTTGTGCCACCAGGATGTCCCCTTGCCCTTGAACGGTGTGTCTATCCACATGTGCGCGGTGGAATCCTTGGCCGTGCGCATGGGCGTCGTGTCCACTTCTATTTTTTGGAGCGCCGAGATGAGGCCTTCGGGATACCGCGTGAGGAGCACCCCGGACGCGTCCGCGAGCGCCTCGCGGCGGCGCGAGATGGCGAGTTGGATGAGCATGGTGCCGATGGGCGCAAGAATGGAGAGGACGATAGCGACGATGAGAAATATCTCCCCTGCCTCATCGTTCCGACCGCGCCCTATCCCCGCACCGCCCAGAAACACCGACCGCAAAAAGATGTCGGCCACAAGCGCGATGATGCCAGCAAGAATGGCAGCCACCGTGGAAACAAGAATGTCGCGATTGCCCACATGCGAGAGTTCGTGTGCAAGCACGCCTTGCAGCTCGTCTTTGTTTAAACGCTGGAGCGCGCCCTGCGTCACGGCCACCGCCGCATGGTCCTTATCCCGCCCCGTCGCAAATGCGTTTATCTGGAGTTCCGGCGTCACATAAAGCTTCGGCATGGGCAAGCCAGCCGTAATGCAAAGATTTTCCACAATGTTATACAGCTGCGGATTGTCGCTCTTCTCTATGGGCTTCGCCCGCGCGAGCGAAAGCGCAATGGACGCGGACGAATAATAACTGATGAGAGAATACGCAATGCTAAAAATAACCGCAAATATCAAAAAGTCCGGCGTCCCATATGCCTCCGAAAAAACCCAACCGAGCACGATGATCACAATAAAGAAAACAATAAAAAGCCCCCACGTCCGGCGAATGTTCGAAGATTGGTAAGTATAAAGATTGGCCATGTGATGAAATTAAAATTGGGCGGAAGAAAGGCGGGCAGGATCAATTACTGGTTGCGTTTGCTTCTTGCTGATATGGCTTTCGCTGACAGTGTGGCTCCGTACTCTGGCAGCGAAAGCCATATCAGCAAGAGACAAAGGGACTAGAATTTGACCTGCACCGGCTGCTTTTCCGCATCCGTCAGGTCGCCCCCAAAAAAGTCCATCTTGGTAAACCCGAATGCGTTCGCCATCATATTCGTCGGGAACACCTGGAGCTTGGTGTTGAAATCGCGCACCATGCCGTTGTAGAACCGACGCGCGGCCTGGATCTTGTCTTCCGTGTCCGTGAGTTCGTTCTGCAAACTCAAAAAGTTTTGATTGGCCTTAAGGTCCGGATAATTTTCTGCAACCGCGAATAAAGATTTTAAGGCCCCCGAGAGCGCGTCTTCCGCGCCCGCCTTTGCCGGTCCGGTTGCTTGCATAGCCTGCGAACGCGCCTTCGTCACGTCCTCAAATACGGTCTTTTCATGCGCGGCATAACCTTTTACCGTTTCCATAAGGTTGGGGATGAGGTCGTACCGGCGCTTCAACTGCACGTCAATGTCCGAAAACGCTTCTTGCGACCGGTTGCGCGTGGAAATAAGCCCATTGTAGGCGAGAATGAGCCAGAGGACGATTATGATGATGATTGCGAGAAGTATCCAGAGCGCCATGGGGTCAGTGTAGCAAATGGGCCATGCCCTTGCAATGCAGGTAATACGATATATGTAGCCGTTTTGTTGCAAGGCGACGCCAGACAAAAAAACAGGCCCGATGCGCGTGCGCACCAGGCCTGTACGGGAGTGTTACCTCCCCTGTTGGTAGATCTCCCGATACCTCGGTCTCTCAAGCTGCTGGATGTTGTGCGCGATGATCGCGCCGTAACCCACGTCGTAGAGCGCGAGCACGGTGTAGGCGCCGGCCTTTTTCCATTTCGTGCCGCTCGCGTCGCCGGCATGCTCAAAAAGAAGTTTAAGGGTGTGATTGGCGGCATTGCTGAACACAATGCCAACCGGACATTCCAGATGGTAGCGGAACAGCGGCCGGGTGAGCGGATCAGCTTCGCTGCCGCCGCGTGCGTGGATCATTTCGGTTGTGACGCAGTCCGCGGCGCCCATTGCTTCGGCGGTCACGAGCCCCGCAGAATAGAATACGTGCGTAGTGCCGTCCGGGTCTTTTGCCACGGGAACCACGTCCGTCGCAAATTTTCCAAATGCAAGAAATAAGTTTTCCCGGCGCGCACGGATGGGCGGGAACACATGGGGCGTAAGGGTCACGTTGGAGAGCGAGGCGGTATTCGCGTGCTTCACGCCGGTTGGCGGCGTGTTGTCGCTGTCCGCATACACATTTTGGGCTTCCTCACCGCTCAAGAAGGACCCGAAACACAAAGTAAGGACAATTGCTCCAATCGCGATGAAAATCCATCGTCGTACACTCATATTTCTTTGCCTCCAGCAAACTGAAAAGAGATTGGTACCGAAAAGGTGCCGCAGGGAGATTATCACGGCGCAAAAGAAAAGTCGAGCCGCATCCCCAAGGGGCGCGGCTCACACTGCAATAATCTTCCGGGGAATGCTTAGTAATCCTCCCCCATGCCCATGCCACCCGGTATGCCGGGGCCGCCCATCGGCGATTTCTTTTCGGGAACGTTGGTGATGGCCGCGCCCACGGTCAAATAGTTCGCCGCTACGGAAATCGCGTTCATGAATGCGGTGCGCGTCACCTTCAAGGGGTCAATGATGCCCGCCTCCTTGAGGTCACCCATCTTATTGGAAATTGCGTTAAATCCTTTCCACGGTTCGTTCTTCCGCTTTGCAAGCTCCGCGATCACGCGCTCCGGCGATTCGCCGCTGTTCTCTACAATCGCGCGAATGGGTGCCTCAAGCGCGCGGGTCAAAATGCGAGAAACTTCGTTCGGCTTCTTGCTGCCCGCGGCAACGCCACCCTCGGCGCGCGCCTCAAGCGCCATGCTCACGTTGAAGAGCGCAATGCCGCCGCCGGGCACGATGCCTTCTTCCATTGCGGCGCGCGTCGCGGCCACGGCGTCCTCCACGCGCTGCTTTAATTCCTTCTGCGCCGATTCCGTAGGCGCGCCCACTTTTATCACTGCCACGCCGCCGGAGAGCTTGCCCAACCGCTCCTGCAATTTTTCCTTATCAAAATCCGATTCGGTCTTTTTTATCTGCGCCTTTATCTGCGCCATGCGGGCTTCAATATCTTTTTTGGAACCTTTGCCACCCACGATGGTCGTGGCATCTTTATTGGACACCACGCGGTGGGAATGACCGAGGTCGTCAATTTCCACGTTGTCCAGCTTCTTGCCGAGGTCTTCGGAAATAAAGGTTGCGCCGGTTACGATCGCAATATCCGCAAGCATCTCTTTCCGGCGGTCGCCAAACCCCGGCGCCTTCACGGCAAGCACGTTGAAGATGCCGCGCAGTTTGTTCAGAACGAGCGTGGTGAGCGCCTCGCCGTCGATATCCTCCGCCACGATCAAAAGCTCTTTCTTGCCGCTCGCCACTATCTTTTCCAAAAGCTGCAAAATATCCTGGATAGAAGAGATCTTCTTGTCCGTCACCAAAATGTATGGCTCTTCCAAAGCCGCCTCCATCCGCTCCTGGTTCGTCACCATGTATTGCGAAACATAGCCGCGGTCAAACTGCATACCTTCCACCATTTCATAGGAATTGCCGATGGTGTTGGAATCCTCAATGGTGACCACGCCTTCCTTGCCGATCTTCTCCATCACCGTCGCAATGAGGCTGCCGATCTCCGCATCCTTTGCGGAAAGGGTCGCCACTTCTTTTATCTTCTTGTTGTCGTCAATAAGCTCGCGCTGATCCTCAAGCGCCTTCACCACGCCCACGCTCGCCTTCTTGAGCTCCTCGGCAAGCTGGATCACGTTGAATCCTTTTTCGCGGATTACCTTCTCGCCTTCGTCTATCATTGCGTGCGCAAGAACGGTGGCCGTCGTCGTCCCGTCGCCCACGCCGCTGTTCGTCTTGTCCGCCGCCTGCTTGATGAATTCCGCACCCACGTTCTCCCATTTGTCCTCAAGCTCGATCTCTTTCGCGACCGTCACCCCGTCAAACGTCACCTGCGGCGCGCCGTAGCCCTTTTCGATGACGACCGCACGGCCGCGCGGGCCAAGCGTCATCGTGACCGCCGCCGCGAGCTTGTCTATGCCGCGCTTGATCGCTGTGCGCGCATCTTCATTGAATTTTATCTGTTTTGCCATGTAAGTGTTAGGAAAATTTTAAAAAATGACTATTCTACTACTGCCAAGATGTCGTCCTCATCGCCGACCAGATATTTCTTCCCTTCTATCTCTATTTCGTCCGGTCCATATTTTTTGAAGAGCACCGTGTCGCCAATTTTTACCGACATCGACATGGTCTCACCTTTTTCATTCCGCTTGCCGGGACCGACGGCGAGTACCTTCCCCTTGATCGGCTTTTCTTTTTCCGCAGTATCCGGCAGCACGATGCCGCCTTTCGTGGTCCGCTCTTCCTCAAGCGGCTCTATAAACAGATGGTTTGATAATGGTTTAAAGTTCATTTTATTTATTTTTGTTTTCCGAATATTAAAACACGTTTGGCACTCCCGACGTATGAGTGCCAATAGCTATTCTATACGCGTGGGAGCCGATGTCAAGCAATCGGTAACCGCCTTTTAATCTTTCAAAAAATGCTCGTAGATGTTGAGCACCGCCTTCACGGCGTCGCCCACGGACACGTTGTTCTGGCGGTAGGGCTGGTCCGTCACGTCGCCTGCGGCCCAGATGCCGGAAACGGACGTTGACTGCGTCTTGGGGTCCGTAATCACGTGGCCGTAGGGATCAAGCGTCACGAGGTCCTTTACGAACGCGGAATTCGGCACAAGCCCGATCTCCACGAACACCCCGTCCAACGCAAGTTCCTTTTCTTCGCCGGTCTTTACGTTCTTGTAACGGACTCCCGTCACAAGCTGGCCGCCGCGCACCTCGGTTATCACCGTGTTCCAAAGTATCTGCACTTTTGGTTCGTTCTTCACTTTTTCCTGCGTGATGGGATCTCCCTTCAAAACTTCGGAACGTATCATCAAATATATTTTTGACGCGTAGGGCACAAGATCCATCACACCCTCAAGCGCAGAATTGCCGCCGCCCGCGACCGCCGTCACCTTGCCGCCAAAAAGCGGCGCGTCGCAGATCGTGCAGTAGACCACGCCCTTGCCCTCAAACTCTTTTTCGCCGGGGATACCAAGCTTTTTCCTGCTGCTGCCGGAGGTAAGAAGAACATATTTTGTTTCGTACGTCTTGCCGTTCCGCGTCGCGAGCGAAAATCCCGCATCGGTCTTCGCGACCCCGGTCACAAGATCGTCGTCCACAATGTCTATCCCCTGTTGTGCGCGGAGATGCTCCTCAAGCGCCTTTGCAAGGTCGTAGCCCGAAAGCGACTTGGTGCCTATCCAGTTCTGGATATCGGCGGAATTGATGGACTGGCCGCCAAAGTTGTCGGTCACGAGCAAGGTCTTCATTTTTTTCCTGGCAGCGTAAATACCCGCGGCAACGCCGCCGGGACCACCGCCTACAATGATGAGGTCATACATGAGATTGTTAACTTATTTTTACCAAATGTTCAATTTCCAATTTTGCAATTTTCAAAGAAGGTACAATGTATAATTTCCGATGCTCAATGAGCGCTGATCTTGATGGGCACACAAATGCTTTCTCTAAAGTTGAAAATTACTTCTTGACAGGCACAAGGAGCGTCTCCAAGTTCTTCTTGTCAAAGCCGATCACGATCGTGCCCTCTACGTCTATCACGGGAACGCCCATTTGGCGCGACTTCGCAAACATTTCCTCGCGGGACTTTTCGTCCACGGCCACATTGCGCTCATCGTACTGGATGCCGTTCTTCTGGAAGAAATCCTTTGCCATCTTGCAATATACGCAGGACGGTGTGGTATAAATGGTAACTTTTTTTGCCATGGTGTTGTTATTATAAATAAATTTTTGAGTTAGGTGACCTTTGCCGATTTGGCCGACTCGCCAAAGAGCTTCCAAAGCGCCATGACGACGAGCACGAGCCCGCACAGCACACTGCTCCATTTTGCGAACGAAATGTCGGCAAAACCGAGGAGCCACGGCGAGAGCAAGGTCCACGCACCTATTATCATTTCAATCCAATTCTCGGCCACACTCCTATTTTACGCGCGGGAATGCGGCTCGTCAACGCGCCCGCTCGCATTCGTCCCTACAGCGCCGCGTTAATTGCCTGTTGGAACGTAGAGAGGGGTTCTGCGCCCAAAATCTGCGTGCCGTTTATGGAGAACGTCGGCGTGGAATCAATCCCGAGCGCGCTTGCCGTGGTCTTTTCGTCGGCAACGGTCGTTGCATATTTGTCACTGTCTATGCATGTGGTAAACGTATTCACGTCCATACCGACATCTCCCGCAAGCTGGATAAAAAGCGCCCGCGTAAAGAACCCGTCATCTTCGCTGCCTCCTTTTTCGTCGTCGCCCACCTTGGCGTTGTAGAGCGCGTCGTGGTACGCCCACAGCTTGTTCTGGTCTTCCGCGCACTCCGCCGCTTCCGCCGCCGCAGTGGATTCGGGGCCAAGGAAAGCAAAGTTCCTAAAGACCATCTTGGCTTTGCCGGTGTTTATGTAATCGGAAACAATGGACGGTTCGGTTTGCGAGAAGAATTCGCCGCAATAGGGACACTGGTAATCGCCGTATTCCACAATGGTGACAGACGCATTCGCATTGCCCAAGATGGCGTCGCGCGGACCGAGCTGCATGATCGCGGCAGTATCCGACGCGCTTGTGCCGGTTCCCACGTCTCCCGCGGGTGCCGTGGTGCTCGCAACCGCCCCCGCATCACCTGCGCCTGGAGCGGCAGACAACCCCATACCATGGTAAAACGTCGCGAATACCACTGAGCCGCCAACGATAATGGCTGCTACGAGAATGCTTACGGGGAGAAAACGGTCCTTTTGCGGGCGCATCCCAACTCCCGTGGTGGACGTCTTTGTCGCCTCAGCATCGGCATCCGCGCCGGCATCCATGCCCATGTCATATTCCTCATCCTCCGCGCCGTTTGCCCGGGAATCGTGGAGAACTTCCATGCCTTCCGCGCTTTCCGGCATTGCCGCCCTCCCGGATTTTATTTTCTTGCCTTTGTGCTTTTCCGATTCCATGTCTAATTATAATAACGGGCTCTCCCTCTTTGCGTCAAACATGAGCGCATAATCGCGCGGGAAAAGTTTCGCGGCGATGGCAAAAATGCCGTACACGATGAAAGGCGCCGAAAAGACATCTATTGAGTAATGCACGTGCGCGAGGAGCACGGATGCGCCAAAGAAGACCGTCGACGCGATAAAGAACCGCCGCCAGAAGGTCCTGTTCCAAAAGATGAGCGCCATCAGGAACGGAAATCCGGTATGCCCGGAAAAAAAGAGGTTGCCTTGGTAGGTGAGCAAACCATACACGCCGTATCCGGCGTTGTTCGCGCCGGGAAGCACTCCGCCGGGATAGATGCCTTCGCGCGTAAGGTTAATGAAAAATGCGCGGATGATGATGAAAAGCGCGATTGCCTTAATGCCAAAAAGGAGACGCCGCGGCTCGATCGTAAGCAGGAAGCAGGAAAGTATCCAAAAAAGAATCGCGCCGCCCACGATGATGAAACCGAGGTTCACCACCGGAAGGTTGTTGAGAAAAAGGTCGCTTTCGTGTCCTGCGGTCGCTGCAAGCCGCGAAGAATAGTGCCCGGCGCTTATCTGGATGATAAGCGCAAGTACCACGAGCAAAAGACCCATATAGAGCGACCTCTTGCGCGCCGGCGTCCAAAAGTCGGTATGCTCCCGAAAAAGACCTGTCATATCATCCATTATAAAGCATTATGCACGGGTGGTGCGCCGCGACCGGGCAAAGACGGGAACAAATGAGGTAAAATGGAGTGATGTCGTTTTTGAACCTTGCGGGGCTTGGGCACTGGGTCGTCGGCAACGGTTATACCATCCTATTCCTCGGCATGATCATTGAGGGCCCGGTCCTCACCGCCGCTGCAGCCTTCGCCGCCGCGCTCGGGTATTTGAACATCTTGCTTGTGTTCCTTTTTTCCATACTTGGCAACTTTGTGCCGGACATCCTCTTTTATTCCATCGGCTACTGGGGGCGCAAACAGTTTGCGGACAAATACGGCCACTACTTCGGCCTCACGCCGGATAAACTGCAGAAGGCGGAAAAATTTATTGAAAAGCATTCCGGCAAATCGCTCGTCACGATCAAGCTCGTGCCGTTCCTCGCAGCGCCCGGTCTCATCGTCGCCGGCATTTCCCGCATGGACATCAGGAAATTTATTTCCTGGAGCGTGCTCATTACGGTGCCGAGCTCGCTCCTCTACCTCATCATCGGCTACTACTTTGGCGCCGCATACATAAAAGTCATCCACTACCTGAACATCGGGACGTATATCATTCTTGGCGCGATAGTCGTTCTCATCGTCATTCTCTACGTGGAAAGGAAGTTCACCGGGCGCCTTGCAAAGGCATTTGAAGAAGAGTTTGAGGATGGAGAGGATGGAGAGGACGGGGAAGACGAAGACGGCGGATAGCGCCGGAAAGGGAGATGGCGTGCGCGCCTAGGCCGGGCGCCTAGATCCACTTCAGTTTTTTCATCCGCAGATACGCGCCCTGGTACGCCACCATGCTCCCCATGAAGCGCGCCGGCACCTTGTAGAAAAAATTGAGCGGAACCACGGACACGTCCGCGTGCACCACTTCGTGCGCACCGCCGGTCTCTTTAAATATCCGCGCCACGAGCGCGAGGTCGTCCACCGCTTCTTTTTGATATTGCTCACGCACCGCCGCATCCTTGTGCCGCGCGCCGATCTTGAGCTTTACAAAGATGTTCTGCGCAGTCACCCAGGGCCACACGTATTCGTTGTGATAGCGCCATTGGCCCATATAGCGGTGCAGCCAGAAGATGTCGGATATGGGGTAGGGTGGGTCAAAGTTCTGGAGGCCGGAGTTCCGGCGCACCCGCCTATCAAGCGTCTCTTCCATACACACCGCATCCTCCGGGCCAAGAAAATACAACGCGCCAAAGATGGATGCCACGGTGTCCAGACGGCCGCTTCCCGCTTCCGCCCTAAAATAGTTCCCTTGCGGGTCATACAGTTTTTCCATGACGCCCGCGCGGGTCTTGCGGAACGCCTCACCGTACTTTTCCGCAAGATCGTCATAGCCCATCGCCGTCGCCATCTGCGCCATGTATTCCAGCGCCCGCGCCCACCAGACGTTCACGGTGCCCAGTTTGCCGAAGCGCTTCACCGTGTCCACCCAATCAGGGTTTTCCCGCGTCATGACGGCGAGCCCGTCCTCCGCGTCCGTGCGCGCCGCAAAAAAATCCGCGGCTTTCCGCAGATGTTCAAAATGCACGCGGCCAAACCGTTCGCCCTCTTCCGAGGAAAAGAAAAAACTGCCCGCCGCAATGATGACGGAGGGAATCGTGTCTTCTCCTCCCGCCGCGTCCATGCCCTCGTAGACGGGGCGTTCCGTGCGGCCGTGCAGGCGCGGTTCCACAAAATCAAAAATTTGTTTGCTCCAGCGGCGGAAGAGCGGCACGAACTTCAATTGCTGGTAGTCGCGCTCCACGCGCGAAGGGAGCGCGCCGTTCGGCAGCTGGTGCTTCAAGATTGTGTTCAGCGAATCAATGACCGCTTGCGGATTTTTCTCCGTGAAATAATTTCCCGCGGCATTCGCGAAGTCGCGCGCCCACACCTGGTTCCAATAATTGCTGTCCGGATCAGAGGACGGACAAATGCCGAACCCGGGGATATAATGCCGCTCAAGATATTCACTTGTTTCCGCCGCCACACGCGCAATGAGCGCGTGGTCTTCTTCACGGACCATTTGCAAATAAGGTATCATGAGCACATGCGCATTGCAATATTTTCGGATAATTTTTATCCGGAATTGTCGGGTATTTCCGACTCTATCATTGCCCTCTCGCGAGAACTCATAAAGAAAGGCCATTACGTGGATTTTTATGTCCCGATGTACACCAAGGGCGACTACGAGGCCGCGAACGTGGCGTTCAAGGAGATAGACCTCGGCGACCATGTGCAGGTCATCCGGTTCTACTCGTTCCCCTATAAAACGGGCACCGGCCACGGACGCTTTGTGATCCCGACCGGGCTCCGCACCGCGACGGTCTTTAAATTCCACCCGGATGTCATCCACACGCAGCTCTTTTTTGGCGTGGGGCTTGAGGCCATCATGGCGGCGCGCATGCTCGTGCGGCCCGTCATCGGCACCAACCACACGGCGCTCAAGGAATATTTAAAGTACAGTTTTATCCAGAACGAGTCGTTCAAAAAAGGATTGTTGAAATACATGAACTGGTATTACGAACGGTGCGAGCTCGTGACGGCGCCCTCGCAATCCGTCTTTGATGAAATGGTCACGCTCGGCTTTAAGAACGTGAAGTCGCGCGTCATTTCGAATCCGTTGGACACCGCGCTCTTCCATCCGATGGATGACAAGCCCGCACTCAAGAAAAAGTTCGGTTTTAACGACACGACCATCATCCACGCCGGGCGCCTCGCGGAGGAACGGAGCCCGGAGGTGCTTGTGCGCGCGCTCACGTATGTCAAGAAAGAAGTGCCCGGCGCCATGCTCGCATTTGCGGGAAGCGGGAGCTCCATGGTGCTCTTACAAGAGCTCGCGAAAGCGCTGCACGTGGCGGATTCGGTGAAGTTTATGGGCTACGTTTCCAAAACCGAATTGAACGAGGCGTACAACGCCTCCGAAGTTTTTGCGATCTCCAGCACCTCCGACACGCAGAGCATGGTGATGATGCAGGCGATGGCCTCGGGCATTCCCATCGTCGGCGTGAACGCGCGGGCGCTGCCGGAATACGTGAATGCGGGCAACGGCTTCATCGTCCCGCCAAACGACGAGAAGGCGATGGCGGAAAAGCTTATCTATTTACTTAAGAATCCGGGTGTGGCGCAAAAGCTCGGCGCAGGCGCGCGCACGTATGCGGAACAGTTCTCGGAACCCAAAATTGCGGACCAGTGGGAAGCCATCTATGCAAGCGTTATAAAGAGCTATAATGAGAGATATCATCGCACATGAAGTTAAGCTTCGTCATCCCCGCCTATAACGAGGAGAACTACATCGGCGACTGCCTGGATGCCATCCTCCGCGAAACGCGCGGCGCGCCGTACGACACGGAGATCATCGTGGTGGACAACGCGTCCACCGACGGCACGGCCGCCGCCGTCGCGAAATATCCGGAAGCAAAGCTCGTCCGCGAACCGCAAAAAGGCATCGTAAAGGCGCGCCGCGCGGGCTACCTTGCGGCGACGGGTGACCTCATTGCGAACGTGGACGCCGACACGCGCATCACGCCTGGCTGGGTAAAAAAAGTGATGGATGCGTTTGCAAAGGATCCCAAGCTCGTCGCGCTCTCAGGCCCATTCATTTATTATGACGTGTCGTGGAAGGTGCGCGCGGTGACCCGGTTCTTCTATTATTTCGGCTTCTCGTTCTACCTCATGAACCGGTTTGTGTTTCGCGTGGGCTCCATGCTCCAGGGCGGGAACTTTGTGGTGCGCCGGAGCGGGCTTGAGGCGATCGGCGGCTACAACGCGGCGTTGGATTTTTACGGCGAGGACGCGGACATCGCGCGGCGCATGAACAAAGTGGGGAAAGTGCGGTTCACGTTCAAGCTCCCCGCCTATTCCTCGGGCCGCCGGCTTTCCAAGGACGGCAGCATCACCATGGGCATCCGCTACGCGCTCAATTATTTCTGGATGATATTCTTCAAAAAGCCGTTTACCATGACCTCCACCGACATTCGCCCCACGAGCGCGGTTCTTTTATCCCCGGCCGCCGTATCCCTCAAGCCGGAAAACCGCACACGGCAAGTGGCGACGGCAGTCGGCGCCGTGATCATTTTTACGGTCATGCTCTTAGTCGCCGCCTACGTCGTATATGATGTTGCGGCCACGGGAACGGTAAGCACCGTAAAGCTCGTGGACTGGGGGCTCCAGGCGCGCCAAACGTTCACGCAGGTTGAGAGCAGCACCGCAAGTATGTTACAAGGAAACCTAAGCAATAATGGGCAATAAGACAAAGCTTTTCCTTCTTTTCTTGGGCGACGTCGTCATGCTCTACGCCGCGCTCTTTGCGACGCTCGCGCTGCGCTATGGCGGCGGCTTTTGGGAAGAGTTTGAAGACGTGCACGCGGTGCCCTTTAGCATCCTTTTCATATTCTGGCTGCTCATATTCTACGTGGCCGGGCTCTACGACCTGCGCCGCCTGCGGAACAATCTTGATTTCCTGAAAACGCTTGCGCTCTCGCTCGTTGCAACTGCGGTCATCTCCATCCTTGCGTTCTATCTTATTCCCGAACTCGGCATCGCACCGAAGACAAACCTTTTTATCTTCATCGTCATTTTTGCAGTGATAGAAATTTTCTGGCGGCGGCTTTTTAACCGACTCACCGAATCGGGCGAAGCGCCGAACCGGACGCTCCTCGTGGGAAGCGGCACGACGGCCGAGGAAGCGGCGATGACCGTAGAGGGAAATCCCCAGCTCGGCTACACCATCGCTGCGCACATGACGGAAGACGAGGCATCCGGCGCGCCCGCGCACCTGGAGAAAGTAGTGGCTGCACACCGCGTAAATCTCATCGTGGTCCCCCGCGCACTCAAGCGCAAAGCCGCGCTCGCGCCGGAACTCTACAAACTTTTCGGCACAGGCATCACGATCATCGACCTGGACAACTTCTACGAGATCATCATGCGCAAAGTCCCCTTGGGCGACGTGGAAGAAGCGTGGTTTTTGGAAAACATTGAGAACGCGGCGAAGTTCTATGACCCTTTCAAGCGGGCGTTGGAGTTCCTGGTTGCGCTCGTGGGCGGCGTCATCCTCCTGCCGATAGAACTGCTCATCGCCCTCATTGTGGCGGTCACCTCGCGCGGGCCGGTGCTCATCCGGCAAAAGCGCGTAGGCGCGCTCGGCCGGGAATTCACGCTCTACAAATTCCGCAGCATGGTGGCGCTCGCGCCGGACGGCCAGGCCGAAACAAAGGGCGCGGAATGGGCTCGCCCGGGCGACCTGCGCGTCACGCCGTTCGGCAGGTTCATCCGCGCTTCGCATCTTGATGAACTGCCGCAGTTCTGGAACGTCATCCGCGGCGACATCTCCTTTGTGGGGCCCCGCGCCGAGCGGCCGGAGTTCGTGCGCGACCTCAAGGCCAAGATCCCCTTCTATGAAGTGCGCCTGCTCGTGAAGCCGGGTGTGACGGGCTGGGCCCAGCTCAATCACCGTGCCGACCTCTCGCTCGATGACGTAAAGCAGAAACTCCAGTACGATGTATACTATTTAAAGAATCGGTCGCCCATCCTCGATGTCGCAATCGTGCTCAAAACGTTGAAATCGTTTTTCGTGAATCCCAAGTAGCCAACGCAAAAATTAAAATTTTATGAAAATAATCGTGACGGGCGGTGCCGGATTCATCGGTTCGCACGTGGTGGACGAATACGTGCAAGCCGGCCACAACGTGGTCGTGATAGACAACTTGCTTACCGGCTCCCGCAAAAACCTGAACCCGCGCGCAAAGTTCTATGACGCGAACATCCGCGACCGTGCCGTCGTGGACCGCATATTCAAAAAAGAACGGCCGGAGGTCGTGAGTCACCTCGCAGCTATCGCCGAGGTTATCAAGTCCATCCGGGACCCCATGCCAACCTTGCAAACGAACGTGCTCGGCATCGTGAACCTTTGCCTTGCCTTCGGCGCGCACGGGCGCGGTGGCGCACAGCGGAAATTTATTTTTTCCTCCACCGGGGGTGCCATGTACGGCGCGCCGCGAAAGCTCCCCGCAACCGAGAAAGAAGACACCATTACGCTCTCTCCCTATGGCCTTTCAAAACACCTCGGCGAAGAAGTGCTCAAGTTCTATGCGCGGCAATATAATTTCCCCTACTTCATTTTCCGCTACGCGAACGTCTACGGCCCCCGCCAGAGCCCCAAGGGCGAAGCAGGCGTCATCGCCATCTTTGGCGGCTTGATGAAAGCGGGCGCCCGACCCATCATCTTCGGCGACGGCACCAAGGCCCGCGATTACGTCTACGTAGGCGATGTGGCACGGGCGAATTTGCTTGCGCTCCGCCGCGGAAAAAACGACGTAGTGAACATCGGCACCGGCAAGCTCGTCACCGACCGCGCGATATTCGACGCCGTTGCCCGCGCGAGCGGTTTCAAAGGAAAGCCGATTTATAAACCGTACCGCAAGGGAGAACTCTACAAAATTTCGTTGGACGCGCGGAAAGCCGGGCGCGTGCTCGGATGGAAACCCACGATGAAGTTTGAGGAAGGGGTGCGGACGACGGTCGCGGCGTTGTAGCACGCGTCGCGCAGTGTCCTAGCGCCGTTTTTTTGCCCGGCCGTCCTTCACGCGCTCCACATACTTTTTCAAAAGCCACGAGCTTGACTGCACTTTGCCGCCGTCGCCGATGCTAAATATCGGCTTGCACCCGATCTCGCTGCACGCCACAAGCTCCAAAGTATTGTCTTGCACGCGGTCGCCGCCGTTCGCAAAAATGTCGGGCTTCAGAAACCGCAATTCGGCCGAAACGCTCATGTCTTCCGGGTCCGGCCCGTGCGCCGTAAAAATCACTCTGTCCACTGCACGCAATGATTCAATAATCTCTTTCCGCTCCTCCTGCGGCATAAAAATATGCCTCTTTTTTTTCCGAAGCCAATTGTCGTTGTTCAAAATGACCACGAGCTCGTCGCCGAGCGCCCGCGCGCGCTCGAACATCCGCACATGGCCGATGTGGATGGGGTCAAACCCCCCGCTCACCGCAACTATGATTTTTTTCTTTTCCATTATATGCTTACGGTGTCTATTGCCTCTATTATACCCATATGCTTGAAAAAATAAAGGCCTTTCTCTTTAAGAACACTTCCACCAAGCAGACAGTCGCCAAGAACACCTTCTGGCTCACCGTTTCCAACTTCGGTGGCCGGATCATCAAGGCCGTCATTGTTATTTATGCCGCGCGGGTGCTCGGGACCGCCGGGTGGGGCGTCGCATCCTACGCCCTCACACTTTCCGGGTTCCTCACCATTTTTATCGACCCAGGCATCAACAGCATCCTCATGCGCGAAGCATCCTATGGTGACGAGACCAAGCGTGTCACCTATTTTTCCACCACGCTCTTCATAAAAATACTGCTCCTGTTTGTGTGCGCGCTTGTCGTGATATTTGTTGCCCCATTCTTCTCACTCCTTCCTGGCGCAGTAGTACTCCTGCCGCTCACCGCGCTCATTATAATCTTTGACGGGACGAGAGAGTTCTTATCTTCGTTCATCCGCAGTATGGAGAAGATGGAATGGGAAGCGGTCATATTTGTTTCCGAGAACATTGCAATTGTGGCGTTCGGCATATTCCTCATGGTCCGCTCGCCGGTACCCTATTCCTTCCTCCTCGCATATGTATTGGGCGCGGCAGCAAGCGTATTCATCGCGGTCTATTACCTCCGGAGTTATTTGAAGAAGGTTTTTTCTTTCTTCTCTCTGAAGCTCATAAAGCCGATATTCGTCACCGCATGGCCCTTTGCAATAAGTGGTGCACTTGGGCTTTTTTTTACGAGCACCGATGTCCTTATTATCAGCTGGTTACGCTCGGCATCGGATGTCGGCATTTATTCCGCCGCGACCCGCATCGTGCAAACTCTCTACCTCATCCCGGGCATTATCCAATATGCCACCCTCCCGCTTTTTGCGCGGCTCGCAAAGAAAGATGATCCCAAGTTCCGCGTGGCGCTTGAACAAACGCTCAGCATGGTGTTCTTTGCCTCCATTCCGCTCTCCATAGGCGGTATTATTCTCGGCACGCCGCTTATGGGCCTTGTGTTCGGGAGCGCCTACCTCCCCGGAGGGCTTTCTTTTGAAATCCTCATGGCCACGCTCCTCTTTGACTTCGCCGCCTCCATCGTCATCAACGCCCTTTTTGCATACGACCACCAAAAAAGCCTCATCATTTCCTCCATACTCGGCGCGGCGGTCAACGTCGGCCTGGACCTTCTCTTAATACCCATTTACGGCATCGCGGGCTCCGCGGTCTCAACGCTCTTTGCCCAAGCGGTAAACAACGGCTACCTTTGGTATGCGATGAAGAAAATAAATAATTTCTCGGTGGTGTCCCACCTCAAAAAAATCATTGTGGCAGGCGCCGTAATGGCCGTGGTGACGGCACTCCTTGCGCTCCTCGGGGTAAACGTGATCGTAAACATCATCCTGAGCGGCGCGGCCTATCTTCTTGTTCTGCGCGCGCTCCGTGAGCCGTTGCTTATTGAAGTGAAGAGGCTCCTGGTCCCTGCACATGTATCGTCCGGGGAAAATGTTTAGGCAGTCTTCTCCATAAAGACAAAACTGCGAATAAAAGTTTTATCATTGCTCGCAAAAAGCATCTCGATCTGTTCCCCGCTTAGTTTTTCCATTTTTCCAGTTTCGGCATTTATGCCGTATGTCTCATAATCAAAATTCCGGAAAAGCTTGAAGGTTTCTAAAAAATATGGGTTTCTTGCGGCGGGCCGATTCTCGTCAAGAGTAATCTCCACCATCCAGACAGGCTTTGGCCTGCTTGCCAATAATACTTTTGCCCCCTGCAACAGTTGATACTCTGCGCCCTCTACATCCACGAGAACAAGAACTCTTTCCCCATTTAGCCTTTTGCCGAAGACAATGTCCATGCTTGAAATAGGCACTGCGGAATGATTTGAAGCATAGTTCCAACCAGAGATAAGCGATGCGCCCGTGCCTGCGCCGTAGAGTTGTGCCACGCCCGGCTTCGCGGCGAGCGCCAGTGGAAATACTTCGGTATCATCAACCCATCCGTTCGCTGTGATGTTTTTGAGGAGACAGCGGCAATTTCGAACCAACGGCTCAAATGCAATAACGTGCTTCTTCGCCTGTAACGC
>DATAXS010000015.1:0-33047 GCA_036266715.1 Minisyncoccota bacterium
AACTTTCTTTGGCAGAAGCCGAACGCGAGCCCCAAGCGGACGCTCGTGATAGACGATGCCGAGCTTTTGACGACGGAGGCCCAGAACGCACTCTTAAAGCTTACCGAAGAGCCCCCCGCATCATCACTGCTCATTATCGTGGTATCCGATATAGAGAGCATCTTGCCGACAATCCTTTCGCGCATGCAAAAGATCTATTTTGGGGTCGTGCCGGAGGCCGAAGTTGCGGCGCTGCTTCCCGCAAAGCAGAAAGAATTAGCAACGCAGGCGCTTGGCAAGCCGGGCCTTGCGTGGCGGCTTGCAAACGACGAGGGATTTACGGAATCGCTCGGCAGTGCCGAAAAATTCCTAAAAACGCCCGCAGTCGCGCGGCGGGACTACATAAAAAAGCTTATTGAGCCCGATGACTTTAACCTGCGCACATTCCTGGATGCGGTTATAATAACTTTGGCGCAGGAAAAGCCATCCAAAGCAAAGGCGGCGCTTTGGCATCGGACGCTGGCACTTCAAGAAAACGCCACGAACTTTGGCCTCAACCCACGCCTCCAGCTGGAAGCACTGCTTGCATAGTGCGCGCCGCTTAATATAAATTTCATCAACGGAAAATTAAATTATAATGATAAAATCAGAAGAATTATTAAAAAATCTTGAAACGGCGCTTGTAGGCGTGACGGGCAAGCTCAAGCAGGACCTGGGGCAGGTCCGGAGCAACCGACCATCCGCCGAACTCGTACAAGACATTAGGGTGAACATCTATGATCAGAACCTTTCCATCCGTGAACTGGGTTCCTTGAGTGTACTCCCGCCGCGCACGCTCCAAATCACCGTATGGGACAAGGCTGCGGTTGGCGCGGTCACAAAGGCCATAGAAAGCGGTCATTTGGGCCTTTCGGTCACAAACGACGGGAACAATATCCGTGCCACGCTTTCGCCGCTTGGCGACGAACGGCGCGAGGAGATGACCAAGCTCATTAAGAAGACCGCCGAAGCCGCACGCATCCAGATCCGCTCCCGGCGCGATGAAATAATGAAGCAGCTTAAGGATGCGGAGAGTAAAAAAGAAATCACGGAAGACGACTCGTTCAAAGGCAAAGAAAAGATCCAAAAGGCGACGGACAAGGCGAATGGTGAAGTTGAGTCACTTGTTGAGGCAAAGTTAAAAGAATTGGGAGAATAATTTAACGCAAGTCGCAATGCTAATTATTATCATAGTCATCGTCGGTCTTTCACTCCTCATTCTCGGCCACGAAACCGGGCACTTTTTTGTGGCAAAGGCATTCGGATTGAAAGTTGACGAGTTCGGTTTCGGCTTCCCGCCGCGCATTAAGGCATGGAAGAAAGGGGAGACGGAATACAGCGTAAACTGGCTGCCTTTCGGCGGATTCGTGCGGATTGGCGGCGAGAACGGCGAGTTTGCCATGCTGGGCGCTGATGGCACCGCAAACGCCACGGAGGCTACCAATGCCGCGCCGCAGGATTCCTCCCGCCTGCTCTATGCCCAACCCGCATGGAAAAGGAGCTTGATCATGCTCGCCGGGGTGTTCATTAATTTTATTATTGGATGGTTGTTTCTTTCGCTCGTGCTCATGATCGGCGCGCCGCAGGCGCTCGTCATTACCTCCGTGGAACCGAATTCGCCCGCAGCGCAAGCGGGCATAATGTCGGACGACATCGTAAAAAACTTTACGACCGCGCAGAGCTTTATTGATTTTATAAACGCCCATCAGGGCGTCTCCACCACGGTCACGGTTGCGCGTGGCGACAAGGAACTCACGTTCACCGTGACGCCGCGGGTGAACCCTGGGCCGAACGAAGGCGCGCTGGGCGTGGAACTTGAAGAAGCGGGCCAGGCACGCGAACCGTTCTTTACTTCGCTCTGGTACGGCCTAGAGAACGCGGGCATTGTCCTCGTGCTCACTGCCCAAGCGTTCTACCAGCTCATTGAACAGTTGTTCGTCCATGCCTCACTTCTGCCGGGCGTCGTAGGCCCGGTCGGCATCTTCGGTGTGGCGGAGGAAACCGGGAAAATCGGCCTTGTATATTTGCTCCAACTTTTAGGCATCATTTCCATCAATCTCACGATAGTAAACCTCATCCCGTTCCCGGCGCTGGATGGCGGCCGGTTCCTGATGGTCATTATTGAAAAGATAAAAGGCAAAGCGATTTCCGCGCGCACCGAGGCCATTGTGAACGGACTTGGTTTTGCATTCCTCATCACCCTCATGATCTTGCTCACCATACGGGACGTGAGCGGGTTGATTTAAGCCCGGCGCACAATACGAATTCTGCGAGACAGGAACTTGTATGGGTGGCGTATGTGGCGTATCCTTAACGTAGAGTTGTTTCAAGGAGGTCCTGTGTCAAAGGCACTCGGAGCTGCCCTGGCCAGATCACCCGACCCACCGCCCAAATCCCTGCCCGTCGTACGTCCCCGTGAAAATGGTCACTACTCAGGTGAAGATTTGGCTCGGTATTTGGAAACAAAGATTGACCCCCAATGCGAAGCCGCGATCCACGCGCACATCCGGCATTGCGACGACTGTCGTGATGAAGTAGACAAGGTTCAGAGAACTATCTGGAGTGCCATCAAGTTCCCCGGTTTCTGATAGCGCGCTTTCGCCCGCGACTAAGAAGGGACTGGCTTCCATGCTGGTCCCTTTTCTTGTTGGTTTTCTGTTATACTTTCTCCATGGATGCCACTAACGACGACTTGAAAAAGAAATTGACCCCTGAACAGTACCACGTGATGCGCGAAGGGGGTACCGAGGCGGCGTTCACCGGGAAATATTGGGATGATCATTCAAAAGGCATGTACAGATGCGCGGCGTGCGGCACCGAGCTTTTTTCTTCAGAAACCAAGTTTGATTCCGGCACCGGCTGGCCGAGCTTTACCGAACCGGCAAACCGCGTGAACGTGGAGCTCCGGCAAGACGATAGTTACGGCATGCACCGCACCGAGGTCATTTGCAAAAACTGCGGGTCGCACCTTGGCCACGTGTTTGACGACGGCCCGGCGGACAAGGGCGGCAAGCGCTATTGCATCAATTCGGTCTGTTTGGACCTCGTGAAAACCGAGGGAACCACGGAAAAGAAATGAAGATATCGTTCGGCACCAAGCCAACGCCCAAAAGTCCGTTCGTGTTCTTTTTGCAGGACGGACAAGACATCTTGAAATACCCTCTCATGCGCTTTCTCGCGAATGAGGAAGTGAACTATATCCGTGGGGCAAAACGCTCGTTTTCGGTAAAAGAGAAGCAATCCAAAATATTTATTCTGCCGGGCACCGAGCGGCCGGCAATACTCGTGGGCGTCGGCACAAAACAAGCGTTCGACTACGGTAAAGTGTGGCTTGGAATGCGCATCGCCGTGACGGTTGCCCGCAGGGAACGGTTGGACCGCATCACGTGCTGGGGGAGCCCCGTAGGCGAGCCGGAAAAGACCCGAAACGTGTTTGAGAACATCGCCGCGAACATCCTGATGGCAAATTTTGAATTTGTGAAGTACAAGACGCCACCGCCGGAGGGATTCCACTTTTTGAAAGCCGCCGAGTTCGTGGGGGAAAAGAAAGATAAAGATATTACCGAAGGACTGCACCGTGGCATGGTGATCGGCGAGGAGGTGAACCGCTGCCGCGACCTTGCCAACACGCCCGGCGGCGACATGACGCCAGAGGTGCTGGCGCGGCACGCGCAGCGGGCAGCGCGCGGGCTCGGCATTACGGCAAAGATATTAAACGAGGCAAAAATAAAGTCCCTCAAAATGGGAGGCGTGCTCGGCGTGGCAAAAGGTTCCGAGGCGCCGCCGCGCTTCATCATTCTTGAGTATATGCATGGACAGAAAACGGAAAAACCACTCATCCTTGTGGGCAAGGGCGTGACCTTTGACGCCGGCGGCCTGAATCTCAAGCCTGGCGAGCATATCTACGAAATGCACATGGATATGTCCGGCGGCGCGGCGGTCATCCACGCGCTCATTGCCGTGGCGCGCCTCAAATTGCGCAAAAACATTGTGGCGCTTGTTCCCGCCGTGGAAAACATGCCATCGGGCGAAAGCTACCGTCCGGGCGACGTGCTCCGAACCATGTCCGGCAAGACAATAGAGGTTTTGAATACCGATGCCGAGGGCCGCGTTATTCTTTCCGACGCGCTCGAGTACGCCAAACGGTACAAGCCCGCGCTTGTGGTGGATGTGGCGACGCTTACGGGTGCCGCGATGGTTGCCCTCGGCCTGCACTACACCGGCCTCTTTACATCGGATAAAAAACTCGAAGAGCGTTTCCGCGCTATTGGCGAAGCAACCGCAGATCCCGTTTGGCCATTGCCGCTCAGTGCCGAATACGAGGAAGAGGTCAAGGGGACCTTTGGCGATTGGGCGAATACGGGAAAGCCGGGCAGGGGCGGCGGCGCGTCAACCGCGGCTGCGTTCCTTTGGCAGTTCGTAAAAAATGCAAAGGGTGAGCAGGAATACCCGTGGGTACATTTGGATATTGCGCCGCGCATGACCGCGGTCGAAGGGGAGTATTTGGCGAAAGGGGCCGCAGGCGCCCCCGTGAGACTGCTCGTCCGATTAATGGAAAATTAATCTTTGGGGTTCTACTGTGTTTTAGATGAAACACAGAAATAAGATAACGGTAATTTTTGTAATTCTTATTATCGGGGGCGTTGCGGCGGCCATGGTTGGCGTTTCGTTTGCCTATCGGGGAGACAGCACCCTTCTTGCCAATGTTTCTTCCGTGACCCCGCCACCAACCCCCACGCCGACTTCAACGGATATAGCCATTCAGGCATTTACGCCGGAGCCAACGCCCACTCAAACGCCCACACCCGCACCGACCGTTACCGTTGCCCCGACCCCCGTCGCCACGCCCATACCGGCTCCGAGCGCGGCACCAAGCGCCACGCCAGCGCCAACCCCGTCACCGACTTCCACGCCGGATCCAAGCCAAACGCCAACGCCGCTACCAACGCCACTACCAACTCCGCTGGTCACACCCACGCCATTCCCCACGGCAACCCCAACGCCCACAGGCCCTCCGCAACCGTATGCCATAACAAACTTTACGGGGCAGACCGACTGGGACAATGCGTGGGGCACTATGACCGTAGATAGCCAAGGGTTTATGCATCTCGGCGCGGCGAGCGACACATCCGGCGCATCAATACTGCTTAACGGCTCGGATAATTGGTCCGATTACGTGGTGAGTACGACCGTAGATTGGGTGGGAGGGGAGACCGTTTCGTTAAATGGTTATTATACCGACGGAAATAATTACACCCATTGTTTCTTTGACCGGACGGCAAGTGATGTGGTGGATATTGATCTGGACCAGTTTATCAACGGCAACCAAATACAATTGGCTCAGGGAGAAGTGACGGAAACCTCTGCGTTCTTTGCCGGCGACATCAGCCTCGGGATGACACTAAATGGCGCGGCGATGACCTGTTCGCTTGGCACTCACACGATCTCAAGCCAGGGGACCGGATATACGCTGAACCCTCCATATAAAGGACCCGTGGGCATCTCGGTGTGGGATCCGCAAAATGGAAATGCCCAGATAGTCATTAAGGCCATTAGTGTAGAAAAGGTGGTAAATCCGCAATAGGACCGAAGGCACAAGGACATAACCCCTACAACACGGAGAAATAGTATTCTATAATGAACACATGGACACCTTGATCCACGCGGACATCTTTTTCTTTGTAACGACCATCGCGGTGGTGCTCGTGACCATTGCACTCATCATCGCGCTCATCTATTTGATCCGCGTCCTCCGGCAAGTGGAAGAGATAGGAAAGGAAATTAAGGCGGAAACGGTGCTTGTGCGTGAAGATATTAAAGAGTTGCGGGACAATGTCCGGCGCGAGGGGTTCAAGCTGCAACATCTCTATAATTTTGTAACCCGTTTGATAAAGCCTAAAAAATCCTCAGCCTCTCCAAGGTCGAAAAAATAATTCATTCGAAGAATAGATGCCTAAAAAATCAAATTCTAAAAATATGCAGGCGCGGAAAATAGCGCTTGAGGCGGGTGCGGGGGTTTTCACCGCCGCAGCGCTTGCAGCCGGCGCGGCATATCTTCTTTCTGACAAGAAGCGGCAGGTAAGGGCCAAGGCGTGGGTGGCAAAGACCCGGCGCGAGGTGGCGGCGAACATAAAGCGGGCCCGGAGGATGAGCGAGACAGAATATACGCGCATCGTGAATGCCGCAGTCAAGCGCTATGGAGGCCTGAGCGATGCGAACAAGATGGAACTCGCGCGGGTCGCCATGGATCTCAAGGGTGAGTGGCAACGATTACAGAAGATCGCGCGGGCGAAAACGGGGACGAGAAGCACGGCGAAGAAAGCAAGCGGGAGCCGCGCTGCAAAAAAGACGCGGGCTTCGCGACGGGCCAGGTAGCCATCGCCGCATCAGAAAAGAGAAAAAAGACCCGGGTCATCCCGGATCTTTTTATTTTACTTTCGGCATATTATTCGCGCGCCGTGTACGCTTCATTAAATTTTTATTAAAAAACTTTTGACAATTGAGGGGTTCTCGGAATAAAATTTATCCATGACCGTAGATGATCTCGCAGTATCACTACAAAGAGAGTTTCAAAGCATATATAAAGAGTTCGGAAAGGTCCACAAAAGGATTGATGAATTGGAAGAGCATATGAACGCCCGCTTTGATGTATTTGAAAATCGAGTTGACACGCTTGAGCGCCCCATGGATGCGCTCGTGCGCGAGCGGACGCGTCTCGCCGGTCGTTCCATGGTATAGGTTCGCCACGGGAACCGATGGGAACCCCCGATTTTTTGCCTTATTCGTATCTCAGCGCCTCAATAGGGCTCTTCCTGGCCGCCTGGCGCGCGGGGTAGATGCCAAAGGCGATGCCGGTGCCGGCGGCCACCACGAGCGCGATGATCACGGCCGAGAGGGGGAATGCAAAGACCCATCCGGCAGTGAAGTGTGAAATGATAAGATATGCCGCACTGACGAACGCGGCGCCCACCGCGACGCCGATCACTCCGCCGGCAAAAGTCACGAGCACGGATTCTATCAAGAATTGCTGAAGGATGTCTTTATCCGTGGCACCTACGGCCTTCCGCAGGCCTATCTCACGCGTGCGCTCAATGACCGACACAAGCATGATATTCATAATACCGATGCCTCCCACGACGAGCGAGATGGAAGCGATCGCGGTCAGGAATAGCGTCAAAACCGAAGTGATGCTCCCGATGAGAGAAAGAATGTCCTGTTGGGTTTCAATAGTGAAGTCATCCTGGTTGGAATTCGTGATGCCGTGGTCCTGCTCAAGGATGGTTTCCACGCGGCTCTGCACAAAGCTCACGTTATACGCTGGATTTGCTTCCACAATGATGTCGCTGAAATAATTTGTGCCGAGCATCTGGTCTTGGGCCACGGTTGAGGGCACAAGCACAAGATTATCCTGGTCAACGCCAAAGGCGCCTGTTCCTTTTGGTTCCAGTACGCCGACCACGCGGAACGACTGGTTTGCAAGAAGGATGGTTTTGCCGACGGGTTCAAGGTTGCCAAAAAGCGTTTGTGCGAGCACGGAGCCGATCACCGCGACGTGGTTGTATGCATCCACGTCGCTTTGCGTAAAAGGATAACCGTCCGTAACCACAAAGTTCCGCACGTCAAAGAAGTTTCCCGTCACGCCGTCGTACGTGACGGTCTCACTGTTATCGCCATAGGATACCGTGCCCTGGCCGCGCGCTTCCGCCGTAACCGCGGAGATGCTCGGTTCGCGGGAAAGTGCATCCACATCTTCTTGCTTTAAGCTCGTGACGACGATTCCCTGCGCTTGGGCGGGGGAGGAGAGGCGTCCGTTATTTGAGCCGCCCGGAATGACAATGATGAGATTTGATCCAAGCCCCTGGACTTGCTGGAGAATGTAATCCTGGGCCGATTGGCCAATGGACATAAGAATGATGACCGAGGCAATGCCGATTATGATGCCGAGCATGGTAAGGAGCGTCCGGGTCTTCCCGTGCTTCAAGCTTTCTGTTGCGGAACGAAGTGAATCGCGTAGTCTCATGTTATTTAAAGAATTGGTCTTTTGAACGGCGCGGTTTTGCGACTGGCGTGTCGCTTTCCATTGTGCCATCACGCATCTTGATGATCCGGTCCGCGAACTCGGCCGTGTAGGTCTCGTGCGTCACGAGTACCACCGTGTGCCCCTTGCTGTTTAGGTCGTCCAAAATCCCCATCACTTGCGCGCCGGACTGGGAATCCAGGTTGCCCGTCGGTTCATCGGCAAAAATGATGTTTGGATTATTGACAAGCGCTCGGGCGATGGCAATGCGCTGTTTCTGGCCGCCGGAGAGCTTTGCCGTCTCCGTACGCAGTTTTTCTATGAGCCCCACGGATTCCACGGCCTTCGTGATGCGGTCTTCGCGTTCGCCTGCGGGAAGGTCTGAATAAAGGAGGGGGATCTCCACATTATCAAATACCGTGAGGCGCGAAAGCAGGTTGAACGCCTGAAACACAAACCCCATATCCTTGTTCCGCACGCGCGCGAGTTCTTCGTCCTTCATGTTGTCAATGCTCTTACCAAAAAACGTATACGAGCCACCCGTCGGCCTGTCAAGAAAGCTCAAAATTTGCAGCAGGGTGGATTTACCGGAACCCGAAGGTCCGATGATCGAAACGAATTCGCCTTTCTCTATATTGAACGAAATGCCGCGGAGCGCGGAAGTGACCGTACCTTCTTCGTCGTAATCTTTTTTGAGGTCTTTAACAACTATCATCTATGAGGACTTGAGGCCGATGTTCAGGACCTGTTCGCCGGCCGTGACGCCCGTAAGGATCTCCACGTTGCCGTTCTCGTCCTGGATGCCGGTCGTTACGGGCACCTGTGTTTCTTTGCCGCTCTGGAGTATCTCCACAAATGATCCCTGGTCCGTCTGGAGCACGGCGTATTGGGGCAAAATAAGTGCATTATTGTGAGTCTCCGTCTCTATGTCCAGATTCGCCGTAAGGCCGCTCTTCATATCGGAACCTGGGTTATCAATGGAAACTTTTACCTTGTAATCCACAACCCCCTGCAAAATGGTTTGGGCGGGGTCAATGTAAAATACTTTTCCCGTAAAGGTCTGCCCCTGGAATGCGTTGAAGGTCATAGTGACCGGATCTGCCAGATTCACCTTACCGATGTCCGTTTCGGGAACGTAGGCGTCCACTTCAAGGTTGCCGGTGGAAATTACGGAGACGATGGTTTGCCCGGGTTGGGCGATCTCGCCAACATTCGCGTTTTGCACGGTTACCACGCCATCGATAGGGGATGTGAGCGTTGCTTCGTTTATTTTGACCTGCACGCTTTGCGCATTTGCCTGTGCTTCTTCCACCTGCGCCTGTTGCGCCTGGATCTGCTGGGTAGTGGAACCCGCAAGCGTTACGTTGAGCGCCGCCTGCGCCTGCGTGATCGCGATCTTTTCCGAGGCGATGCTTTGTGCGGAAGTACTTACCTGGTTCTCGGCCTGCGTGGTTTCGTTGACCGCCGTAGCGAGCGCGGTTTTGTAGGATGCGAGCGTGGTGGGGGACAAACTTGTTTCTTCGATCAGGGCCTGGGCGGCGGTTTGCAGCAAGTTCTGGATTGCGGTGAGGTGCGACTGGCCTTCCGTGAGCGCTGTTTCCAGTGTGCTCGTCGTGACGCCAGGGCCGAGTGCGTTGAGTTCGTTCTGCCAATCGTTGAGTTCCGTACTCGCCTGCACGCGCTCGGATATGATGTTGTTCAGCGTTTGGGAATTATTAAGGGAAAACGTAAGCTGTGGGTTCACGGATTCCGCGCCCGAAAAGAACGGTGCGATCTGGTTGCGCACCGCGTCGTATGCCTGCGCGTATGCGCCCTGGAGCGTGCTCGGAACGTTCCCGTAGGTATTGGTGAGCGTTTGCTCCGCCGCCGTGACGGCCGCCTGTGATTGGGCGATGTTTGCCGGCTGTGCGCCCGCCTCAAGCGAGGCGAGCTGCGCCTGCGCGGCATCCACGCTCGCTTGCGCCTGGGCAAGCTGGGCCTGGAGGTCGCTCGTATCAAGCGTCACGAGCACGTCACCCACGGCGACGGTGTCGCCGGCATTCTTATTGACCGTAGCAATCGTCCCGCCATTCTCAAACGCAAGGTCCAAGCTTTGCGCCGGCGTGCTATTCCCCGTCACACTTACCGTTTGCGAGATCGTTCCCTGGGTGACCGTAATAAATTGATATCCGCTGCCTTTGTTTTTGACGCTAAAATAGATGATGCCAATCACAACAACGGCAGCGATGATAATCCATGTGAGTTTGCGTTTAAAGAAAGCTTTCATCTGTTTTTCATTATACACCAGATTTAGTATCCACAGGGGGTCTTTGACTCCCGCGGGGACATTGCCTATAATAGTTAAGTATATTAAATATTCGGTTTATAAACAAACTGTATGGAAAACATCATTGAAGTAAAGAACCTCGTGAAGCAGTTCGGCGATTTTACCGCGGTAAAGGACATCTCTTTTGAGGTCAAAAAGGGCGAAATATTCGCGTTTTTGGGCCCTAATGGCGCGGGAAAATCCACCACAATCAAGATGCTCACCACCTTGCTCCACCCGACCTCCGGAAGTTTAACGTTGAATGGGTTCAATCCGGTACACGAGGCGGAAAAGGCACGAAAGTCCTTCGGCATTGTGTTTCAGGATCCCAGCTTGGACGACGAGCTCACTGCGTGGGAAAACATGGAGTTCCATGGCGTGCTCTACAACGTGCCGCGAAAGCTGCGCCACGAGAGGATAGAGCAACTTTTGAACTTTGTGGAACTTTGGGACCGGCGCAACAGCCTCGTAAAGGAATATTCGGGCGGCATGAAGCGGCGGCTTGAGATCGCGCGCGGCCTTTTGCACCACCCGGCGATTATCTTCTTAGACGAACCGACGCTCGGCCTTGACCCGCAAACGCGCAACCACATGTGGAGCTATCTCCAGGAGCTCAACAAAACCGAGGGTATCACGGTATTCTTTACCACGCACTACATGGAAGAAGCGGCACGCATTGCCCAGCGCATCGCCATTATTGACCACGGGGTGATCGTGGCGACGGGGAGCGCTGTGGAGCTTATGAAGCAAACAGAGACAACTTCCCTGGAAGATGCGTTTTTGAAGCTTACGGGAAACGTGATACGGGAAGAAGACGCGAACGCCACCGACCGCATGCGGCAAATGGGACGGATGTTCCGCGGCGGGGGACGGCGGTAAAGATCATAAAATCAAGAAAATCATGAAAACTATCTACATTCTTTGGCTCCGACAGATCAAGCGCTATCTCCGTTCAAAATCGCGCATCATAGGTTCTCTCGGGCAGCCGATCCTTTTTCTCCTTGCACTCGGGTACGGCCTTGGTGCCGTGTTTCAAGAAGCGGGGCAGGGAAATTATTTCCAATTCCTCGCACCGGGCATTATTGCCATGAGCATCATCTTTACCGCGATCTTTTCCGGCATTGAGCTCATCTGGGACCGGCAGTTCGGCTTCCTTAAGGAAACCATGGTGGCACCCGTTTCGCGCATCAACATCATGATCGGCCGGACGCTCGGAGGCGCAACGGTGGCCACGGGTCAAGGTATTGTGGTCTTTCTTATCGCGCTCATTGCCGGCTTCCGCCCCTACAGTTGGGCGCTTTTTCCGGTGGCCATTGTTTACATGCTCATCGTTTCCCTGCTCTTTACTGCACTCGGCACGGCAATCGCCTCACTCCTCGAAGACATGCAAGGATTCCAGCTCATTATGAACTTCCTCGTAATGCCGTTGTTTTTCCTTTCCGGCGCGCTCTTTCCGCTCCAGGGATTGCCCCCCGCACTTTCGGCCATCACGGCATTTGATCCGCTCTCTTATGGCGTAGACGCATTCCGCATCCTTCTCGCCAATAATGCGCACTGGGGGCTCGGAATTGACACCACCGTGCTTCTCATCGTCACCGTGGTATTCCTCGGCATCGGCAGCTACTTGTTCTCGCTCATACAAATTTAATATAATAGGAGTGGTTCTGCGGGGCGTTGCGCGCCCGTTTGTAAAGAAATAACCCGTATGAAATGGAATAAAGTGACCTGGTATTCAAAGCTTATCGCACTCATCCTTTTTGTGGTGCTTCCTTTTGTTGGATTTTATTTGGGCATCCAGTACGGCGAGAATCTTGTACTTGGGAACCGCTCCGTCACAATAGTTTCCAGCTCGGGGCAATCCGGAGCGGGCACTGGCGCGGCATATTACTCAAATACGGCCGAATGGCAAACGGACATGCGGAGCGAGGCCGATGCGGGATTCACGATCGCATATCCAATCGACTTTACCGCGGATGATAATTACTCCGCCGCACCCGTGACGGATTGGCGGCTTAACGCAAGCAGCACGCCCGGCACAAAGTTTTTGACGATAACCATTCCTTCCGCATTTGATCCTCAAACGAATTTTGCGGATGCCACGCTCACCGTGGGTGCGAGCGCAAGCAATGCCGCCATTGCAAATTGCCTTACGCCGGATCCCACAGGCGGCCCCGCCGCGACGCCGGCCTCAACCACCATAAACGGTGTTCCATTCACCGTATTTTCTTCGGCTGATGCGGGAGCGGGGAACTACTATGAGACGACGAGCTATCGCACAACGCATGCGGGGGAATGTTGGGCGGTGGAATACACCATCCATTCGTCGCAGATCGGAAATTATCCGCCGTCATATGATCTCCAGGTATTTGACCAATCCATGATTCAAGGCGTCCTGGACCGAATGGTAGGCACGTTCAAGTTTCAATAATTTTTTAAAAACCTGTGAAAAAATCTAATAAAGTTGTGCTCATCGTGGTGCTTGTACTGGTCGTCGCCTTCGGCGTGGGGCAGTTCTTTGCGTTTTCCAACATTACACCGCAAAACCAGGTGACTCCCTTGGCCACGCCGACTGCGACTCCCGCCGCAAACGCCACCCAGGTCATTGCCTATGTGCCGCCCGTTCCCGCAACTTCAACGCCGGCAGAATCAGGCTCCTGCTGGACCAATTCCATTGCGGCACCTTTCCGCACCGACGCCTGGCGCTGTTCGGTGGGAAATTCCATCAGCGACCCGTGCTTTGAGGTCCCGGGCAGCCAAAATCTTCTTTGCAATATTGATCCGGCGAACCCCAACTCCAGTTCTTCTTTTGTGTTAAAACTCACCCAATTGCTCCCCGCACCCGAAGTGCCGGAAGGCGGGATTCCCGCCAATTGGGCCTGGCTCGTTCAATTGAGCGATGGCACGGTCTGTTCACCATTTACGGGGACCCTGCCCTTCGCCCAGGGCGGCATTTCGGCAAATTATGGCTGCGCGCCTTCCACGCCGGGCGGAGAGGGGCTTTATATTTTTGGCGACCTGAATGCAAGCACTTCGCCCTGGACCGCGCAAGTTGGATTGCTTTCCGCAGCAACCTCCGGACTGCCGACCGTGATGGACGAGCAAACGGTGAACGTGGCGACCGTGTGGCAATAACTACTTGCCGTGCGTCTTGAGCAATTCTGAAAATTCTTTCTCCAGTTTTAGCACTTTCGGTTCAATAATTACCTGGCAATACGGCTGGCTTTGATTATTTTTGAAATAGTTGTGGTGATAATCCTCGGCCTCGTAGAATTTGTCCAACGGCTTTATTTCGGTGACAACCGGCCGCCCCTTGGGGTCGGATGCGTTTAAACGCTTAATAAATGCCTCGGCGTCGGCTTTCTGCTCTTCCGTCGTATAGAGCACAATTGAGCGGTACTGCGTGCCCACGTCGTTACCCTGGCGGTTGAGGGTGGTCGGATCGTGCGTCGCAAAAAATACCGTTAAAAGATCATTAAATTTTATTTGACCCGGGTCGAACTCTATGCGTATCACCTCCGCATGGCCGGTGTTCCCGGTGCAGACGGCTTCATACGAGGGATTGGGGACTGTGCCGCCGGCGTAGCCGGGCGCCACGGAAATTACTCCGCGCAGTTCGCTGAACACCGCTTCCGTGCACCAGAAGCAACCCCCACCGAAGACTGCGATTTCTTTTTGTTCAGACATGTCGCCATTATAACATGCTGAGTAACTGGGCAAACAAAAAGGCGGTTACATATTACTGTAATCGCCTAATGGGATTGACCTTTACAGACCATCCCGAGGAGCCTCCGTTTATTCGCAGATGAAATCCCTTCGCGATGGGGATCTCACTGCCACCAGTGAGGTCAGAACTTCTGGTGTCCTTTTATTAACATCCAATTATATCAATCCAAGGCCAAGACGGATCCGGCCAAGTGGTCATTCGGCGTTTACCGAAGATCTCCCTCAAGATTCGAACTTAATCTCCTCCAGGGTAGATTGATAACAATCAAGATGCGCATAAAAGGTTATGATGCTTTTACAATCGAAAGTACGGGCGACGACGGCGCAGTTTCGCTGGGAAATTGCGCGGCAATCGCCGAAGAAGAGGGACCCTGGATTGCACTCCGCAAGCCGGGACACCTTTTCAAATGTTCCACGAGTGATGCGGTATCCGGCTCGTCACGGAAATCTTTCGGAACCGGGACAAGGAGGTTGTTTTCCGGACAGTGGGGACATTTCATCTCGTAGCAAAGGGCTCCGTCGCGCTTTACGATAGACCCATGGTACGTGAAGGTATATTCCTTGCTGTCACGGGAGACCGAGATCGTTTTTCGCATGATATGGTACTGGCCTAGTTCTTCCAGCAGTTTGTGCATGCGATCCGTGCTCGCGCCCGCTGGTTCGTTAAGTCTCGTTTGTTTGAGGTTGGCATTCTCCTGTTGCGCCGTCGCGAGACTTTCCTTCAGTTGCTTGTTCTCGTTACGGTGCAATACGAGTTCCGTGGCAGCGTTTGCGTCGGAGCGGCCCCGTACCCAGAAGAGGGTGGTGACAAGCCCGAGCAATACTGCGCTACCGATGGCGCATTCCGCGTACAAACGCCACTGGTTACCCCACGCGAGCAATGCAGATTGGCCCCGAGAATTTACTTGCGCATCGAGAACGGCCTTTTTCAAGGCAGATGCGAGTCCTGCATTTTTTGCTACAAGTCGTCCGTTTACCTCATTTGCAGCATCCAGCTGCGCCTGAAGGTCGCGGGCATGACGTGCCTGCACGCGAGCGATCTCGTCCGCAAGCATTCGCCTTGTGATAGCGAGCGATTTTGCGTCCGGTTTCGCCGCACATTGATCGCGGCCTACCCTAAAGAGGACTACTCCCGCGGGAAGGTTCTCGAAACCCTTGTCTGGCATGTACGCCGCGACCAAGAATCCCGACCAGTCCGCATTGCAGTGATTCCGTTCCATTGCATGGAAGAGGCCCTCTCCGTTTTTCAAAGAGATGGCCACCATTCCACTGGCCGCCTGATTCGCCCCGTCTCCGGCAGGCGAGGCAGGCGTCACAGGACAGCAGAGTACCAACAGCACAAACAAGGCTCCCATAAGGAGTGATTTCATGGTTTTTCCTCGCTTTCCTTTCGATCTGATTTGAACTTCTCAAAGAACTAAAGAACCCAAGAAACCCGATAAATTATCTATGAAATATGAATTGCGGGGGTTCTTGAGAACTCACCGCAATATACACGAGAACCTTGGTTGTGTCAAATGTATCCATTGACCGCAGCCGACCGCTAAGCCCCTGATCCTTTTGTTTGCGTCATTGGGTAATCGTAAGCACAAAATGATAAGGAAAACTGGATATCTCCACAGCCCATTCACAGCTTATTCACTTTAACGGGGATTTTTATGCGTTTTTAGCCTTGACCGAATTTTTAACGCGAGTAATATGAATAACAGCGAAGGAGAAAACAAATTGTAGTGGATGTTGCGGAGTTTTCGCTAAGTGCTTCAGTGCCTTGCAAAGGGTGCGAAGAGTGGCTAGCGACAGCCGACCATCTTAACCATTGTGGGGATCTCGCAAGAGTGAACCGCAAAGGCAGACGTCGCCGCTGCTGAACTCCGGGAACAATGTAGAGAACCTGAACGTTTCGGGTAAAACCGATGCGATCGGGAAATAGCAGGAGAGCTCTTCCGCAGTGATGCTGAAGAGATTTGGAGCCGCGTGCTCGTCGCAAGACCAGCGCACGGTCATCTTCCCGGTATCTTAACCGATGCCGTTCCGTGTGGAGGTCCTTTCGGGGATCTTCAAAATGAGTGGACGTGGCGACCTAAAAATCGCTGCAGAAATCCAAACCGCTCAGATGGCGGGAACTATTCTCTACCCTGCGGTGAAAACCGTGCAACCCACAACCACCGACGGTGCGTGCGCGAGGCGAGCGTGTTGCCAAGAAATGCTTAACGGGGCAAAACCCGTTGAACAGTTCGAAGCGATTCAGCTTCCTCCGCACCCCTCGAGGGTATCCCAGGGCTAGCCGTGCATCCACACTGCTAGCCCTTTTTTTATCTAAAATTTTGGCGATAGCAATAAAAGACACCCATTGCCGGGTGTCTTTTATATTTAAGAACCGAGAACTTTTCCACTATAGACTGCTCGAAGCCGAGGTCGTGGAGCTTGCGCTCGCAGAGACCTTCACCGCAAGTAGTGCCTTTACGATCGTTCCTGCGTCCGCGCGGGCCGTGACGAGGTCCTGCTGGGCTGCTTGGATCTTGGTGTGCGCATCCTTGAGCGCCGCAGTATTGGACGCCATGACGGACTGCACGCCGTTGTCGGGCTGCAAGCTTGCCGTCTCGCTCACCGCCGCTTGGGCCTGCGTGTTGGCATCCGCGATCTTGGCGTTCATGTCCGCAAGTGCGGAAACCGAGGTTGTCATGTCCACGCCGGCGGATTGCGCTGCCGTGATGCGCGTCTGGAGCGTACCCGTGAGTTGGGTCATGAGTCCCGTGATCGTCATCACGCGGTCAGCAGCCGCCTCTATTGCGCCCTGTGGGATCACAAGGGCAAAAATGCGGTAGGACTTTGTGATGGACTGGATATCCGCCTTGAGCGAGCTCGTGGAGTTCGCCGTCGCATCCGCCGCGATCTGCGCCTGCAGCGTGTTCATGGCCGTGATCTGCGTCTCTATAGTGGAGGACAAACTCGCCTTGTCGCTTGCCGAAACCTTCACCATGGCATTCACGCGGGTGCTCAACGCGTTGAGCGAATTCACACGCCGGGTGATCTCCTGGTCGGCACGCGTGGTTGCGTTCGTAATGACCGTGGCAAGCACCTTGGCTTTTGCGCTTATTCCCACGCCGACGGAGGTTCCCGTACCACTCGAATTCGTCGTGATTGATGCCGATGCGTTGATACCGACGCTCGCCGCAGTTTGCGCGGAAGCGGGGATGATTGCCAAGGCCATCAGGGACGCCGCAAGCACCGTACTTACCGTTGCTTTAATAATTATATTTTTCATGGTTATTGCGGAGGTTCCTGCTGGACGGGCTGATCGTTCATGCCTTGTGTAATGCTTGCATTGTCCGAGTTCATGCCGCTCATCTGGCCGTCGATCTGCGAGAGGTCGGCGTTTAGGTCGGCGTTGGAGCTTCCGGTTGCGCTGAGTGACGTGTCCGCCGGAGCGGGCGTTGGCGTTACTTCTTGCATCATTGGGGTTGGCGTGGCGTATGCGGCGGGGGAGTTACCCGGGCCGTTTTGGCTTGCCATCCACCACCAGATACCGCCCGCAACGACGACCACTGCTACCACGAGCACGATAATTCCTGTTTTAGACATTTGATATTACCCATCTGATTTTATCGACCTTTGCCTGTTCTCTAAATTATTATACGAAATTATACGCACGATGTTAGGGGATTGCTCCGTCACGCCGGGCGATGTAACGGCATTCCCGCGGTGTCGTATATCCCTTTGACGGTTAAAACACAGCTAAGAAAAGGTCGCAAATTGATTGATTATAAACATGAATAAATTGAAATTTGCGGGATACGCGGCGGTCGTGGTGTTCGGGGCGATCATCGTGTCCACGTTGGCATTCGCCGATACGACGCCGCTTGGCGTTTCCTGCTCCGGAACCGCCTCGGGCACGGACCAGATCGTTTGGTCCGCAGTCGCGACGGGCGGCGAGGCACCCTACAGCTTTGCCTGGTCCGGTGATTCAAGCATCAGCGGTTCCACTGCAAGCACGACGGGCGGCACTTACACGGCGAACGGCACCTACACGGCCGGCATAACCGTGACGGATGCCTCTTCTTCGGTTGCCACTTCAACCTGCGAGCAGTCAGTCACGGGCATCGTACCGCCCGTTACGACGAGCACGTTGAACATCGTCCTCTTAGTGAACAACACTGCGGGCGGCAGCGCGGCGGCGAATGAATTCACTGTCACCGTGGGTGGCGCAGATGCCACGCCTTCGTCCTTCGCGGGATCAAACGCAAATACTGCGGTTGTTGTGGCCGGTGGCACCACCTATGCGGTGGGCGCATCTTCGGTGCCAAACTACGTGGAAACATTGAGCGGCAACTGCGCGGGGCCGATCACTGCGGGAGAAGTGGACGCCTGCACGGTCACGGAGACCTACGTTGCTCCGTCGTCCTCGCCGAGCCCTTCCCCGAGCCCGACGCCCGCACCGACCCCCACGCCTGCGCCTACCGCGCCGCGCGTGAACCCTCCTTCGCTTTCCATCGGCACGAACGGCGCATTTCTCGCCCGTGGCATGACGGTGACGAGCATTGCGAGCGGTTCGTTTGAGGCAGAGGTCTGGGGCATCACGTACACCGTGAACTGGTCCGGGAACCTGAACGGCGGCATGCCGCTGGAGTTCTGGTACCGCTACAACGAAGCGACGACCACCCCCGCGGCCCAGCTCGCCGTCGGCGACGAAGTTGGCGTCTCGGGAACAGTGAGTTCCTCAACTCCCTTTACCGTGGACGCGAACGTGGTGCGCGACTACAGCATCACGGTACCACGGCCCATGCCCGTCACTCCTCCCAACTTTCCGAAAGGAAACGGCAACAGTAACGGGAACGGGAATGGACACGAGAATGGAACAACGAGCATCTCTGTTTCTACTTCCTTTAAGAACAAGGTTGGAAGCTTTATGCGGGGACTGTTCAATTTCCATTTCGGAAAATAGACAGCCGCAAGGAAGATACAAAAAAAGGCCGCAAGGCCTTTTTTTGTTTACTGGCACGCCAAGCCGCTCGCAAGCGCACCGCTCGTGGCGTTCGGGTCATACGAGGTGGTGGGCACTTCGCAAGACCAGGATATCTGCGCCTGTCCGAGGATGGTCTTGGCATCGCTCGGATTGGTCGATACCGTCTGTAGGGTAATAGTGACCGCAGGATTCACGCCGGTGATGCTCACGGTGTGGACCCCGAGCAGTTCAATCGGCAACAGCTTTTGGCTTGATGCGGGAATGGTAAAGGAGACGGGTATCTGGATGTCGGTGCCGGTGTGGGTATATTGCGTGGTGGGATCCAACGCAAGGTTTTCAAGGTGGTAATCGGTGAGCGGTGCGCCGCTTACCGGATCAAGAAAGCGCAACACGAGTGGCCCTTGGCCCGTATTGAGCGCGGTGTAGGAAACATTAATGGCGAAGCCTGTCACGGTCACCGGTTCCGTATCCTCGTTATCAAATACAAATCCTCCCTGGTTATTACTGCTGTTTAAAACCGTATCCATGGAAGAAGGGGGAATGATGATGAACTGTCCGGGATCGGTCGCGAACGTGAACTGCTTTGTGTGGACCGATTGGTCCGAGCCGGAGAGTGCGGCGAGGCCGATCGTGCAGGTGTATGTGGTGCGGACGCTGAACGTCGGATTTTGGTCAGTATCAGTGACGAGCGGCATGTTGGGGATGGGATTGCACGTGGATGAAACCGAAAATGAGGGAACACCGCCGCTTCCGTCAATCGTTGACTGGCCAAGGCCCCAGATGAATGGTGTGCCGTCCGCGGGCGCGGTCGTAAGGACGGCCTCATACGGCCCATCGCGGTCTTCTTTCAACGAAAGCGTGGTGGCGTTCAGAAAAGATGCGGTGGTCACGACGGTCTTTCCTGCCGCGGCCGTTGGGGCCGGGGTGATGGCACTCGTGGCCTTTGGAATCATCGGTGTGGCGGCCACTTGGGGCGCCGGGCTTGGCGCCGCGTTCAGCGCAGGAGACGCGGGCGACAGCTTCGCCGTCCCCGTAAGCTTGTGTGATAAAAATTTCACTTGCGGGAGGAGTCCTGGCGTGACGGCGCCCGTACCGGCGGAAACTCCGCCCGCGGCAACAAGGGCGAACGCGGCAGAAGCGCTCAAGAGGGATGTCGTGGCGGGTCCACTAATGACCGTCGCCGCAAGACTAGTCGTGTCAATGGCAGCGGCGACCGTAGAGGTAGTGATGGAAGCAACGGTAAGCGGCAGATCCTGAATGATGATGGCGGGCTGGGGGACCAAGGAAAGCCCCGCAGTCACGACGGTTTTGGCGAGCAGAGCGCCTATTGCAGCGAGCAATTTTGCCATACTAGTAGTATTTCAAGTATTAGTATTATAGTATAACCGCTTTTTAATCAATTATCTGGGTTTGGAGCGCAGGGGTGGTACTTGCGTAGATAACATTGAAATCAAGCCGTCCGATCACAGCGCCACTTGGAGTAAGTACGTTCACGCGCCAAAGTCCCGGCGTAAGGTCAAATTCCTCCGAAAAGGTACGGTAGCCGTTTGCCCCGCCGCCCGTGACCGTGAGCGGGATGCGCCCGCGCGTTATCCAACTACCCGTGCCATTATTATAGAACTGCCATTCGTGGACCACAGTAGTGCTGAATGACGTTGGTGAGAACACGGCGCTATACGCATAGAGCGGCGTGCCCGGCACAATGTGCACATCTTGATAGATGTGCAGGAAAGCAAACGGCTCTGGCGCCTCGGCCTGCGCCACGTAGTTGCCGGGGCCATTGATCAAAAAAGATTGGTATATGCCCGCGTCCGAAAGCGAGAGCGGCAAGGGCGGGATGAGATTAAAGAAATATAAAATATTTACCGCAAGAAAAATACCCGTCACGAGGAGTATCAGCTTGCCCAACTGGCCGTGAAACCTTTCCCCGGAGAGAATTTTTATGACGAGGAGGAATAAGGCGATGAATGCCAGGCTCGCGAGGCCGCTCACAATGAATACCGTGGGGCCGATCTCGTGCATAAGGAGCGGCACAAAGAAAATGGCGAATGCATAGACCGAAAGGAAAAATAGCGCGACCTGGAAGGTGAGCCGCGCATAGTGGTGTTTGAGCGATTCGTTTGCCCAAAATGCCGCAGCGAGCACAAGCAAGAACGGCCAGCTCACGGCAAGCGACCCGCTCCGGAAATAGAACACAAGAAATGTCCCGAGCAGGCCACCGAAAAAGAATTGCATAATGTTCACGAGCCAGAAGTGGAACTTTGCAGGGTCCTTTTCGTCACCAGGATTGTTCTCAATGCGGTTCGCGACGAGAATGGCGAATCCGACGATAAGCAGATGCACAATGACCCAAAAGATTTCCCAAAACTCATCCACGCGCTTGAGTGCAAGCGCGTCAAACACGAAACCACTTATGAGCGAGAGCGAGGAAAGCGGCCGCTCCCACCGGCCGTACCAGCTCCGCACGCGCCGAAAGCGCTCAATGAATTTACTGCGTTTTTGTTCCACATGTTCATTGTAGCTGAACTTTAAAGAGGAAGCATTCCCGGTTTGATATACTGATTGCATGGACGATAAGACATCTCAAAAGGAGAAGGCGATCGAATTTGTGCGAACCCAGCGCACGGCGGTTGTCTCCACCGTGTCACCCGAAGGGGAACCCCAGTCGGCTACAATCACCTTTGTAGTGGATAACGATTTTGCGATCAGCTTTGCCACGAGGAAGTCATCAAGAAAATATCAGAATATCATGCACAACGCGCGGGCCGCAGTGACGGTCGGTTTTGACTCTGACCGCCCCGTGACCGTGCAAATACAGGGAACGGCAGAAGTGCTCATGGAGGGACAAGTCGAGACCATTATGGAAATGTTGCCGTGGCTCGTGGAGCAGGGCGGGGAGACGTGGCCCCTTCTCCATGCCAGAGGAATGGATTTCGCCATAATCAAGATAAAGCCAACTTGGATACGTTGGTTTACGCTCGACCTCGGCCGCGAAGAAGGCCATAAAGAAAATTTTTATCAAATACTTCCATAACCATGTTCGACAACAACAGCCAGGCGCGCAAAGAAGCGCTCATCTTCCTTAAGGACAACGTGGTCATGGCGGTCGCGACTGCGGGAAAATCTGGCGAACCGCAGGTAGCTGCCGTTTATTACACCATGGACGACGACTTCACGTTCTATTTCCTCACGTCCCGCGAAAGCAAAAAGGCGGAAAATATCGGCAGTAACAAGAATGTTGCCTTCACCGCATGGGGTGAACGGGGAATAGTTATGGTCCAGGGTAACGGCCATGCAGAGCTCGTGCCCGACAAGCAGGAAGGTATTGTTTTGCGGATATCAAAAAAGCTACGGGCGATGGAACCATACCACTGGCCACTCCTCGAGGTCCTTAATAAAGATTATATAAGCGTAAAAGTGGTCCCTCGGTGGCTCACATGGCTCAGTATTGACGGCAAAAATCCCGGAGACTTTGCCCGGCACTACGAGCGGATCATCTGACGAGGCGGCGGCTTGCAAGCAGGCCGTCATGATACAATAATCGTATGGCTGAAATGCCCCGCATCGGACACTATTATGGCGACATCGTGCGACGGCTTTTTATTGTGGCAGCACTCGTCATGCTCGCATCGCTCCCGTTCCTCCAGTCATTCGTGCCACTTCCCACATTCTTTGCCATTCTGGCCATCCTTATTATTGTGCTTGCGGCCGGGTTCCTTGCGCCCACGCAAAAATGGATGATGCTGACCGACATGATAATCTCGGGCGCCGCAGTGCTTGTGTTTGAGGATTACGCCGTACAAGCATACTTGAGGAACGGCACGGCGTTCTTTGTCGCCAATCAGGCGCTCGCAATAATCTTTTTCATCGCGTTCTATTTTGCCGTCAAAACGGTCAGGGGAGCGTTCTTCAAAGACGGAACAGTAGAATAATTTTGGGGAATTTGCTGGGGGGCCAGGACTCGAACCTGGAATTTCTCCTCCAAAGGGAGACGTGTTACCAATTGCACCACCCCCCAATTATCGCAAACATTCTATCATGCCTTGGGTCCATCCGACAATACGGCGGTTAAGCAGTGAACTAGCCCTTACTTTCAGTCGTATGGTTCCGTGGTAAGAAACCCCGATATTTTTCCGTAACGTTTTTGGATTACCCTTCTTGTAATAGACGTGGGTAATATTTTCGGGTTCGCATTTGAGGGCCGCGCACCAAAAACGCTTTATCTCAAGGGTACGAGAACGATACAAATCATGGATGTAAATATCAATAATAAGGTCTTCCAAGTCTTTATTAAATACTTTCTTCAGCCAATATATGAATAAGCGGATCATTGCGGGATCGGTATTGCTGAATTGAACGCCGCATCCAGGCGCGTAATCTTTTTCTTTTGATCCTTCGGCCCAATAAAGCGCCGTTCCTATGAGCCAAAGCTCTCGGTCCGTTATTTCGCCGACCTCTTGCATGGCTCCCTTCATGATCTCTTTTGTGACCGCTATACGCTTGTCATGTTTTGTTTTTGCGCCAAGCCGGATTGCCGTCAACCTCTTTTCCGTCAATCTTCGCTTCTGTTGCTTTGATAGCCCAACCGACCGCAACCATAAAGAAATGGTGGATTTTGCGACGGGAACTTCCGCCATGATCTCACGGTAGGAGTGACCCGCTATCCTTAATTGAATGGCTTTTTCTCTTAATGCCAGTTTCATAGTGGTTGGGGGATGCTGTCAGTATATTCGCTGATCATTAAATTTCTCTAAAATTTAGATTAAATCTCCCTAAAATATAAAACGTGGATGTAAATTATGTTAAAATAAACGTATGAACTACGAACTGCCAAAATTACCGTACGGCTACGACGCGCTTGAGCCATATATAGACGCAAAAACGATGGAACTCCACTACACGAAACACCATCAAACGTATGTAACGAAATTGAACGAGGCGCTCGCGAAGCATCCGGAGATCGCGGATACGCCGCTTGAAAAATTACTCGGCAACATCGATAAGGTACCGGAAGATATCCGGACCGCAGTGCGCAACCATGGAGGCGGCCATAGCAACCATTCTTTCTTTTGGACCATTATGGGCCCGAACGCTGGAGGAATGCCTTCGGGAAAAATAGGGGAGGCGATTACGCGCGCGTTCACCGATTTTGCAAAATTCAAAGAACAATTCACGAATGCTGCGGCGGGCGTATTCGGCTCCGGATGGGCGTGGCTCGTGTGGGACAAGGGCTCACTCGTCATCACCACAACTCCCAATCAGGATAGTCCGCTTATGAAGGGTCAACAGCCCGTGCTCGGCTTGGACGTGTGGGAACATGCATATTACTTGAAATACCAGAATCGTCGGCCGGAGTATATTGACGCCTGGTGGAACGTGGTGGATTGGCGCGAGGTGGAGAAGCATCTGAAATAACTGTCCGGGAGGCCCTGTCCGTCACATTCACAAAATCCACCGGATAACGGCAGCTAGGGTGCCTTGGGTGTTTTTCCCTCCTCTTGTATTTTGGAAAGTATCAACGCCCCGTCGCGCACGTGCGCAGCAAGCAATTTCACGCGTGTTCCGGCTTTTTTCGTCCATACGCCGGGCTCCGGAGTGAGCGCGTTTATTTTCCGTACAATGCTCGCCGCCCCTGCCGCATCACCGCCGCCAAGCGCCTTCCGGAGGTCGTCCTCGGAAACAAAGCCGTCCTCGGCGGTAAATTTCTTGGTATAGCTTGCCCGCGATTCGTCCTGCGGTTTTGCCGCCACCTTTTTATCCGCGAACGCCTGAAGGGTTTTTACTAAAAGTCCCGCAGACAGGTCTGCAAGAGTTTTCTCGAGATCAGGATAGCCAATAGTTCCATCGCCCGCTGGGCACTTTTCCTGCGCGACGACTGCCCCGTGATCCATCTTTTCATCCATAAGATAAAGAGTGACTCCCGTTTCATGCTCACCCGCAAGGATCACCGACTGGATGGGGGACGCGCCGCGATATTTAGGCAAGAGCGAGGGATGGACGCCTAACGTACCATGGCGAGGGATATCCAAAATCGTTTTCGGAAGTATTTTTGCATATGCGGCGACCACAAAGAGGTCCGGCTCGATCGCTTTGAGGCGCTTTATGAACGCCTCGTCAAAACGCTCCGGTTGGAGAATATCTATGAATGAGGAGTCGCCACTGATAGCGCGCTGCTTCGTGGGCGGGGGAGTTATCACTTTTTTACGCCCCACGGGCCTGTCGGGATTACAGACGAGTGCCACGGGCGGCATCCCGGCGGTGATCATGCGGTCAAGAATTATTTCCGCAAAGCGTGGCGTGCCCCAAAATACATACTTCATCGTTTTGCGGTGGCGGCGGGCTTTAATCCCGTGACGCGGATACGCTTGGTCCTATCTATGAAGAGCTTGCCGTTCAGATGATCCATCTCGTGCTGGAAGACGCGCGCAAGAAGGCCCCAGGCTTTTATCTTTGCCGGCTTGCCGTGCCGATCCGTGCCGCTCAAGACGAGTTTCTCCGGCCGCTCCACGTCGCCCCATTTGCCGGGAACGCTCAAGCATCCCTCTTCGTATACCGCCTTCTCCGCGCTCAATTTTTCCAACCTTGGATTAAAGACGGCGTAAAACTTTGGGTTGCCTTCCGCGTCCGGTACTTCCGCCACGAACATGCGCAAGTTGAGCCCGATCTGGTTCGCGGAAAGCCCGATGCCGTTTGCCTCGTGCATTATCCGCCGCATGCGGTTCACGAGATCGCTTATCTCTTTTTTTGTGAACTTCTTGAAGTCAAAATCCGCCGTTTTCTTGCGGAGGAACTTTTCTTCTTTTTTATTTGCGACCACGAGGATTTCACTTGCCATTGGTTTTTGAAATACCTGCTTTTTGCGTGTTCGCCTTGAGCACGGTCATAAAATATGCACCGAGATTCTTGACGTTCCGGTTTTCCGCAACTTCTTTTGCAAGCCGCAAAAGCCGCTCACCATTGCGCTCCTTGGCAAGCTTTATATAGAGCGCTTTGTGCTTTTCGTCCTTAAGGACCTGGGATATTTCCAATCCCAGAAGCTGGTATTTCCGGTACACATGCGACTCCTTCGCCCGGCGCTTGAGCTCCTTTATGTAGGCACCTTGCGACTTGGGCATTTAAGAATATTTTAATCCATTCTTAACGATTCTTCAATGAAATGCTTGTTAGTGACTTTGCCTTGTGCTTGTTCGGTGACGCAGTGTTTTTCCAGCGAAAACACTGCTCATACTTCGCCAAACGCCTCCGCATACTAATGCGGAGGCCGAGCGCGTTTGGCTCAGAATGCCCCGAACAAGCACAAAGCAAAGTCACTACACCTATTCATTGATAACTATATTAAAAGCGGCCCGATTGTCTCGGACCGCCCAGGAAAAACGCTAGTCGTACATCTTCTGTCTGATTGTCTCAAGCATGGTAACAACACCTGAATCGGTGATCTTCGTGAAGCGGGAGAGTGTCTTGCCACCCTTCGTCACATTCTCCATAAACATCCCGAGCGGGCGGATGTCAAAGAATTTGCCGGCGGTGTAGACAGAAGATTCATAGAGCGGCCGATAGACCACCATGTTCTCGTCTTCCGGCACGCAACCATCTTCCGTGTGGATCCCGACACCCAACACCTCGTACGCGTAATTATTGACCGGGCCCTTCGCGTCGTGCTTGTAGTGGTAATAAAAACCTTTTTCCGGCACCTGCGTCGGTATTTTCATGGCTTTCATAAAAATCTCCTTAGAACTTTCTAGATTCAGCTTAATGCACAAAGATAATTTTTTCAAATAAAGCATGCCATCTTGCGGCTTGTCCTTAAAGGGGCATTCTTCACCGAGTGCGCATGGTCTCCGCATTCCGATGCGGAGGCGCGAGGTGAAGTATGAGTGGCGTTGTCGCTGGACAACGCCACGTCCCCGTAAGGACAAGCCGCAAGATGGCATGCTTTTGTGATACAATAGACTCTACATGGCCAAATGGTTCAGGTTGAGTAAAAAAGCAACGGAGATAGTGCTCGTCGTGGTCGCGTCCGTGGCGCTCATCGGGAGCGGCTTCTGGCTTGGCTGGACTGCGGGGAGAAAAATACCGGAAAATATCACGGTCACCGGGATCTCCAACATTCAAACCCCGAGTTCCACGACGGCGGACTTCAGCACGTTCTGGCAGGCGTGGCAGCTCATCAATGACAATTATTTGAACGCGAGCACCACCGACCAGGAAAAAGTATATGGCGCCATCAACGGTCTCGTAAATTCGCTTGGCGACCCGTATTCGGAATTCTTTGACCCATCCGACAATCAGGAATTCCAGCAGGACATCACGGGCAATTTTGGTGGCATCGGCGCGGAACTGGGAACGGATACGAATGGCAATATCGTGATCATTTCAGCGCTCAAGGGAACTCCCGCTGCTGCTGCGGGCCTCAAGGCGGAAGACGAAGTGGTCGGCGTAAACGGCAGTTCCACGGAAAGCATGACGGTTGACCAGGTAGTAGACCTCATCCGCGGCGCCGCCGGAACTCCGGTTACGCTCGGCATCCTCCGGAGCGGGTGGTCCGCACCAAAGGATTTCAAGATCACGCGCGAGAACATCACCGTGCCCGACGTTACGTTTGCCATGAAAGGCAATGTGGCCGTCATCACGCTCGAAGAGTTCACGCAGGATTCCGACCAGGATTTCTACAACGCGCTCGCGCAAGCATTGAATGCCAACGCAAAAGGGATCGTACTTGACCTTCGCGGAGATCCGGGCGGCTACCTTGAGGTTGCGGTGGACATTGCCGGCTACTTCCTGAAGCCGGGATCGCTCATCGTAAAAGAGGTCGGCCGCACCGTGCCGGAACAGGACTATACGGCGACGGGGAGCGGTGCGTTGGATACCATGCCGATGGCAATACTCATTGATAACGGCTCCGCATCCGCGGCCGAGATCCTTTCCGGCGCGCTCCACGACGACCGCACTATTCCGCTTGTCGGCGAGCACAGCTTTGGCAAGGGGACCGTGCAGGAGCTGGAACCTCTTTCGGATGGTTCGGCGATAAAGCTCACGGTAGCCCATTGGGTGCTGCCTTCCGGCCAGATCCTTAACCACGACGGCCTCCAGCCGACCTACGTCGTGCCGATCACGGATGCAGAAGTCGCCGCAGGGCAGGATCCCCAACTTACCCAGGCCTTGCAGGTTGTAGGCGACGAGATCGCGGGTACGCCGCTCCCTCCCGCTTCCACGAGCACTACAAGCACCGCCACGAGCACCAACCAATGAAAGTAATTCTTCTTGAAGACGTCCGCAATATCGGCAAGAAGTTTGAAGTGAAAGAAGTAAGCGACGGCTACGCGCGCAACTTCCTCTTCGTAAACAAACTTGCCGAACCCGCCACGCCCGACGCGCTCAAAAAATTGGAGCACATGAAATCGGAACACGATAAGGCTGACCGCGAGATTCGCGGCCATTTAGAAAAGATCGCGCAGAAGATCGCGGGCCTCAAGCTTGAATTTGAGCTCAAAACCGACAAAACCGGCGCGACGTTCGGCTCCGTCAATAAAGAATCGATACTGAAGGCACTCCGCGAACACGACCTTGTGACCAAGGAGCGGGTGGATGTGGAACTCAAATATCCTTTAAAAGAAGCAGGAGAGCACAAAGTACGCGTGGACCTCAAGAAGGGCGTGACGGCGGACCTTACGGTAATAATAAAAAACATCCCGCGTTAGGCGGGATGTTTTATTCAAGGACCGAGACGAGCGTGGCGCGGCGGGGAGAACCGTCAAACTTCGTTTTTGTCTTAGCGGCAAACTTTACCGTGCCGCTCTTTGCGGCATACAACGTGTCATCTCCTGCGCGCATCACATTCGTACCGGGAAGATACTTTGTTCCGCGCTGGCGGATGATGATCTGGCCAACCATTACTTTTTGGCCGCTGTTGAGCTTCACGCCGAGGCGCTTTGAGATGGAATCTCTTCCTAATTTGGTTGATCCGAGGGCTTTGGTATGTGCCATAACGCCATTTATCTTATGCTAACATTAGGTTGATGTCAACCTCCTCCGGAGCCCGGCGTGCTTTTACATTGATTGAACTCCTCATTGTGATCGCGATTATTGCGGTCCTTGCCACAGTGGTCGTGCTCGCGTTAAATCCTGCGCAGCTCCTCATGCAGTCGCGCGATGCAAACCGTTTTTCCGACCTCGCAGACATAAACGAAGCGGTGACCCTCTATAACGAAGATGTGACCGGCGCGGCGAATCTTGGCACCTCTTCCACGACCTACGTCTCCATATACGACGCAAATGCGACGACTACGGCAGGGGATCAGTGTCAGGGACTTAATCTTGCCGCGCTACCCGCGAGCGCACCATACCACTGCGCCGCAAGTTCCACGTACCGCACCCCCAGCACCGCAACCGGTTGGCTGCCCACGAATTTCGCGAGCATCAGTTCCGGCTCTCCTTTTGGCACGCTCCCCGTAGATCCCGTGAACCAAACATCCTCGGGCCTTTTTTATACCTACACCACAAACGGCTCCCAGTGGGAGATCACGGATATTCCCGAATCGCAAAAATATAAGGCCCAGCTCCTCGCTAATCCGCCGATCGCAAATTATCCTACCGTGGACGCCATCGGCAACAATCTTGCGCTTTCGCAGTTGTGGAACGTGAACGGCCTTATAGGATATTGGGGGATGAACGAGGGAAGCGGCTCAAGCACCGCCGATGCGTCGGGAAATGGCGAGACCGGGAGCTGGCACGGCACCGCAGCAGGCACCGGCAGCACTTATTACGTTGCGGGGAAGGTGGGCGCGTACGCGGGATATTTTGACGGGAGCACGGATTATGTGTCCATGCCGAACGTGGCAGCATTCAACCTCACGACTGGCGTGACCATGATGGCTTGGGTAAAACTTGCCGCCCAAAGCACCGACGAAAAGGTTATTTCCAAGCGCCCTTCGTATGTGCTTGCGATCTACAGCAATAATGTGCCGGAAACGGAGATATTTATAGGAGGAACGTCGTACGACACGCGCAGCGTGAGCGGCGGCACCGCACTCTCGAACGGAACCTGGTATCAAATCACGGGCACCTTCGACGGAACCACATTGAAGACATACGTAAATGGCGTCCTAGATAGGCAACTTGCAGTGAGTGGGACTATGGATGTGAGCTCTACCGCGGTGGACATCGGTAAGACCGCGGACAGTTCTGGTAACTACTTTAATGGCGCGGTGGACGATGCCCGCATTTACAACCGGGCATTAAGCGCCGCCGAGATCCAGGCCATCTATAATGCCACGAAATAATTGGTATACTTGATGGTATGCCATCCACCAACAAGCTCGTCATCGACATAGAAACGATCGGGGAAGATTTTGATTCCTTGGACAAAGCGACGCAAGAAAACCTTACCAAGTGGATAAAAAAGGACGCCGACACGGAAGCGGAATACAAACTCGCGCTTCAGGATATCAAGAACGAACTGGGGTTTTCGCCGCTCACGGGAGAGATCGTCGCAATCGGGCTCCTCGATTACCACAAGAACGAAGGCGCGGTGTATTACCAGGCACCGGGACAAAAGAACGAAGAGGTGAAAGAAGATGGCATATCGTTCAAACAGATGACCGAAGAAGAAATGCTGCGCAAATTTTGGGAACTTGCCATGCGCTATGAAATATTCATCACCTTCAACGGAAGGACGTTTGACGTACCCTTCCTTATGATCCGTTCGGCAATAAAAGGAGTTCGCCCGACCAAAGATCTTATGCAGGGACGTTATCCCTGGCAACAGCGCAACAATAGCGCCATCCATATTGATCTCATAGACATGCTTTCGTTCTATGGGGCGACACGGCGAAAAGGAAGCCTGCATCTTTGGTCGCGGGCGTTCGGCATCCCTTCGCCCAAGGCGGGAGGCGTGAGCGGGGATGATGTAGGGCCGCTCTTTAAGAAGAAAAAATTCTTGGACATCGCGCGGTACAATGTAGGCGACATTCGTGCCACGCGCGAGTTGTATGAGAAGTGGGAAAGTTACCTCAGTTTTTAGAAAGTTTTAATGGCCTGTATGGTAGGATCGCCATGTGGAAATATTAAAAGCACGGCTACGACTTCATAAAAAAGAGGTTTTGTTCGGCGCGGCCATTTTTCTTGCTTCATCGCTCAGTTTTTCGCTAGGGTATCTTGCAAACCGGGAATTTAACCATGCCCCCATCATCATTGCGGCATGCAGTCATCCCGAAACAACCGAAAACCCGCGTTAAGCGGGTTTTCGTTGCTGCTGAGCTGGTTGCGAGGGAACGATCTTCGGAACATTTGCTGCGTCGTTCCGCTGTGCGGGTGCCGAGACTGCACTTGCGAGCGGGGTTTGCGGCATCTGCTGGGGAGGGATGACCGACTTGCCGGAACTGGCGAGAATCGTCATCTGGGGCGACTGGGCCGCAGGAGCCGGTTTTGCCGGTGCGGGATTGCCGCCGGATTTCTTCACCACGTTCTTTTTATCGTTGTCTTCGCCTTCGCCCGGCCAGAAAAGCCAAAGGGCGACTGCAAGAATCACGAGAATACCGGCGACCACATAGGGCCAGCGGATGTTCTTAAGCGAGAACGCGGATGCCACCTGCGCAGTTTGCGGAGCGGCTGCGGGCGTCGCGGTAGGAGCCGCATTTACCGCAGGCGCACTGTTGCCGTTGGACGCGGTAGAAGGCGCTATCCCGGAACCTGCACCTGCCGTGCTCGGGCTCGGGGGATTTGCGGCGGCGATGCTGCCATTGCCGCTCGCGCCAGCTGCGCCAGTTGAGTTTTGCGCGAGCGCCGGGCCGGAAGCCACCGTACCACCATTTATCGTGGTCGTGATGGCAAGAAGCGTCTTGCCGATGCCCTGGAGCGCCACGCTGATACCCTGCGCATTCGTGGTCGCCACCTGCGGATTCTGCGCAATGGCCGTTTCAAGGCCGGAGAGCGCGCTCACGAGTGAGCTCAATGCGGTGTTTACCGCGGCTGCGTCGGCAGGGGAAAGGGTGGTCATAACGGTCGGCGTGGTGACTGCAGCCGGCGCAGTTGCTCCGCCATTAGCCTGCGTATTGGCTTGCGCCTGGAGCGCGGCAAGTTCAGCAGAGACACTGTTCAACGTCGCTTGCAACTGCGTCGCCTCCTGGGGCGAGATCGCCTGGGCGTTTGCCGTAGCTATAAGACCTCCGAAGCTCGCGATTGCAACAATAAGGGAAAAATAAGTAAGTAGTTTTTTCATGAAGTTAATTTGTAATGCAATATGACGGCCTTTCGAAAATATTAGGCTGTCAAGGAGCTGGAGGAAATTTGCAAATATCTGCCTATAGTATCGCGTATTTGCGCGGCAGGGTCAATCGCACCAAAATAAAAAATAATGAAGTTACACTGTCAAACTGTGGATGTCCGTAAGCACCTGGGCCGCATGCGTACCGGGGTCTACGTTCTCATAAATCTTCACAATCCGCCCGTCGGGATCTATGAGGAATGAGGTCCTGAAGGTGCCCTCGTATTCTTTGCCCGCAAGTTTCTTTTTCCCCCATGCGCCATAAAGTCCCACCACTTTTTTATCTTCATCGGCAAGCAACGTGAACGGCAACTGGTATTTCTCCGCAAATTGCTTGTGGCTCGCGACCGAATCCCCGCTCACGCCAAGCACGGTAATGTTCAATTTGGAAAAATCCGGAAAATTGTCGCGGATGGCGCAGGCCTCTTTGGTACATCCCGGAGTGTCATCCTTTGGATAGAAATAGAGGAGCACCCACTTGCCGCGGTAGTCGGAAAGCGCGTGGTTTTTGCCATCCTGATCGGGGAGGATGAAGTCTTGTGCAATCGTATCGATTTTTGGAAGTGGCATAGCTCCAGTATAGCAGCTTACAAAATGAACTTCTCGTGATGGCTATCCTAAATTTTTGTTATACTTTAAAGAGTAATATTTATTACGCGAGGAGAGAATATGCAAGAAGTGGTGATAGGAAGCTTTAAGAAGCTGGAAAACGGGAAACGCTATAGTGGAGTACGGGATCATCGATACCAACACCGCAAGA